>JAUIEP010000164.1 GCA_030428835.1 Gammaproteobacteria bacterium | reverse complement strand
GTCAGTCGCCTGCACGGCGACACGGGGGCAAGTGGTTAAGACCCGCCCCCTCGGGCTCAATTCAATGGCAGTGTGTGCCCCGACTCGCCGACTCTTTATGTTCCGTCAGTCGGCCCTTTACGGCTCGAATCCACTCCTGGGGGGACTCGTTTTGACCCCACCCCGATCTACCCAAACCCGCGTAGATACTGCGTTTCTTGGTGGAGGGGGGTGGATTCGAACCACCGAAGCTCGCGCGTCAGATTTACAGTCTGATCCCTTTGGCCACTCGGGAACCCCTCCGAAAGGCGGCATATTGTCCAGATGGGACTTTGCAATGTCAATGCCATTACCTAATAAAAATATCGACTTAGGCCGCTGCTGGCGCGGGTTTCAGCGCGGGGAGGAGACACCGCCCGGCTACAGGCGGACAGGGGCTGGCGCTCCCGGGAACTTCGCCGCATAGAGCTGCTCGACTCGAGCGTTTTTCGCCTAGCCGGCCCCGCCGGAGCCCCCAAAGAGCTCGCGCAGGCGGCTCTTTTGCACCTTCCCCATGGTGTTGCGCGGCAGCTCCGGCAGGAAGAATACTTTTTTCGGCACCTTGAAACGGGCAGCCTGCGCCCCTACCCCGTCCCGGATCGCGGCCTCCGAGGGCTGCCTTCCCGCCTCGGGCACCACTACCGCGGCCACCATTTCGCCGAAATCGGCGTCCGGCAGTCCAATTACCGCCGACTCCAGCACTCCCGGCAGGGCGTCGATGATAAGTTCTATCTCCTTGGGGTACACGTTCAGGCCGCCCGTGATGACCATGTCCTTGGAGCGACCGACAATCGAGACATAGCCATCCGGGCTGATGGAAGCCTGGTCGCCGGTGCGGAAGAAGCCGTCCGGCGTGAAGTCCTCGGCGGTCTTTTCCGGCAGGTTCCAGTAGCCCGGGAAGACATTGGGGCCCTTTACCTGCAGTTCACCTACTTCTCCTATGGGTAATTCCGTGTCCCCGGCATCGCATACCCGGACAGTGACATCCGGCAGCGGTGGGCCGACCGTACCCGCGCGGCGCTCCCCAGCGAGCGGGTTGGAGGTGTTCATGCCCGTCTCGGTCATGCCGTAGCGCTCGAGAATGGCGTGGCCCGTGCGCTCGGCGAACTCGACATGGGTCTCGGCCAGCAACGGCGCGGAGCCGGAAATAAAAAGTCGCATGTTCGCGCAGACTGACGCGTCGAAGCGGGCATCCGCCAACAGGCGAGTGTAAAAGGTAGGCACACCCATCATCACGGTGCTCGCCGGCAGCGCGGCCAGCGTGGCATCCACGTCGAACCGCGGCAGCCAGCGCATACTCGCGCCGCTGGCCAGCACGCAGCCCAGTGCGACAAACAGGCCGTGTACATGAAAGACCGGCAGCGCGTGCAGCAGGCAATCCGCGGCGCTGAACCCCCAGCACCTGACGAGCGTGCCCGCGTTGGCGGCGAGGTTGCCGTGGGTGAGCATGATGCCCTTGGGCCGGCCGGTAGTGCCGGAGGAATAGACCAGCGCCGCCACGTCCGACGTCTCGCGGGCAACCGTGGCGAAGTGCTCCGGGGCTCCGCCCGCTCCGGCGAAAAGGGTCCCGCCGCCGTCAGCGTCCAGGGTGCGCAGGTTGGCCACACCCGCATCCCGGCAGAGCGCGGCCATCGCCGCCTCCGCCGCGCCGTCGCAGACGACAAGCGATGGCGCGGCATCGCCGAGGAAGAAGCGCAGCTCCTCCTCGGTATAAGCCGTGTTGAGAGGATGAAAAACCAACCCGGCGCGCAGGCATCCGAGGAACAGCCAGAGGAACTCGGGCGACTTTTCTACCTGCACGGTGACGCGATCGCCCGGCGCGAGACCCAGCCCAACCAGGTAGTTGGCCACCCGGGCGGAGTATCGCGCGGCGTCGGCGTAGCTGAAACTGCGACCGGATTGGTCGACCAGCAAGAGCCCGGCATCGTCGCCGCGCGTGGCTTGATAGAAAGCGTAGAGATTCACAGTCGCACCGGATTGACCTGTTGTTACCTATGCGGCCGGCACAGACCCGAGAGAATATGGAGCTGGCGAGAGGAATCGAACCCCCGACCGGCTGATTACAAATCAGCTGCTCTACCTACTGAGCTACGCCAGCCTTGATCGAATCGAGACTATCTATGACAGGCTCGTTTGAAGGGAGGGGATTTTATGGGATGGGGTTTTGGGGTGCAACTGGGAGTGTAGGTATCCCCTGATCAGTTCCCCGCATTCCCGAAGGATACACCCTCGCGAATCGGTATACGGTCAGTCCGGGCATTTGGGGAAATCAAGGAATCGACGAAAACTAGAGGTTTCCCGGGCTTTGCGACACCCCCGAAGAGTTGACCAAGGTCATACAAAGCAATGAGGGCTCAGGCTGTTCGTCATCGCTACACCTTGGTCACTGCGCACAGCCTGCCTCTGAAACGAGTCTTATAAATGGATTGCGCACCTGCATTGTGCCTTCAGTTTGATGGATCAGGTCAAATTGTATCGAACGCAGGTTTTCCGGTAGATCAAGAACAATATATTGTGCTTGCCAGGCCGCGACTCCGTTAGTGCTATCAGGCTCAAATTCTGGCCTTTGCGGGCCCTGGATGCGAGGCGTCACTGTTATTTTCATACCACTACCATTCTCGGAGTGAAGAACACTTTCAGAGGGTGGAGGATCCAATTTTAAATCAACACCGAACATCACCCGCTTTCCTGCAAGATCGCTGGCTGACAGCTTTTGTCTAAAAAGAAACCAGGGCTCGCGACCGATTTTTCTAATCTCCAGGACACCTTCAGCGACTTCATACTCAAAGGAGCCGGAAGAAGCATGCTGGCCAATCTGCCAGTGCCGATCCCAAGGCGGGTGGAAAAGGTTTTCAAAAGAAGCGTTCTGAAGGTGGTTTTCACCAACGGGCTGACAAGCCACCGGCGTCGGATAGGGTGAGCAGCCGGATAGCAGCAATACAAAGGTGACAGCTAGATTGAATGTGACACGTGGCATGGTGGATCCGTATGAGCAGTGACGGTGAGTCCAATCTAGCATGAGCAGCACTAATGGAGAACGATAACTGATCGGATTAGTTTGCGGCGATAGCGGCGAGCCATAGCTGTACGGGTGACCTGCCACCTCGGCATACGCTCCGAGCTACGCCAGCCTTGATTCAGTTTGGAGCGCTTATAGCGGGCTAATTGAAGGATTGGGATTTTATGAGGTGGGTTTGCGCGGTGCAAGAGGATGGAGAGGGGCGGCGCGGTGAGTATTGGTGTGCCCCCGGGGGTGGACGTAGGCGTCCAACCAATGGTCCGCCAGCGTGACGGGCTTTTGCGGGAGCGTCGGGTTCGTCACTGGCGAATCAAAATGCGACGGTGACCACAGTCCCGATAATCCCAGTGTGCTATAAACACAGTCTACTCTCACAATTCAAAGAGGACCTCCCGATCTCCTCGGTGATTATCACAATGCGACCGTTGACTTGCGCTGCCTGCTCAGAGTCCGCCATTCACTGGACACGATCCATGACCTGAATCGACAACACCCCTTACTATGAAGCCAGTCCAGATAACCGCACTGCTATTCCTAGCCGCCCTCACCTTCTTCTTGTGGGGCCTGTCGATGGTTGCCTTCGAGGTGTTTCCCCACCGACTCCTCCAACCTGTGATAGAGGACGTAAAGGCCTGGCTCGGCGGTGTCGACGAGGGAGAGCAACTCACACTGGGCGAAAAAATTGGCGCGGATTTTCTTGGCAGGGATACCCGCTATGCGCATGAGGCACCCGCGGCTGAAAAGCTGGGCCTCGAACTGCAGAGCGTGACCGACCCAATGGGCCTGCTGGCCGACTCAAAGCACCGCCTCAAGTACGTGTCCAACGTCAGCGAGGGATATTTCGTTTTTTACACTGTGTTGAATCTGCCCGACGCGAAGTTCGCAGCCGTGGTCGTGTCCGCCCGCGGAGAACTTGTGAATGTGATCCCGGTCCCGGAAGCCGTCCACGACCTGGGACAGGGCGGGATCACGGAAGACGGCAACTTCGTATTCAATGCCGGTAAAAGGCTATTTGTCACGGATGCCTGCGGTCGGGAAAGGCTGAACCTGGCGGATCCGGGTGTTGATTTTCACCATCGAACAAGCGGCTATGACAACACCGTGTGGGTCTGGAATGGCAACAAAGCCCAGTTATTCGACCTCACGAGCGGCGAGGTGCTCAAGCAGTTCTCACTGATTGACCTGATAGGGGCGAACGAACATACGCCCATCTTCGAGGCTCGACTCACCAAGAAGAACATCAAGGGACCCACCGGCCAATGGAAGTACGGCAATCTCAGGGATGACCCCGACATGCCGCTGGCGCAAATTGCGCTTGTGGATCCCTTTCATCACAACGATGTCGACGTACTGTCGCCCAGGATGGCGGCGCAATTTCCCGACTTCGACGCAGGTGACCTACTGCTCTCATTCCGCTCCATCAACCTTATCACCGTGGTCGACCAGGACACGTTAAAAGTGAAGTGGTACAGCTACGGGCAGTTCTCGAGGCAGCATGACCCCGACTGGGGGTACAACGGGGAGATTATCGTCTACGACAACAAGTCACACTCCACGTATTCGCGAATAATTTCGATCGATGTAGCAACCAAGCACGTAAGTGAACTGGTCAACGGGCAACCGCTCGCCTTCTACCGGTTCGCCGGAGGCAACCAGCATGTTCACACTGACGGCAGGGTACTGTTCAACAACGGCGCAGAGGCGTTGCAAGTTGATAAAGAGGGCGAACTGACGTTCTATTTCCAGACCCAGAATTTTTGGGGCGACCCTGTGATGATTACAACCGTGCGTTACGTGACTGAAGAGGAATATGGCGAATGGACCGCGGACTGCCAGTCGTAGAGGTTCGACTGAGCCCTCAGTTCAACGTATCTATCGTAATCAGCGCGTCACCGATATCCACAAAGTCCACCGTTACAAAGTTTGCCTTGGCGCCATGAAACAGCTCGCACTCGACAACGCGGTCCTGCAATAAGGGATTGTGGTTGACCTGCTCCGCCAGCGCAGGCGAGCCGAACACTTCGGTCAGGAAATGGTTGAAGATGAAGAGGTCATTGCCGGGCGCACCCCGGTTATCCGCACAGGAAAAATCTTCCGGTACCGCCGCGGAGAAGTGTGTTTCGAACGCGTGAGTCCAGACGTTCATAAGCCACGGATAGGCCGGATTCACCGCTACGTCCTGCAGCACAACAAGCCGACTTCCACCTTCCACCATCTCCCCCAGCGTCGGCCAGGCGCCGCCACTGTGCGCATAGGCGTATGGCGTGAGCCCGGCGGCATCAAAGGCCGCGGCCGTCAGCGCATGGCTGATGTAGGACTCCAGGATGAGAGTGACGACGGCGCCCGGGTTTTGCTCCAGGAACGTCCTGATCTCAGCGAGGCCATCAGCCAGCGGCTGTTTGCCGAGCGCGCACACGGAGTGACAGAGATAGGTGCTATCAGGGTCAACGCCGGGCACCTGCACCAACCCGAGCAAGTTGAGGTCGCCCGCGCGATAGGTGTCGAGCATGAGGCCGCGCACACCCATGGCCAGCTGCGTGGGCACATCCCACGACTGGTTGGGGCCGATCCAGCCATTGGCTGCATTCGACATGGCATTGTGGGTTGTGGCGTAGCGCACGTCGTCGTAGCGGCGAGCGCACAGGTCATGGCGACCATTGCAACCAGAGACGGCTATCGTGGCCGTGTCGCTGATGGCCTCTACACCGTCGTCCGCCACCACCCGCAGCGTGTGCATGCCGGGCGCAATCTGTGTCACATCCAGGGTGAAAACAAAAGGCGCCTCGCTATCTTCTTCAACCCAATCACCGGAAAGCCCCAGGGGAAACAACTGCACACGACCGGGAAGAAAATCGGTAAACGTGACCTCTACCGTCAACGTGGCCGCGGAAGGCGACCAGTCAGTAGCGACAGTGATCTCCGGCTCCACGGTCGACGGGGTGAACACTGCCCGCAGCGGTGGCACAGCCTTGCCCGCGAACTGCCTGACGATACCTGCGGGCACATCCAGGGAGCACTGCGGAAACTGCTCGCCGCATCCCTCCCAGCCAATGAACACCCACCCCGGGCGCGGGTCAGCCACATAGGTAACGTGGTAGTCACCCACCACATAGTTGGCGCAGGGCTGGTCCTCCAGCGCGCAGTCGTTGTTGGTCGTAGAGGAACGAATGTCACCGACTCCCGCGATCTCGAGGGGATGCGAGCACCCAACGGCAAATAGAACGAGCGACAGGGTAATGATGCGGAACACGGGCAAACCTACCTGACCGGCGGTCGATATCTATCGTTATTCTGGCAACCCAGTATAGCGGGCGGAGCGGGCCGGGCAACAAGGGTTTGGGAGCCCCGGACGGCTTCGCCTTTCAGGAAGGTGTTGCTCGCAGTACGCGCGCGGTGCGGCTCGCCGGGCCATGCCAGCTATTTCGGGAGGTAAGGCTGCAGGAAGTCCAGCAAGCGCTCCGCGGCAATGCGATGCCCGAGGGCGTTGGGGTGCGTCGCGTCCTGGTCGTGCAAGCGCAACTCATGCGCGGCGTGCTTGCGAAATTCCGGTAGCAGGTCGAGGTAAGGTATACCCTGCGCCTCCAGCGTCTCTATAACCTGCTCATGGTAAGTGGCGAACGGGTAGGAATCGAAGTCGTACAGCATCGGCACTATTGCTACCACAAGCTTGAAGTCATCCTCCCGCGAATACTCCTCAAAACGACGCAACGAGGCAACGACATCCCGCCATGCCGCACCTTCGGGGTCGTAGATGGGGGCGTAGCTCTCCATGGCCTGTGCGCCCGCTATCGTCCTTCCCCAGTTCAGCGAAATCCATGCCAGCACCTGGGAGTAGCGGCATATCCTCTCGAACGAGTTTCCTTTCTGGATAACTTCGGCCACGGCGGGAACCAGGGCCTGTGTGGTAAGCGGATCATTCATCACGTAGGCCACGACAACCACGTCCGGCTCGAACTGCCTGGCGGAGAGTTCGAAGAATTCCAGCGCGGCCCGCGTACCGTAGCCCGAGACCCCGAAGTTCATGACCTCGTAGTGTCCTGTGGTGCTCGGGGAGGCATTGAGCATGGACTCCAGTCTCTTGCCAACGCTGTCTTCCAGCGACACACCATAGCCGTAAGCCACCGAATCACCCATCAGCGCTATTCTCCGGGTATCCTCTTCCGCATCGATTGCATATTCCCGATCTCGCATGCCGTAGCTGTTGATCGAGGGGTGTTCGGGATTCAACTCGAGGTACAGGACGGGATTGTCAGATGTGACAAGCACGGAGTCCGAACCGCAATCTGAAGCTGTGGCGCACTCGGCATTGGAGTCGAACGTCGCGCGATTCAGTACAGGGAGCAGTTCGAAGAGCTGCAAGCCCCGCACGCCGACCTCGAGTAGCAACAGGAAAACGGCAACCGAGATGACGGTAAGCAACATATTCGATACGGCAGATCGAACTGGACTACTACGCACACACGCTCCCCGGCACCGCTTGGTATGCTCGGTCTTCCCCACTCTCGCCAGTATAGGGACAGCCAACCTTGCGACAAGTCAAAGAGCGTCACGGTGGGGCGCAGTGTGATAAATCTCACAATTGATCGCGCAATCGACGGACGTTGCGTCACGCCTGCGCGCGCCGCACCCTTTACCCATATCAGCACGTCTAGTACGGTTAATATGTCCAGTCCGTTGAAGAACGACCTCTCATGCACCTGCACCGCCTTTACGGCCCCGCGCTGGCCTGCCTGTTGATGCTGTCCTCGTGCAGCCCCATGCCTCCCGCGGTCGACACCAGCCAATACGTACCGCTCACACTCGCTCCCGCGAGCCACGCGGCCGTGCGCGACGAGCGCGCCAACTTCCGTGCACTGTTCTGCCGCGAACCGACGGACGACAATGCCCACACCCGGGAAGAATGCCGACTCGCCCTGCGCAAGTTTCGCGACGAGGGACTGCCGACACGGCAACCGGCGCCGTCTCCTGTACAGCGGGAGAACTACCGCGTCGCGGTAGCGCTCGGGGTCGGCTGGGACTGCATGCGCGACATCATCGACGACAGCACACTGCCCGCGAACCTGCTTGGCGCGTCGGGTTACGACACGCTCTTGTTGGATGTGGAGGGCCTGTCCAGCGCCGAACGCAATGCGGAAATTATCGCCGCGCGGCTGCTTGCCGATACCGACCAGCGCCCGCTCATACTGGTGGGATACTCCAAGGGCGCCGTGGACTTCCTGGTCGCCCTGGCCACCTACCCCGAACTCGCCCGGCGTACGGCGGCGCTGGTCACCGTGGCCGGCGCGGTGGGCGGTTCGCCGGTGGCGGAACACGCTTCAGACAAGACCGCCGAACTCCTCTACTTCAGCCCGTTCGGCGACTGCGAGCACGGCGACGGGCGCGTGATGGCCAGCCTGCGACCCGCCACGCGACACGCCTGGTTGCAGGACAACCTGCCGCTTCCGGTCGCGGCGTATTCCCTCGTCACCGCACCCGAGCCTGAACGTGTATCACGCGTACTGCATTCCAGCTACAAACTGCTCGGCGCCGTACACCCGATCAATGACGGCGCCCTGCTGGCCTGGGACCAGATGCTGCCGGGCAGCACCCTGCTGGGTTACGCCAACGCCGACCACTGGGCTGTCGCCGTGCCGATCGCGTTCGACGACATCCCGCTCGCAGACCTGCTGGTAAGCAACGGCTATCCACGCACACGGCTGTGGCGCGCGATCATCGACTTCGTCATTGCCGACCTGGACATGCAGACGGATGCGCGCAAGCACACGGTGCGCGCGAATCCGGAGGCGGGCCTGTGACTTCCCCGCGGGTATCCGCGATGTTGTCGTGCGTCTTGCTGGTGGCACTCACCGCATGCGCCGCGTGGCAGCCGACGCCGCTCACGCTGCCGAACAATCTCGGCAACGTGCAGACGAAACAGATCGGCGACGTACAAGCGAGTGTCGCCATCCTCACCGCCGGGCAGTCGCGGGCCCATTTCGGGGTCGACCTGGACGAACTGGACATACAGGCGATCTGGATACAGGTGCGCAACAACTCCGGGCATCAACTCTGGTTCCTGCGCAGCGTGCTAGACGCCGACTTCTACCCCGCGGACGAGATCGCCATGCTGGCCAACAGGCTGGTGCCCGCGGAGCAACATGCCGCCTTGCAGCAGTACCTGCGCGATGAATCCATGGTGCTGCAACTGCGGCCGGGCACGACGTCCGAGGGCTTTGTGTTTACGCCCAAGGCCATCGGCGGGCGCTACGTCGACGTGCGACTCGTGCAGGATGCCTATGAACTGGCCTTGTTGCGCACCGCGGCGCAGGAACGCGGCGCAACAGGGCCGGACCCTGCGGACCTGGAATTCCGTTTCGGCTTCGCGATACCACTGCCGGACGGCATGTTCGATTTCGAACGGCTTGACCCGGAGAAGACCTACGCCGGCATGGAGCTACCCGACCTGTCACTGGAGGAATTGCGGCGGGAGTTGGCGGCGCTGCCGTGCTGCTCCACAGACGCGGACGGCGAGCGCGACGGAGACCCGATAAACACCGTGATCGTGGGCAGCGCGGCCGACACGTTGAACTCGCTGTCGCGCTCGGGATGGTCGTTCACGCATCGCATCACGGCGCGCAGCGTGGGCAGACTGGTCGGGGCCACACTGTCGGAGACACCGTACCCGGTCGCGCCGGTGAGCGACCTCCACGCATTCGGTCGCAAGCAGGATTTCGCCCTGCAGCGGGCCAGGCCCAGCATCGCGCGGCGCAACCACATGCGCCTGTGGCTCGCGCCGTTCACCCATCGCGGCGAACAGGTGTGGGTGGGGCAGGTCAGTCGCGACATCGGCATCAAGCTCACCCCCAAAGCACCGACACTGACCACGCACATTATCGACCCGGAGGTGGACCAGGCGCGTGAGTACCTGCTGCAGAGCCTGCTCGCGGGCGGCTTCGTGGAGGCTTTCGGTTTCGTGCGCGGCGCACGCCGGTCCACCGCGTCCGCACCGGCCGTCAACCTGGTGGACGACCCCTACTTCAGCGACGGCCTGCGCCTGGTGCTGTTGTTGTCGCCCGACCCGGTCTCCTACGGCGATGTACGCAGCCTGCTGTGGGAACGCAGCGCGGCGCCGGTGGCGGAGGGACAGACATCCGGGAGGCCATCGCCCTAGCGCGGCTGCAGGGTCCGCATGAGCGTC
>JAUIEP010000163.1 GCA_030428835.1 Gammaproteobacteria bacterium | reverse complement strand
CGCAGTCCGGCGTCTCGCGACTGCCGCCGCGGGAGGGCTTCATGCCCAGGCTCAAGCACTACTGGCGCGGGATGAAGCGGCCGGCCCGCCTGGCGCTGGTGTCGCTCGCTGCGGCTGTTGTAGCGTCTCCCTTCGCACTGGTGGCGGCGACGCGCGTCACCCCTGTGCAGTTCGCACAGCCCCTGTTTGTCGTGGCGGGCGATATCGAGCTGCCGCGCGACCTGACTCCGCAGTGGCTGCTGGATGAGTTCAAGGTGGCGCTGCGTGACGAGATAGGCCAGGTGTACGTCATCGGCGCCATCGGTGCCGATCCGCGGACCACGGTGTATTCACCCGGTGCAATGCCCGAGTGGCCCACTGTGCCGGAGCAGGTGTTCAACGTGAGCCTCGTGTGCGACGTCACGCTGTGCGTGCTCGACCTGCACCGCGCGTCCGACGACGGCGAGCGGCGCAGCGCCCAGGGAATCCTGCTCTCGGGCATGTCGCTCGAGCGCTGGCGCGACATGGTGCATGCGCGTGTGCGGGAGCTGAATCCCTGAAATCGGTTCCCTCGCGCCGTGCTAAGTCCGCAGGCGCCGCACCTCCCGCAGCAGGGCGTTGTTCAGCGGTGCGGCGATGCCGTGCTCCCCGGCCCGCTCCAGCAGGTGTCCCGTGATGAAGTCTATCTCGGTGGGTCGCCCGGCCAGCGCGTCCTGGAGCATGGAGGAGCGATTCGCGGCGGTGGCGGCGATGACGCGCAGTGCATCGGCCTCGATGTTTTGCGCGGTGCGTGTGTAGCCCGCCGCGTAACTCACCTGCGCCACCTCCCGGCACAACTGTGTCACCTGCTCCCTTAACTCGCCCTCGGCGAGCGCGCCATTGCGACAGCGGTGAACGGCGGTCAGCGGATTGATCACGCAGTTCACCGCCAGCTTGTGCCACAGGGCACTGTCGATGTCGGGTTCCCAGTGGCAGGCTTCGACGGCGCCGGCGAAATCCCCGAACCACGCGGGCGGCTCGGGGCGGCCCTCTTGGCCCACTGTGGTGCTGCCGCGCCCGGCGTGGCGGATATGCAGGTCGCCCTTGCGATAGGCGCCCTCGGTGGTGGTTCCGCAGTAGATATCGAGCGCCGGATACGACCGCGCCAGTGCTTCCGCAAGACCCATGCCGTTGATCATCAGCAGCACGCTGGCATTACCCTGCAGGTGATCCGCGACGGAGGCGACCGCGTTCGCCACGTCGTAGGCCTTGGTAGTCACCAGCAGGTGCGCAACGCTGCCGCAGCTTTTCGCGGTGACGGTAGCGCAGGTCACCGACTCGGTGCCGTCTGCGCCCTCGACCGTGACGGTGGCGCGCGCGCGGGGCGCGTGCTTGCGCACCAGCGTTACCTCGCTGCCCGCGCGCGTGAGCGCGTGGGCGAACAGGCAGCCCATCGCCCCGGCGCCGAGCACGTGCCAGCGGCTCATGTGCAGTCCCGCGCCGGCGGGATTGCAAAGTGCCCGGAGCCTATTACCATGGAGTCCCTGCGAGGCAATTGCGACGAGCCAACACTATGCCATCCTTTGACATCGTATCGGAAGTGGACCTGCATGCGCTGACCAACGCGGTGGACCAGGCGGGGCGCATCGTCGCCAACCGCTTCGACTTCAAGGGCGTCGACGCCGCCTTCGAGCGCGAGGAGCGCCGTGTGCTGATCACCGCCGAGGCGGAGTTCCAGGTCACGCAGATGGAGGACATGCTGCGCTCGGCGCTGGTCAAGTGCGACATCGACCCCGGCGCGATGGACGTCGGCGCGATCGAGACCTCCGGCAAGCAGGTCAGGCAGGCGGTAACGCTAAAGCACGGCCTCGACAGCGCCCAGTGCAAGGCCATCGTCAAGCGCATCAAGGAAGAGAAGATGAAGGTGCAGGCCGCCATCCAGGGCGACCAGGTGCGCGTGACCGGCAAGAAGCGCGACGACCTGCAGGCTGTGATCGCGTTGCTGAAAGACGGTGATTTTGGCGCGCCGCTGCAGTTCAACAACTTCCGCGACTGAGTCCGTCAGGGTGCGGCGCGCGCCAGGTGCGACTCGAGACGCGCCCGCTTGCGCGCAATGAACGCCGCGTCGGCCTGTTCCACGATGTACCACAACAGTTCGAGATAGCGGTAGACGCAACCCAGGGCGTGCACGCGCTCCCGTTCGGCGGCCTGTGGTTCGCGCTCCAGGTAGGCCCGCAGCAGCGTGCCGCCCGCCGCCTCATCCAGTTCATCGCCGTGCAGCACCACCGCCAGGTCGTACCAGCGACTGCCCATGGCGGCGTACTCCCAGTCGAGGGCCCACAGGCGCCCGCCGCTGCACACGCGGTTTGCCGCGAGCAGGTCGTTGTGGCACAGCACCAGGTCGTGTGTTGCGGTGGGGTGCGCCGCCAGCAGCGCCAGCGCCTGCTCGCGACACGGCGGGAAGTCGGCGCCCGTCGCCAGGCCGCGATGCGCCAGCAGGCGTTCGTAGCTGAGCAGGCGCTCGGCGAGATCCAGCCGGTGGTGGCGGCGCGGCAGCGCGTGGACGGCCCGCAGCAGGCGGCCGACTGCTGCCCAGTCCCGACGCGGTTGCGCGTCGTGGGGCAGGTAGTCGCACACCAGGCTGCCGAGGTCGGGGTTGCAGTAGCGCGGACAGGGGGCGAGGCCGGCGGCGTGCGCGTCGACAAGGGTGCGCCACTCGGTATTGCGGTTGAGGCCGTGTGCCGCGGGATTGGCGCCGTCGATCCGCACCACGAATTCGCGACTGTCCGCCGCCGCAACGCGCAGCGCGTGGTTGCTGCGGCCGGCCGCCAGCACCTCCACCAGCTCCGGCGCGCGCGGGAGTGGCGGTTCGCACTGCCACTGCTGCCACTGGCCCAGGGTCTGCGCCAGTCGGTGCTGGACGCCGGGGGGCAGTGGGGCGGGCATAGGGGGTTCTCGCTGGGCAGATTGCATCGCCAGTATAGGACGCTTACACTTCCCGACCAATAATAAGAAAAGTCGTCGGGGACTGGCGCGACACCGTCTGTGGGGTGGGAACATGGTGGAAGAGGTATATCTCCCAGGAGGCCGGGAAGAGATCGAGGGCGCGCCGCCGGCGCTGTCCGGGTCCGAGTTGAAGCGCCGTCGCCTGGAAGATGCTGTATCGGTCAACCGCTACCTGTACCAGCAGACGCAGCAGCTTGTGCACATGATGCTGGAGGCCCCGGACCTCGCGGCGCTGCTCGAAATCCTGCTGGTTTCAATGCCGCGGCACTTCTCCTTCCAGGTATCCGAACTCTGGCTCTACGACCCCGAGGACGTCCTTACGGGACTGATAATCGGCGGCGAGCGCTACGGCCACTACCTGAAGCTCATGCCGGACGTGTTTCCCATGCAGGAGCTGTACGAGATGGAGCCCGACGTCCTGCTGATCGACGCCACCGACAGCCGCATGTTCGAGATCCTTACCACCGAGCACGGCATCGACAACGCGCTGCTCATGCCGCTGCTGGACGGCGGCCGCATGATCGGCAGCCTGCACCTGGGATTCACCGAGGGCAGCCTCAAGTTCGGCAGCGAGGAGGAGGCATTGCTCGCCCACCTCGGCGCTGTGATCTCCTCACTGTTCAAGCTGGCCGTCAGCCAGCAGCAGATATCGCAACTCACCCTGCTCGACCCCCTCACGCAGATCAGCAACCTGCGCGGCTTCGAGAAAGACATTGCGCGGGAAATTTCGCGTTCGCGGCGCGCCGAGCAGCCGTTCAGTGTGTTGATCATGGAGATCGATGAATACGACGACCTCTACGAGCACTACGGCAAGCGCCGTGGCCAGTTCGTTGTGAAAAAGGTCGCCGAGCGCATCTCCTCGGACCTGCGCGCCACCGATATGCTCGCGCGACTCGGGCGCGCGCGCTTCGCCGTGCTGATACCGGGCAGCGGAGCGGAGCTCGGCGCGGATATCGCGGAGCGCATGCGTGAGGACATCGAGGACTTTTCCATGGACGACGGCCGCGGCGCGGTGCTGCAGGTCAGCCTCAGTGTCGGCCTCGTCAGCTGGGAGCCGCGGCATTTTGCCGACACCGACCCCGCGCGGCTTGCCAGGGACATGGAAGTGGCGGGCACCCAGGCGCTGGTAGAGGCGCAGAGCGCCGGCGGCAATCGCACGTCGGCCACCACCCTGGAAGATTAATCACAAAGTAGAGCGGAATGACGGACAAACTCGATACATTGCTGGCGGGCAACCGTGAGTGGGCCAACAGCGTCAAGGCCGAAGACCCGGGATTTTTCGAGCGCCTCGCGGCGCAGCAGGCGCCGGAGTACCTCTGGATAGGCTGTTCCGACAGCCGCGTGCCCGCCAACCAGATCACAGGGCTGATGCCGGGCGAAGTCTTCGTGCACCGCAACGTGGCCAACCTGGTGGTGCACACCGACTTCAACTGCCTGTCCGTCATGCAGTTCGCGGTGGATGTACTGAAGGTCAAACACATCATGGTCGTGGGGCACTACGGTTGCGGCGGCGTGCAGGCCGCCTTCGAGGACAGCCAGAACGGCCTGATCGACAACTGGCTGCGCAACATCAAGGACGTGCAGTACCGCCACCAGGCGGAGCTCGACGCGATCGAGGGGAAACAGGCGAAGCTGGATCGCCTGTGCGAACTCAACGTGCAGTCGCAGGTCGTCAACGTGTGCCATACCACCATCGTGCGGGACGCCTGGCGGCGTGGACAGCCGCTGGCGGTGCACGGCTGGATCTACAGCCTCCGCGACGGCCTGTTGCAGGACCTGGATTGCGCGATCGATGCGCCGGAGTTGTTCGCCGAGGTAAGCCGGGGCGGGCAATGAGCGACCCGCGGCAACAGCGCCGCTCGCGCCGGACGACCCCGGCGAGCGGACGGGTCGGGCGCGGGTGACCCCTGAGCGGATAGCGCGGCTGCGCGCGGTTCTCGACCGGCGCCAGCCGGATCTCATCGTGATCACGGACTTCGTGCACAAGCAGCGCAATCTCTCCGCCATCGTGCGCAATTGCGATGCTGCCGGCGTCATGCGCGTGCACGCCGTGCTCGGGGACGAGGACTACCACGCCTTCCGCGGCACGGCGATGGGTTCGCACAGCTGGGTGGAGGTGTTCCGGCACCCGGACCTCGATGCGGCGCTCGGCGTACTGGGGGCGGGCGACTGGCAGATCGTGGCCGCCGACCCGGGCGTGGGCGCGGTGGACTACCGTGATGTGGACTACACCGTGCCCACGGCGCTGCTGCTGGGCGCCGAGCGGCGCGGGGTCAGCGAGCAGGCCGCGGCGCGCGCCACGGCGCGCATCCGGATTCCCATGGTCGGCATGGTCGGCTCGCTCAATGTCTCCGTGGCCAGCGGCATCGTGCTGGCGGAAGCGCAGCGCCAGCGCGCGGCGGCGGGGCTGTACGACGCGCGGCGCATCGGCGAGCACGACTTCCAGCGCCTGTTTTTCGAGTGGGGCCACCCGCAGGTGCGCGACTTTTGCCGCGAGCGCGGCTTGCGTTACCCTGCACTGGATGACGCCGGGGAGATCGCAGCACCCGCAAGCTGGTACGCCAGTGTGCGCGCGGGCACCGCACAGCGCTGGCGCGGAGCGAAAGCATGAGTAACCTGGTCCTTTTGTTGCTGGCGATTTTCGGCGGCGTGGCGCTGATGGTCGTGGTGGGTGAGCGCGTATTGAAGCCCATGGAGCCCGAGACCATGGCAAAGCTGTCCCGCTGGCTCTACCCCCTCATGGGCCTCGCCCTGGTGCTGGCGATCGGCAAGTACTACCTGGGGTGACGCGTGTTGCTTCGCCCCGGCGGCGCTCGCCGGCGTCGATGCGGCCTTCCAGGCCCGGTTAGCTGTACAGGAACCCGTCGCTGTTGAAGCGCCGCAGGGTGCGGCGGTATTCGCCGACGCTGCCCGGCCAGTTGTTGGTCACCCGGTCGCCGTCCTTGTACCAGCTGTCCTCCACCTCGCTCCACACCATATCCCGCAGGCGCGCCTGGATATCGCGATCGTAGGCGGCCTCGACATCGGCTTTCACCTCGATCGCGCTGGCCTCGCGCCCGGCGGCTTCGCGCATCGCGTTGATGATGTAGCGCACCTGCGCCTCGGACATGAGCAGTATCGAGTTGTGGCCGAGGTTGGTGTTGGGGCCGTACAGGAAGAACAGGTTGGGGAAGTCGTGGGTGGCGACCCCGAGATAGGCGGTTGCCCCCGCCGACCAGTGTTCCGCGAGCGCCTTGCCGCCGCGGCCGCGCACGTCGATGCCGTGCAGGAAGGGGTTGGTGATGAAGCCCGTGCCGAAAATCAACACATCGCAGTCGCGATGCGTGCCGTCCGCGGTCGTGACGCCCGTTGCGTCGATCGAGCGGATGCCCTGCGTGACCAGCTCGACATGCTCCTGCACCAGTGCCTCGTAGTAACCCGCGACCACCAGCACGCGCTTGGCGCCGACCGGGTAATCGGGGGTGAGCTGCGCGCGCAGCTCCGGGTCCTGCACCACGCGCTCCAGGTACTCGCGGCAGAAGCGGTGCAGGGCATTGCGCAGGAATCGGTTGCCGCGCAGCGCCGGGAACACCAGCAGTTCGTTGCGCAGGTAGATGCGTAGGCGCGCCAGCGTCTTGATGAAGGGAAACCGGCGCATGATGCGCTTTTCCCGATCCGTGTAGGGCCGGTCCCGCTTTTCCGACACCCAGTTCGCGCTGCGCTGGTAGACCGTGAGCCTGCCCGCCTGCGCCGCTACCGGTGGGATGAACTGCACGGCGCTCGCGGCGTTGCCGATCACCGCGACGGCTTTGCCCGTGAGGTCCAGGTCGTCCCGCCAGTCGGCGGAGTGGAAGGCGGGGCCCGCGAAACTGTCGCGGCCGGGAATGTCGGGAATGCGCGGTTGGTGGAGCTGGCCGACGGCGGAGACCAGGTAGCGGCAGTCGAACTGCGCTCCGTCCGCCAGGGTCACCGTCCAGCGCGCGCTGTCCTCGTCGTAGCGTGCGCCGGTCACCAGGCTGTTAAAACGGGTGCGCTCGCGCAGGCCGTGCTTGTGGACCACGTTCCTGATGTACTCGAGGATCTGCGGTTGCTCCGACCACTGGTAGTCCCAGTCGGTCTTGCGCTCGAAGGAGTAGCTGTACAGCGCGGAGGGCACGTCGCACTCGGCGCCGGGGTAGTGGTTGTCGCGCCAGGTGCCGCCCACGTCACCCGCCTGCTCGAGGATCAGGAAGTCGTCGAAGCCGGCCTCGCGCAGCTTGATGGCCATGCAGATGCCGGAAAAGCCGCTGCCGATGATGATGGTCTGGTGGTGGTTCATGTGCCCGGCGCAATAACTGGCGGGACGGCCCGGAAACGCGTGGCCAGGGCGGGTCCCGGCACCCGCGCGGCGTGGTTAACTGTCACATTCATGCTGTAGGTTCCCGCTTTTTTTTATCCCGGGTGTCGCCGGGAGTCCCGTCCCGGAGAACTCGGGCACGGTAGTACAGTCAAAAAAGGTCAGTCAAGCGGGTGACAGGCTCCAGGGGTGGGCGGCATTGCAGTTCCAAGATGACAGGCTGGACCCTATAATTGTCCGGATTAGAAGAGATCGACGCCCCGCGGGCAGTCGATCGGTGTAGGGGAGTGGCTCTTGGCCGCCGAATGGCTCAGTAATTCCAGCGAAATCTCCGGACGTCTGTCCGCGGCCCTGGGCTCCGCGCTCGCGACCCTGTCCCAGCCGGATAACGCCCGGTGGCTGCGCCGCCTCGTGTTGTTGCTGCTCGCGATCTGGGCCGTCACGGCGCTGGCGCGCCTGGTCTGGGCCCTGGTACCGGACCCCGCGCCGGTGGCGACCCCTGCCACTGTCATCAACCCCGTGGCCAGCAGCCCCGGCGGCAGCGAGGCGGATGGGGACGAGGATATCGATATCGCCCGCATGATGGGCTGGCACCTGTTCGGCGAGGCCGGCGCCGAGCCGGTCGCGCCGGTGGTCCAGCCCGAGGTGGTCGCGGCGGGCAACGCCCGCGACGGCATCGAGAAGGGCGCCCGCGACACCCGGCTCAAGCTGGTCCTGCGCGGTGTCGTCGCCTCCAGCGAGGACGGCCTCGGCCATGCGATCATCGAGTACCAGTCGCGCCAGGATGTCTACGCCGTGGAGGACGAGTTGCCCGTGCCCGGCCGGGTGACGCTGGCCAAGGTCATGCCGCAGCAGGTCGTGCTCGACAACGGCGGCACCTATGAATTGCTCAAGCTGTTCGACAAGTCCGCGCTGTCCTCGCAGGTGCCCGCGAGCCGACCGGAACCGGAGCCGCAGGCCGCCGCGGCCGCCGAGGACCTCGACAAACGCACCGACCAGGACGCCACGCGCCTCGCCGTCGGCTATCGCGAGCGGCTCTACCAGAACCCCCAGTCCCTGGCCAGGGTGGTCGGGGTCACCGCGGTGCGCGAGGCGGGCCAGCTGGTCGGCTACCGGGTCAGCCCCGGGGAAGACCGGGAGCAGTTCGAGTTGCTGGGCTTCCAGGCGGGAGACCTGGTGAAGTCCATCAACGGCATCGACCTCTCCAGCCCCGCGAACACCATGCGCCTGTACAATGTCATGCGCACCGCGGGCGAGGCTGTGTTTGAAGTGCAGCGCAATGGCCAGCCCGTCACCCTGAGCGTGAGCCTCGACGAGGGCCTGATCCAGTGACAGACCGTCCGGTGATACGTCGTGCAGTGACCATAATCATAGGAACCCATTACGTGAAACGCTTCCGCCTCCTCGCCAGCACGATGCTACTGTCCGTCCTTCTCGCGGGCGGCACCAGCGCCCTGGCGCAGGATTACACGGTCAACCTGAAGGACACCGACATCCAGGAACTGATCAAGTTTGTCGCGGAGGCAACCGGCACCACCATCGTGGTCGACCCCGCGGTGAAGGGCAAGGTGAAGGTGGTGTCCTCCAAGCCGGTGTCCTCCGCGGAGCTCTACGACCTGTTCCTGTCCATCCTCGAGGTGCACGGCTATACCGCCGTGCGCTCCGGCGGCATCGTGCGGGTCATCCAGAACAAGGACGCGCGCTCCGCCCCCGTCTCCGTCAGGGACGGCGACCCTGGGCGCACCACCGACGAGTACATTACCCAGGTCATCCGCCTGGAGAACATCTCGGCCGCCAAGCTCATTCCCGTGCTGCGGCCGCTGGTGCCGCAGCAGGCGCACATGGCCGCCTACGCGCCGAGCAACGCCATCATCATTTCCGACGTGTCCTCCAACATCGACCGCATCCGCGAGATCATCGAGCGCATGGACCGCACGGCGGTGCAGGAGACCGATATCGTCGAACTGAAATTCGCGGTGGCGGAAGACGTGGTGCGCATGCTCGACAAGCTCAGCAAGAACGAGGCCAAGGCCTCGGGCGGCGAGTCCGAGACCCTGCTGGTGGCGGACAACCGCACCAACAGCGTGCTGGTCAACGGCGACGAACTCGAGCGCGCCCGCATGACCAAGCTCATTCGCCACCTCGACACGCCGCTGGAACAGAGCGGCAACGTGAAGGTCATTTACCTGCAGTACGCCGAGGCCAAGGCCATCGCCGAGGTGCTCACGCGCGTGATGGAGAACATCAGCCAACTGGAGGACGGCGAGGGCGCCAAGCCCGCCAACCGCACCGGCAAGAAGACCACCATCGAGGCGGACGAGGGCACCAACGCGCTCATCATCACCGCCAACACCGGCGAGATGGCGGCGCTGGAAGCCGTGATCCAGCGCCTCGACATCCGCCGCGCGCAGGTGCTGGTCGAGGCCATCATCGTCGAGATGGATATCATCGACGGCCAGGACCTCGGCCTGCAGTGGCTGTTCGCGGAGGACGACGGCTTCTTCGGCAGCAACATCAACAACAACGACACGCGCGCGGCCAACATCGCGAGAGCCGTGCTGCCGCCGGACGACGACGATGCCTCCACCAACGACGACTTCGATATCGGCTCCCTCGCGGGCGCGCTGGCGACCACGCCAGGCCTCTCGCTCGGCTGGGGTACCCTGGACGACAACCTGTCGATCAGCGTGATCCTCAACGCGCTGAAGGAACGGACCAACGCCAACATCCTGTCCACGCCCAGCCTGTTGACGCTCGACAACCAGGAGGCGTTCATCACCGTTGGCCAGAACGTGCCCTTCGTGACCGGCTCATTCACCAATACAGGCACTGGCGGCGACGGCGCGAACACGATCAACATCTCCACCGTCGTCGCCATCGTCGCAGCCGAGCTCGGCGTGCACGTCGCCAAGCACGGCAACCGCAGTGTCTCCTCGAAGTGCGGCTCGGCCGACGTGCTGGAGG
>JAUIEP010000315.1 GCA_030428835.1 Gammaproteobacteria bacterium | reverse complement strand
GGAATGTGAGCGAGCAGGAGCAGTACCTTGACTGGGCACGGGCCCTCGCGGATGACCAGCTACCGGAGGGCTGGGATCGCGTGGCGACAACCGTGCACGCAAGGCTCGCCAGGCACACCGATGCCGGGCTACTTTTCAAGGTCTTCCGCCGCGGCACACCGGCACAGCGCATGCTGGCGCCGATGCGCGGCAAACCCGTCGCGCGCGCAATCAGCAACGGCGAGGCATTGCGCAGGGCCGGATTCGGCGCCCCCGATGTCGTCTTCCACGGCGACCTGCCGGACGGCGCGCAGTTCCTGTTTACCCGCGCCGGCCCCGGGGAGGACCTCAATGAGTGGCTCGCGCGCCACCGCAGCGATACGGAATTCCGCCGCGACATGCTCGCCGCACTGGGCGCCTACATCGGTCGCCTGCACGGTTCGGGATTCGTTCACGGGGAACTGAGTGCGCAGAGCATCTACGTCGTATACACCGGGCAGAGTTTCAATTTCACGCTCGCCAACAACGAGATGAATCGCCGGCTGCGCCCGGTGCCGGGGAAACTGATGCTGAAAAACCTGCAGCAGCTCGCCGTACTGGAGCGCGCCGCGCTTGGGGTGACCGATCGCACGCGGTTCTTCATGGCCTGGCGGCGGCAGCTGCCCGAACTCGCCGAGGGCGAGGCGCGGCTGTTGGTGCGCGAAGTGATCGGCGACTAGCCGTCGACTGAGGGGCCGAATGCATTCGGACTGCAAAGGTTGTTCCCGCGCGACGCTGTACGTGGTCGATAGCGCGGCGCCCGGTCGAATGCATTCGACCCGACAGAGGCCAGCCCGGGTCGGGCAGCTAGATCAGGCGCTGGGGGTAGGTGCCGAAGCGCGCCCAGTGCTTGTTGCGCAGGCGCTTGAGCGGACCCTCCACGTGTTCGACGACGCTGTCCTTGTCAATCTCCGCGCGGCGGGTGTACGCCTCCAGGAACTGCTCAAAATACCACTCGTCGAGACCCAGCTCCTCCGCATCCACGGTGAAGCGCGCGATGTCCCGCCACTGGGGCGCACTTTGCGGTTGCGCGCGCTGTGCCGCCTCGAGGTGCGAGATGTACAAGCGGTCCCGGCCCCACAGGAGGTTGTTCCAGCGCAGGTCGCCGTGGGCGTAGCCCGCCAGGTGCATTTGCGCGATCTCCTCCCCCGCCGCCCACATCAGGTGGCTGGCGAGGTCATCCTTGAGACCGCCACTATAGAGGTAGTACAGGGTCTCCGAGGCCTCGATACCCTTGGTAAGCAGCAGCAGGCCGCGACGGATCAGCAGGCACGCGCGCGGTCGCGGTACGGCAACCTCCTGCCAACGCAGCGCCGCCGCCGCATCGAACGCGCGCAGCGCGGGCGGCGCCCGAAAGCGCAGCGCGTGCCGCGCCAGGGGGCGGCGGAATCCGTAAAACTTGAGGAAACAGAAGTCACCGCCCAGACGCAGGAAACCGGAGACCAGGTACTTCTCGGTCTTCAGGCGATGGGTGTGCTGCGCCATCCAGGCGTGGATGTCATCCGGCGGAGCGGACAGGTGTCCCTGCAGGCGCAAGGCCCAGGCATCACCGCGCAGGAGAACGGGGCGATCTTTCATCGCGCCGGCTGCACCGCGAGTCTGCCTGGGTGAAGAAGGGGCACCGCGTGATCAGGCCACCGGTTCGAGCCAGTGGCTGTTCTCGCTGCGATTACCGCGCACGGTGTCAAAGTACATGGTCTGCAGCTTCTCGGTCAGCGGCCCGCGGGCACCCGAGCCGATGGTGCGGCCGTCCAGTTCGCGAATGGGTACTACCTCCGCCGCGGTGCCGGTAAAGAATGCCTCGTCGGCCACGTAGACCTCGTCGCGCGTGATGCGCCGCTCGCTGATCGTGTAAC
>JAUIEP010000011.1 GCA_030428835.1 Gammaproteobacteria bacterium | reverse complement strand
TCCTGTGCCGCCCTGCGCGCATCCTCGGCGATCTGCTGGTTCTTCAGCCGGTTCGCGGCGAGGGCGGCTTCCAGGTCGCGCCGCGCGGCCAGCAGTCCGTCGGACTCCGGGTCCAGCGCGGCCGCCTCCTTGATAGCCGCCTCGGCATCGACAAACCTCTCCGCCGCGGCGAGTTGTGCCGCGAGTTGCAGGTAGTTCTTCGCGATAGTGCGCTCGTAGGCCGCGATCCAGCGCTGTGTGGCCTCGGCGGAATCCTGGCGGCGCTGCTCGGCACCGGTCTCCAGCCTGGCGAGGGCCTCGGGTTGCAGGTCACCGGCGCCGGCGAGTACCGCGCCGATTTCCCGCTCGCGGTACACCGCGCGCAGGGCGTCGATGACCTCGTCGGTGCCCTGCCGCCAGGCGGCGTCACCGGTGAAGTTGAGACGGCGGTCCGCGAGCCGGCGTTGCAGGCCCTCCGCCTCCTCGCGCAGTTCGCTGAAATAATCGTCGAGCGACTGGCCCGCCTGCCGCTCGACCTCGCCGGCCTGGCGCTCCGCCTCGACCGCGCGCCGCTCCTGCTCGATCTGCGCCTCGCGCGCGCGCACATCCGCGGTCTCGTTGTAGGCCCGGTAAAACGCAGCGGCGCCCACCACGAGTGCCACGCCGACGGCGACACCCAGCCAGCGCGCCCAGGGGTTCACATCCGGTGCGAAATCCTGCTGGAAATCCTCGACCGACTCGTAGCGATCCGCGCGCTTGAGCGCGATCGCCTTCTGCAGCGCGCGCCACTGGCGGCGGTTGAGCTTGTCGATGCGCGGTGCGCGCTTGCCCTTTTCCAGCGCGACGTCCGCCGGCATGCGCTCGTAGGGGTGCTTGCCGGTCAATAACTGGTAGACGATACAGCCGAGCGCGTAGAGGTCGTCCGTGGGCAGCGGATCCTCGCCCTGCAGCATTTCGAGGCTGGCGTAGGCCGGCGTGAGCGCGCCCAGCGAACTCGGGTCGAAGGCCGTCTTGTCGTCGGTGGCGGTGCCCACATCGGCGTGGGCCACGGCCTGCGCGATGCCGAAGTCGAGGACCTTTACCGTGCCGTTCTCGTGCAGGTACACGTTGCCCGGCTTGAAGTCGGCGTGCGTGATGTTGTTGTTGTGCGCGTGCTGCAGCGCGGCGCCCATCGCGCGCAGCATCCGGGTCGCCTCGTCGACATCGACGCCGTCGGGGTGTTCCTTGATGAAGTCGGTGAGATCCTTGCCCTGCAGCAGTTCCATGGTCATGTAGACCATTTCGCCGTCGCGGTCGAAGTCGAAGACCTGCACGATGTTGGGGTGCGCCAGCACCTGTGACTTGCGCGCCTCGCGCTGGAGCGACATGAACGCCAGCGGGTGCTGCTTGAAGTCCTCGTTGAGCAGTTTCAGCGCGAGGTACGGGTTGCGATCCTGGGCCTCGACCTTGCGCAGGTCCTTGGCCTTGTACACAGAACCCATGCCGCCCGCGCCGAGCAGTTTTTCCAGTACGAAACGATTGTTGACGATGGTCTGGTGGGCGTACTCGCTGGTGCTGACGCGGGCCATGGTCTGCATGTCGGCCAGGGTGCGATCGTCTCCCATGACCTGGGTGCCGTCGTCGGCCTGCCCGCCCATCACCCGGGTGCCGTCGTCACCCGCGACGCGCGTGGTGCCGTCCGCCTGCGCGGCGCCCTCGCCGGGCATGACGCGCGTCGCATCGTCGCCTGCGGCGGGCATGCCCTGCACACGGGTGCCGTCGTCGTCTTCCGGCGGCGCGTCCATGACGCGGGTGCTGTCGTCGTCCTCTTCGTGAGCACCCATGACGCGCGTGCTGTCGTCTGCTTCTTCCGACGCGCCCATGACACGCGTACTGTCATCGCCCTCGTCGGGCATCATGCGGGTCGCGTCGTCTTCCGCTGCGCCGCCCATGAAGCGGGTGGCGTCATCGACGTCAGGTGCAGGCGGCGCATCGTCCCCGTTGGTAGCGTCGCCCTCACCCGTCCCGGGCATCACGCGCGTCTTGTCGTCTTTCGGGTCTTCCAATGTATTCCCCCGGCAATCCCCAGCCTGGCATTCGCGATGGACGTCGCGCAAACCCTCCCGGCGAGCGCGTCAGGACGACCGGCGTGGCGGGCCGGTGTGTGGTCTAGCCCCGTTCCTGCTTCAGCTTGCGCAGGTGCTCCGTGTAAGCCTCCGAGAATTCGTTGACGAATTCATCGTGTATGTCGTGGTAGCCCGCGTTCGCGATGTCCACATAGTGTTTCTTGTATTCTTCCCACAGGCGCGGCTCGCCCTTGAACAGGCCGCCTTTCTTGGCGTCCGCCGCCAGGCGCGGTTCCAGCACCTGGGGATCAAAGCGTTCCACTACCTTCTGGTGTACCTGGATCGTCGCCGCCATCATCGCGATCTGGTGGTCGGCGATGTCGTTGAAGGCCTCCACGAGCGCCGTCTCGGGGGCGAGATACTCCTCGCCGTTCTTGACGAACATGCGCTCGATGGCCTCGTCGACCGAGGCGGAGAACTTGAGTGCGTTGTTGCGTTCGCCCTGGATGGCGGTCATGTCCACGTTGAGCTGGTTCTTGACCTGGCGGCGCGAGGACAGCACGTTCATGATCCCCGCGACGCAGCCGCGCACGACATCGGTCACCGCCTCGGGCATCTGCTTGAGTTTTTCCTCGGTCATGCCGTGCAGGCCCAGGCGGACGGCGAGTTCCAGGGCGAGCTGCTCCATCGGCGCGTCGCCTGTCGCGGCCATCGCGGCGGGCGCGCCCGGCGCGTCCTCGTCGTGGTCCGCCTCCGCCCCGGGTGCAACGGCGCCGGCACTGATGCTGATCTCGAGCTGGTACTCGCCGGCCTTGAGGCTGGTGCCGTTCTTCAGCACGAGCGAGCGGCCCTTGCCGATGGGCGCCTCGGCGTCGTCGGCATACAGGCCGTTGGAACTCTGGTCGTGGACGGTGAAGGAGCCGTTGTCGAAGCTCACCATGCCATGGCGCGACGACACGTACTTGTTGGGGTCGGGCAGGACGATATCGTTGTCGGGCGAGCGCCCGAAGCTCCCGCCGCTCTCGTCGAAGCTGAACTGCTTACCGATCATCTGGTGGCTCCCAAGGGGAGCCTGTTTCACCGTAATTGTCAGCTTCATAGGCTTCTCTTGGCCCAGGTAAGAGCAAAAAGATCATAACCCATGGCTCAACGAAGGGTCTATAACGGGGGGGAATAATGCGCTTTTTTCGCTGCCGCGGCGGCCCGCGTTGTGACGGACTTGGCAGAGCGGGCCGGCGGGCGACTACAGTTGCACGCGCAGGCCCACCGCGAACAACCGGCCGACCGAGAAACTGTGCCCCGTGTTGATGCCGTCGCTGTCGTCGACCCAGGGGGGGTTCTCATCCATCACGTTGTCGATGTTGAGTGTGACCTGAGCACTCTCCACGCGGTCGCCCACCGGCAGGCTGTAGCTGAAGAACAGGTTGGTTGTCACGAACGAGTCGATGCTGGTGTTGGCGTTGTCGAAGCCGTCCTTGTAGTTGGTGGTCAGCATGGCCGCGACATCGCCCCAGTATGCGCCGAGGTTGAGGGTGACATTGGTGCGGTTGGTCAGCCCCGCGTCCAGCTCGTCGACGACCTCGCCGCCCGGCACCGGCTGGGACTCGCGCTCCAGGACGTAGTTGCCGGCCAGTCCCGCGCTGAGCACTACCGAACCCACGGGCCTGTTAAGGGTGATGTTGTAGTCGATGCCGCTGGTCTCGATACGGCCGAGGTTGATGCGGCGCGCGCTGGTAATGAGATAGGGCGCATTGCCGCTCGCGTAGAGATCCTCCAGCGAGGTGAAACCGTCGTTCCTGATACCGGCCAGCAGGGCCTGCGCCTCCTCCAGCGTGGGGTTGGTGACATACAGCGGCTCGAGCGACGGCAGGTCGAAGAAATACGGCTCGAAGAACGGCGTCACCACGATCGCGTTTTCGTAGTCCACGTTGTACCAGGTCGCACTGACATTGAGACCCTCGACGTACTCCGGGCGCCAGTCGAAGCCCAGCGACAAGGTGTCCGCCTCCTCCGGCTCCAGGCCGTCGCTGCCGCCGGCGATCAGGATGGTGGGACGCAGGAAATCCAGCGGTCCCGCGTCGTCGTCCTGGAACGGGCTGACCGGCAGGAACTGCGCGCGGGTGTCGACCGAACCCGCGGTGTCGGCGAGGCTGGGCGCCTGGAACGACGTGCCCCAGTTGCCCCGGATGACCAGCTCCTCCACCGGCAGCCAGTTGAAACCCACTTTGGGATTGGAGGTGTGCCCGATATCGCTGTAATCGTCGTACCGGCCGCTGAGCGACAGGTCGAAGCTGCCCACCGGCGACGACTGCGGCAACACGGGAATGAACACCTCCGCGAACACGGACTGGATGTCGCGACTGTTGTTGGTCGTCACCGTGACCGGATTGCTGATCGGGGTGGCATTGCCCTGCGTCACCTTGTGTTCCTGGTCGGTGTACTCGACGCCGAGGGCGAGACGCACGTCGCCCGCGGGGACCTCCAGCAGGCTGCCGTCGAGAATGCCGCGGGTCTGGAAGATCCGCTGGTCGCCCTTGCCGGTCGCACTGGCGTAGTCGGTGAGCCTGGCCAGTACCGCGGGGTCGATGGCAGTCACGTCGTAGGGATTGATAGCCGTGTCCATCGTGGTGGCGACCAGGGCCTGGGCCTCGTAGGCCCGGTCGATACCGCGCGTCAGGGCCGCGTTTTCCGACGCGCCGTAGTTGAAGGTCAGGCGCCCCTGCCAGTCCGACCACAGCGCCACCGTGAACTCGGGAATAATGTTGTACGACTCGTAGTCGCCCGTGTTCTTCGCCGCCCCGCCGAGCGCCGGGTGGTAACTGAAGTCCACCTGGTGCGCCTGCTCGCCGGCCACCGGGCGGAAGAAGGGGTTGGCGCTCGTGATCCTGCCGCCGCCGCTGACGCCGGTGGTCGAACCCACTGTGCCGCCCGCGAACTCGACGTCCCGCTCCGAGTAATACGCGGCGACGTCGAACGCGAGGGTCTCGCTGAGATCCTGGCGCATGGCGGCGAACAGCGTGCGCCGCTCCTGCGCGGGCAGCGTGGAGGCGAGGTCGGTGGTGTCGCACAGGTTTTCGCCGGGCGCGCCGGTGGCCATGTCAAAGGTCCTGCCGCCGCTCGTGATCGTCCCGGGGGAACAGGATGTCACGCGGAAGTCGCTGCCGCCGCGGGCCGTGTGATCGCCGGTGATCCAGCCGCGCTCGTCACCCAGCAATGCGTCGTTCTCCGTCCAGTAGGCGGACACCAGGCCGCCGCCGCCCCGCCAGGTGGTGCCGCCTGTCAGGCTCGCCTCCTTCGTGTCGTAGCCGTCCGACGTGCCGTACTTGGCCGCGATCTCCACGCCCTCGAACTCGCGCCGCGTGACGAAGTTGATAACGCCCCCGACCGCGTCCGACCCGTACAGCGCCGAGGCGCCGTCGGGCAGCACATCCAGCCGCTCGAGCACCGCCGGTGGTATCACGGACGGGTCCGGGGATACCTGCTGGAAGCCGGCGCCCGGCAAGCGCATGCCGTCGATCAGCACGAGGGTGGTCGACGCGCCGGAGGCGCCCAGGTCGCGGATATTCGGGCGGTTGATAGGCGAGCCCAGGTCCGTGGTGGGCACCGGCACGGTGCCGAAGAAATTCGTGACCTGGGGTACCCGCGCCAGCAGGTCGTTGGTCGACGACACGCCCGTGATCACGATGGCCTCGCGGTCGAGTTCCACGATGTTGGTACCCGTGGGCGCGATACCGCGAATCAGCGTACCCGTGGTCGCGGTGACGACCACCTCCTCGAGCGGGCCCGCGGACCGCTCTTCCTGCCCTTCGGGCTGTGCCAGCACGGCGGCGGCGCGGCTCAGCACGAGCGCCAGTAGCGGCAGCGCCAGGATTGAGGGGGTGGCAGTGTGCCTCGGCATAGTCATGGCCTTATCTCGTTATCGATTATCTGTCTTGTCAGCCGGCGGGCGGCATGGCTTTCACCGCCCTTTTCACCGCCTTTCTCACCCTCCCGGCCACCGGCGGCGCGCCGGCGTGGAAAGTCCGCGCAGTTTTTATTTATCCAATTGGATAAATTCTTGGTTTTGCATCATACTCAGTCCGGATGGTGCGCGCAATGAGTGCGCAATACACCCTCCAGGCCGCGCGCAGGTCGCCGCGCCACACCCAATAACAACGAGTCGGAGCACGCCATGCAATCCCGCCACAAACCCATTGCGCACAGCGCAATTCTACTGCTGGCCCTGCTCACACTGGCACTGCCGGTGCGGGCGAGCACACCGGTTTTTGACTACTACTCCGGCGAAGGGCCCTGGGCTGTCGCCGTCGACGCGCAGACCTACGCCAGCGGCCAGACCGGCGTCGTCTACCGCCCGGTCGCCACGTCCGGGACCGAAGTGTTCCCCGTCGTGGTCTGGGGCAACGGCAGCGGCGCCGAGCCCGAGACCAACTACCCCGTCCTGCTGCGCCGCATCGCCTCCTACGGTTTCGTGGTGACCGCCACCAATCACCAGGAGGTGGGCACCGGCGAGCAGTTGCTGGAGTCCCTGGCGCACCTGAAATCGCTGGAGGCCGACCCGGGCTACATACTGCACGGCCAGATCGACTTCAGCGCGGTAGGCGCGGTGGGTCACTCCCAGGGCGCCGGCGGCTCCACCAAAGCGGTTATCGATACCGACGATATCCACACGCTGGTCCCGCTGGCGCTGCCGGCACCCCAGTTCGTGTTCGAGATGGAGAAGGAGTTCGACGTCAGCGCCGTGGACGTGCCAATGTTCATCGTCGGCGCGGTCGGCGACATCATCTCCAATACCGGCACGGTACAGGCCTACTTCGACCTGCACACCGACGCGGCGGCCATGGCGATGATCGCAGCGCCACAGGCCGGGTTTCCGCACCTCGACTGGTCGGAGAACGGCGGCGGCGTGTCGCGCGCCTACATCATCGCCTGGCTGGACTACATACTCCGCGGCGACGCCACCGCGGCGCTGGCCTTCTCAGGACCCGACCCCGAGTTCGCAACCAACCCGGACTTCACCGCCCAGGACATGAAATGCCTGCCCGGCGGCGAGTTGCCGCTGCTGACACCCCTCGACAGGGCCGTGCAGGAGGGCCATTCCGGCATAACGGAGATCGCTGTCACTGTGCAACTCGCCTACGCATGCGAGCGCGAGGTCACGGTCAACTGGGCCACGGTGGACGATCTCGGCCAGCCCGAGCCCGGCGTGGATTACGAGGCGGGCGCCGGCGTGCTGGTATTCGCACCGGGGCAGACCAGCGCCACGATCCCGTTCACTGTCTACGGCGACGAGGACTTCGAGGTGGGCACGCCGAATCCAGGACCGGAAGTGGCGCAGATCGAACTGTCGGCGCCGGTGAACGCACGACTGGGTCCCGACCCCGACGACGCGGTTGCCCGCATCGCGATACGCAACGACGATTTTCCCGGTTGCGACTAGACTGTCGTGACAGCGGCGCGCCGCGCATACCGCGCGGGCGTTGCGCCACCCACCAGTAACGACAGGCAGACATTGAACACGCGACTGCACGCCCGACGCCCCCGCGCACCCAGGCTCGCCGCCCTGCTCGCGCTGCTGTTCACCCTCCCGGTTGCGGGGCCGCTGTACGCGGCAGACACACCCATCGTGCTCTGGCCGGACGGCGCGCCGGGGAGCGAGGACTGGGACCAGGTCGAAGTCGAAACCACGGACTTCCTGCCGCAACGCGTCGTGCGCAACGTGGTGCAGCCGACGCTGCAACCGTACCTGGCGGACGCGGACGGCAATACCGGCGTGGCCGTCATCGTCGCGCCGGGTGGCGGATTCCAGTTCCTCTCGATGGAGACTGAGGGCACGCAGGTCGCGCAGTGGCTGCGCGAGCGCGGCGTCAATGCGTTCCTGTTGAAGTACCGGCTCGATGAGACGGCCGCCAACCCGACGCTGTTCAAACTGCAGATCTACTGGATGATGTTCAAGGCGTGGCTGTCGGGCGACGACGACTACCCGGAGATCACGCCGTCGCCCGCGCAACCGCTGGCCACGGCGGATGCGATGGCGGCTGTCGCGCTGGTGCGCTCGCGGGCCGATGAGTGGCGGGTGCGCAGGGACGCCGTCGGCCTCATCGGCTTTTCCGCCGGCTCCTTCGCCTCGCTGGGCGCCGTGCTCGAAGGACGGGGCGACTCGCGCCCGGATTTTGCCGCACTGATCTACGGCCCCGGCAATCCCGCGACCATTCCCGACGACGCGCCGCCGCTGTATATCGTCGCCACCGCGGACGACCCCCTGTTCCCGGCCGGCATGAGCGAGGACCTGCACCAGCGCTGGCAGGACGCCGGCCACAGCAGTACGCTCACGATCTACCCCGACGGCGGGCACGGCTTCGGCATGCCGGATAAGGGCGCCTCGAGCGACGGCTGGATAGAGGCCTTCTATGACTGGCTGCTCGCCACCGCGACACCCTGACGGCGAGCGCCCCCCCGTGCACACCACAGCGAACGCGCGCGAGTACCCCCGATCGTGAGCAGCGACGAGTCCATGGGTGTCCGCGCGACCCAGACCCGCGAGACGCGCGACAGGATCCTCAACTCGGCGCTGCGCGAGTTTTCCGAGAAGGGCTTCGACAGCGCGAGCGTGCGCGACATCTCCGCCGCGGCCGGCGTGAATCACGGCCTCATCAAGTACCACTTCAAGAACAAGGACAACCTCTGGAAAGCGGCGGTCGATTTCCTGTTCGCGCGCCTGCTCGAGGAGATGGTCGAGCCCGCGGAAGACCGCGACAAGCCGCGCGCGGAGCGCGTGCGGCTCTGGATACACCGCTATGTGCGTTACTGCTCCAGGCACCCGGAGCACGCCCGCATCATGGTGCAGGAGTCCATTCGCGATTCGGACAGGCTCCGGTGGGCCGCCGACAAGCACGTCCGCGAGGGCCACAGGAGACTGCTGGAGAGCCTGCCGATCACGCTGGACCTCGCGCGTTTTCCCGCCATCGACATGCCCACGCTGATCTACATGCTGAACGCGGCCACCCAGGCGCCGTTTACGCTCGCGGCGGAAGTCCAGCATGTCTACGGCAAGGACGTACACCAGGATGCGTTCGTCGAGGCGTACGCCGAAGGCATCTACAACCTGTTCTTCAAGCCCTACCTCGCCGACCATGGCCCGTAAGCTGTCGCGCGTCGCGCGCCACCGGTGGACGCGCTTGAGGTCGCGCCAAAAACCCTGTCGAATAGCGCATTGGGCCGAACCCGCACCTTCACGGTGACGTTATGCAGCAAGCACACTACCGCGGCGAATCGAAGCCACTTCTGACCGCGACCATCGGGCAGTGCCTGGCGGACGTGGCCGCGAGGCAGCCCGACCACCCCGCCGTGGTCGTCTGCCACCAGGGTATCCGCAGGACGTACGGCGAGTTTCTCGAGGAGGTCGATCGCCTCGCGGCGGGGCTGCTGGCGCTCGGCGCCGCGCCGGGTGACCGCGTGGGCATCTGGGCGCCCAATTGCTACGAGTGGTTGCTGACCCAGTTCGCCACGGCGCGCATGGGCGCGATCCTGGTCTGCATTAACCCCGCCTACCGCCTGTACGAACTGGAGTACGCGCTCAACAAGGTCGAGTGCAGCGTGCTCGTTACCGCGGAGCGGTTCAAGACCAGCCACTACCTCGACATGCTGTGCGAACTGGCGCCGGAACTCGCGACGGCGGCGCCGGGCGCGCTACAGGCGGAGAAACTCCCGCACCTGCGGTCGGTCGTGCGCATGGGCACCGACACCACGCCCGGGATGTTCAACTTCGACGACGTGTGCGCGATGGGCACAGATGGCGCGGATCGTCTCGCCGCCATCGGCGCGCAACTCGACCCCGGCGATATCATCAACATCCAGTTCACCAGCGGCACCACCGGCAATCCCAAGGGCGCCGCGCTCACGCACACGGGCATCCTCAACAACGCGCTGTTCAACGGTGCGAAGATGCGCTTCACCCGCGACGACCGGCTGTGCATACCCGTGCCGCTGTACCACTGCTTCGGCATGGTGATGGGGACGCTCACCTGCGTGGTGCACGGCGCGACCATGGTGTTGCCCGCGGAGGTGTTCGAACCAGCGGCGACACTGCAGGCGGTACAGGACGAACAGTGCACCGCGCTGCACGGCGTGCCGACGATGTTCTTCGCCGAGCTCAACCTGCCGGACTGCGCCGACTACGACCTCGCGCCACTGCGCACCGGCATGATTGCCGGCGCCACCTGCCCCGAGGAACTGATGAAACGCATGATCGGCGAGATGGACCTGACCGAGATCGTGATCGCCTACGGGCAGACGGAGTGCAGCCCGGTAAACCACGCCACCGACATCGACGACACGTTCGAGCAACGCACGACCACCGTCGGCAGGCCCCACGACAACTGGGAAGTGAAGATCATCCGCGAGGACGGCTCCATCGCGAACGTGGGGGAGATCGGCGAGGTCTGCGCGAAGGGCTACGGCGTGATGGACTGCTACTGGGGCGACCCGGAGCGCACGGCGGAGACCATCGACAGCGAGGGCTTCCTGCACTCGGGCGACCTCGGCGTGATGGACGAACACGGGTATGTGCGCATCACCGGTCGCATCAAGGACATGGTGATCCGCGGTGGCGAGAACATCTACCCGCGCGAGATCGAGGAGTTCCTGTGCAGGCACCCCGACATCGACGACGCGCAGGTGTTCGGCGTGCCGGACGAGAAGTACGGCGAGCAGCTCGCCGTGTGGCTGTTGCCCCGCGAGGGCGCGTCACTCACTGAGGAAGCCGTCCGCGAGTTCTGCGCCGACAAGATCTCCCACTACAAGGTGCCGCGCTACATCAAGTTCGTGGACGAATACCCGATGACCGTAACGGGCAAGATCCAGAAGTTCGTGATGCGCGACGCGTATGCGCAGGAGCTGGGGCTGGCAGCGGGCTGAGCGCCGTTACACCGGCCACTCCCGGGACCCGTTGGCACATGGCGATTACCCGGTCCCGGACTATACTGGACAGACACTCGTTACCGCGGGGGGGTCCCATGAAAGCAAAATCGGCACGTGTCACTTTCCTGCTTGTCTTGTTGGCGGCGTATTGGTCCGGTAGTGCGAGCGCCAGTCTCGTGCGCTATGACGTCGGTATCACGGATGGGCCGGGGGACGTCAATATCTCGGGCTTCCTTGTCTTCAACCAGTCCGGCACCGCGCCGGGCAATATCATGCCCGATCTCATCGACTGGCTTATCAGCGTGCCGGGGTTCGATTTCACGCCTGGCAACACACAGGCGGGACTGCACCTGGATTTCATTGTCGACGCCGCCTACAACGTCCTCAACGACAACCCCGGTGGCTTCGCTGCCGGGGTCTGCTTCAGCATCACCGGTTGCATCGGCGCCGAGCCGCCCGAGTCGCCACGGATCATGTTCTCGCGCGACCTGATCATCCCGGGCGGACTGCAATACCGTTACCCGTCGGGTGACACCATCGTCGAATACGGGCCGCTGTTCTTTCACAATATCCAGTACTCGGCGCCCCGGTTCCTGGTATCCACGCCCGGCACGGCGGCGCTGGTCCTGTTGGGATTTGCCTGGATCGGCAACACGCGGCGGCGCGCATCCGCCCGCTAAACCGCTATCGCCGCGCGCGGCGCGTGACACTCACCAGTGCCCGCGCCAACCGTTCGGCCGCGAAGGCGTAACATTTTTTGTGCGCGGCCACTGCGGCGCGCAGCAAAATTCATCACCGGTCCCGGCGCGATGACTTCCACGCATTGATGCTCGCGGTAGACGCCAGGGTGACACTGGCTGTCCGCGCTCAACTTGAAACGCAAACGTAGACACGTTATCCTTTGCAGGCTTGTCACATCACGAAATCACCTTGCGAGGTGCTTCGTGTCCAATTCGTAAAGCGATAACCAAACCCAGACCAACACATACGTAATGTGCGGTATTTGCGGAGAAATCCGCTTCGACAATGAACTTGTCGACTCGTCCCGACTGAACCGGATCACCGCGCACATGGCTGCGCGAGGCCCTGACGACCACGGCATTTTCATGCAGGGTAACCGCGCTTTCGGCCATCGCCGCCTGCGCATCATGGATCTGGCCGATGCGTCGCAGCAGCCCATGGTGGATGCCGCGCTGGGGCTGGGCATCGTATTCAACGGCGCCATCTACAATTATCCCGCGCTGCGCGGCGAACTCGAGCAGCAGGGCTACCACTTTTTTTCCAGCGGCGACACCGAGGTCATCCTCAAGGCCTATCACGCCTGGGGTGCGCAGTGCGTTGAGCGCCTGGAGGGCATGTTCGCTTTCGCCATCTGGGAACGCGACAGCGGCAAGACGTTTCTCGCGCGCGACAGGTTGGGAATCAAGCCGCTCTACTACAGCGTCGATGCGAAGCGGCTGCGCTTCGCGTCCAGTCTGCCGGCGCTGCTTGCCGGTGGTGACATCGACAAGGCGCTGGACCCACAGGCCATCAACTTCTACATGAGCTTTCACGCGGTCGTCCCACCGGACGGTACGGTGATAGCGGCGATCAAGAAGCTCGCTCCCGGCTGTACGCTGACCGTGGCGGCGGACGGTTCGCTCAAGCAGCAGCGTTACTGGCAGCTCAGTTACGCACGCAGCCAGGCGGACGAGGAGCGCGGATTCGATGACTGGCGCGACGGCCTGCTCGAGGAACTGCGCAAGGCCGTGCGCAAGCGGCAGTTGGCGGCGGTCGATGTCGGCGTCCTGCTGTCCGGCGGCGTGGACTCCAGCCTCCTGGTAGGCCTGATGGCGGAACACGGCACAGACAACCTGCACACGTTTTCCGTCGGCTTCGAAAGCGTCAATGACGAGCAGGGCGACGAGTTCCAGTACTCCGACATCATCGCGAACGAATTCGGTACCCACCACCACAAGATCCAGGTGTCCTCGGCGGAATTGCTGAGCGAGTTGCCCGCCGCCATCGCGGCCATGTCCGAGCCGATGGTCAGCCACGACTGCATAGGCTTTTACTTGCTCTCGCGCGAAGTCGCCAAAAACTGCAGGGCCGTGCAGAGCGGCCAGGGCGCGGACGAGGTGTTCGGCGGGTATCACTGGTATCCGCCGCTGCAGGATTGCGACGACCCCTTCGCAACGTACCGCAAGGCGTTCTTCGACCGCGACTACGCCGAGTACTGCCGCACGGTCACCGACAGCTTCGCCGCGGGCGACGCGGCAGGCGAGTTTGTGCGCGAACACTTCGCGCAGCCGGGTGCCGACGACCCCGTGGACAAGGCGCTGCGCCTCGATACCAGCGTCATGCTGGTGGATGACCCGGTCAAGCGCGTGGACAACATGACCATGGCCTGGGGGCTGGAAGCGCGCGTGCCCTTCCTGGACCACCACCTGGTGGAGTACGCCGCGCGTATTCCGTCGCGCCACAAGCTCGGGGGCGACGGCAAGCGCGTGCTCAAGGAGGCGGCGCGTGCCGTCATACCCGCCGCGGTCATCGACCGGCCGAAGGGCTACTTCCCCGTGCCGGCATTGAAGTACCTGCAGGGCTCCGTACTCGACTACGTGCGGGACGCGCTGCACAGCGACACCGCGCGCAACCGCAACCTCTACAACTCACAGTACGTGGAAGAGTTGTTGGCGGCACCGGAAGAACACATCACCGCGCTGCGCGGTTCCAAGCTGTGGCAGCTGGGCCTGCTGGAGCTGTGGCTCCAGGCGCAGGGCGTTTAGGCACAGGCGTTCAGGCGCAAGGCGGAAGCCGGGAGACACGCATGCGATTCAGCGACCAGCCGCCCTCGTACCAGTACCTGCAGGGACTGGCTGCGAAGGACGAGGCGGCGCGACCGATGCGCGAGAACGCTTCGGTGCTGTGCGGCTGGGGCCGCGTCATCATGGGGCATACATTCGAGCGCCCGGAGCAGATAGCGCAGCAGATGCTGCGCGAGAAGCCGGGCAAGCGCGACATCGCCATGTACGTTTCCGACCCGCACCTGGTACTGGCGGCCGCGCCGCAAACCCTGTTCCTCGACCCCTCCGACACCTACCGGCTGGATCTCGAGAAACCCCTGCTCGAGCAGGTGGAGACCGAGGGCGTGACGGTGGAACCCGTGCACACGCGGGAGCAGGCCGAGGCGGTGAACGACCTATACCTCAAGCGCGAGATGGTGCCCACCGACCCCGAACACATCTGGAAGACCCGCGGCGACGAGGAGCTCGTCTACCTCGTTGCCATCGAGGAGCGCACCGGCAACGTGGTGGGCACGGTCATGGGCATCGATCACGTCGCCCTGTTCGACGACCCGTCGGGCGGCTCCAGCCTGTGGTGCCTGTCCGTCGACCCGCAGGCCACCCGGCCCGGAATAGGCGAGATACTGGTGCGCGCCCTCGCGGACTATTTCCTGGAGCGCGGCTGCAGCTACATGGACCTCAGCGTCCTGCACAACAACGAGGGCGCGAAACTGCTGTACAAGAAGCTCGGCTTCCGGCAGGTGCACACGTTCGCCATCAAGAACAAGAACGCGTACAACGAAAACCTGTTCCTCGGACCGGAACTCGAGGAAGACCTGAACCCCTACGCGCGCATCATCGTCGACGAGGCGCGCTCGCGCGGCATCTCGGTCGAGATTCTCGACGCGGAGGAAGGCTATTTCCGGCTGAGCCGCGGCGGCAGGAAGATCGACTGCCGGGAATCGCTCTCCGAACTGACCTCGGCGGTCGCCATGAGCCGCTGCCAGGACAAGTTCGTCACGCACCGCTGGCTCAGCCGCGCGGGGCTGCGCACGCCGTCCTTCATGGTCGCGGGCGCCACCGACGCCAACGTCGCTTTCCTGGAGAAGCACGAGGCCGTGGTCGTCAAACCGGCCATCGGCGAGCAGGGCGCCGGTATCACGGTGGGAGTGCGGACACCCGAGGCGCTGAAAGACGCCATCGACGAGGCCCGCCGCTACCACGACCGCGTCCTGCTCGAGTCTTTCCACCCCGGTGAAGACCTGCGCATCGTCGTGATCGACTTCGAGGTGGTGGCCGCCGCCGTGCGCAAGCCGCCGGAGGTCATCGGTGACGGCAAGCTGGCGCTGGGCGAGCTGATCGAAAAGCTCAGCCGGCGGCGCAGCGCCTCGTCCCAGGGCGAGAGCAGTATCCCGGTGGACAACGACACGCTGGCCTGCCTGGCGGAACAGGGGCTGGACCTCGACAGCGTGATCGAAGCCGGCAGCGTGGTGCGGGTGCGCAAGACCGCCAACTTCCACACCGGTGGCACCATCTCAGATGTCACCGCGGACCTGCACCCCGAACTGGTCAAGGTGGCCGAGCGCGCGGCGCAACGCCTGGATATTCCCGTGGTGGGCCTCGACTTCATCGTGACCGCGCCCGACCGGGAAGAGTACGTTATCATCGAGGCGAACGAGCGCGTGGGCCTGGCCAACCATGAACCGCAGCCCACGACCGAGCGTTTCGTCAACCTGCTGTTTCCGCTGTCTGTCAGCATCGCGGATTCCAAACACTACGGCGACCGATAAATGATCGACACCAAGGCGCTACAGTCGACGCTGCTGGATTTCCTGGCGATTCCCAGTCCCAGCGGATTCACCGACGAGATCATCCGCTATATCGCGCGCCGGCTGGACGCGCTGGGCGTGCAGTTCGACATCACCCGCCGCGGCACCCTGCGCGCCCTGCTGCCGGGCGACAGCAGCGCACCGGACGAGCCCGCCCAGGCGGTGGTGAATCACGTGGACTGCATCGGGGCCATGGTGCGCGGCATCAAGCCCAACGGCCGCCTGGCGGTCGCTCCGATCGGCTACTGGAGCAGCCGTTTCGCCGAAGGCGCCCGGATCACCCTGTTTACCGAGCAGGCCACATTCCGCGGCACGCTGCTGCCCACCGTGGCCTGGGGCGTGTCCCGCGATGCCGGCGTGGACGAGGCGCCCATCGGATGGGAGCACATCGAGTTGCGGCTGGACGAACAGGTCACCGAACCCGATGCCGTGCGCCGGCTCGGCATCGACGTGGGCGACTTCATCGCGCTCGACAGCCAGGCGGAGATCCTGCCCAACGGTTTCGTCGTGGGCCGCGGCCTCGACAACAAGGCCGGCGCGGCGGCCGTCCTCGCCACCATCGAGGGCTTCTGCCGCGAGAAGATCAAGCCGGTGCGCGATACCTATTTCCTGTTTACCGTCACCGAGACCGTGGGTTCGGGCGCCGGCAGCGCGATACTGCCCGAGGTGAGCGAACTGGTGACGGTCGATTTCGCCTCCGAGCCCTGGGCGGAAACGGCCCCGTTCGAGCACATGACGATTGCCTCGGGCGACGCCGCCGGACCCTACGACTACCACCTGACGGCGCACCTCGAGGAACTCGCGGAGCAGGCCGGCATTCCGTTCGAGCGGCGCCTGCTGCCCGCCTCGCACAACGACGCCGCCGCGGCCCTCGCCGCGGGTCACGACGTGCGCACCGCGGTCATCGCCTACGCGGCGGACGCCTCGCACAGCCTCGAGCGCACACATTTCCGCAGCCTCGAAAATGTCTGCAGGATGCTCGAGGCCTACATGTTGAGCGCGCCGACGTTCGCGCACGACACATCGACAACCACCGTGTCGGACTTCAGTCACCAGATCGATGCGGAAGCGCTGCCGCAGCACGGTGCCGACATTCCCGACCCGGCCGAGGTCATCAAACGCAGCCGATGAGCCTGCGCGACCTGCCGATAGACACGGGGTACCTCCACCGGACACTCGCGGAGATGCTGGCAATCCCCAGCCCCACCGGGTTCACCGACGAGCTCGTGCGCTACGTCAGCCGCCAGCTCAATACCATCGGCGTCGATTTCTCCCTCAGCCGCCGGGGCACGATCACGGCGTTGCTGCCGGGCAAGACTCGGGCGACCGGGCGGGCCATCGCCAACCACATCGACACCATCGGGGCGGCCGTCGCGAAGGTATTCGACAACGGCCGGCTGGGCATCAAACCCATCGGCACCTGGTCGAGCCGCTTCGCCGAGGGCGGGCGCGTCACCATTTTCACCGGTGGCAAGGCCTACCGCGGACAGGTGTTGCCCCTGCTCGCCTCCGGCCACGCGTTCAATGAAAAAATCGACCAGCTCCCGGTCGGCTGGGACCAGGTGGAGGTGCGCATCAACCAGAGTGTGGGCAACGCGTCCGACACGCTGGCCCTGGGCATCCGCCCCGGCAATATCGTGGCCTTCGACTCGGACCCCGAGTGGGACGCGTCGGGCTACATCAGCGCGCGCCACCTCGACAACAAGGCCGGCGCGGCGGCGGCGTTGACGGCATTGAAAGCACTGGTCGAGAACGACGTGACGCCCGAGGTCGACCTGATGGTGCTGTTTACGATCACGGAAGAAGTCGGCACGGGCGCCGGCTCCTCGCTGGAGGAGCGGGTCGCGGAGTTCGTGGGGATCGACATCGGTCCCGTGGCGCCAGGCCAGAATGCGCGCGAGACCGGCGTTACGCTGTGCGCGCAGGACACCAGCGGCCCCTTCGACCGGCGCCTCACGCGCAAGTTGCGCAACCTGTGCCGGGACCACGGCATCTCCCACCAGACGGACGTGTTCCGCTACTACTACTCGGACGCCAACTCGGCAATCGTCGCGGGGCACGACGTGCATCACGCGCTGCTCACCTTCGGCACCGACGCGACCCACGGCTACGAGCGCACCCATCGCGACAGCCTGGACAGCATCGCGCGACTGCTCGCGCTGTACGCCCAGACGCCGCTGCTGGCCGACTGAGTCCGCCGGCTCCTAGCCGGCCATGCTGACGAGGGCGAGGACAACGCCCACCAGGCTCTCACCCGCTACCAGTCCCGCCGCCCCCGCCATAACGTAGGCCGCGGACCAGCGCCTGAAGAAACGCCCGAGCACCGCGGCGAGGAAAGCCCCGTAAAACAGGCCCATGGACGTGGAGGCGGGAATCACGAAGGCCAGGCCGAGACAGCTCGCGCTGGGCAGCCACCGCCGCTTGTCCTCGCTCAGCAGGACGTCCGCGGCGCCCAGCACCAGCCCCAGGCAGGCCGCGACGAGCATCGCCTGCAGCGCCGCCGCCGGCACGGCGCCGAGTCCCTGGGTGAGCATCTCGGCGACGGCCGCCCAGGTCGCGACCGCCGGTGCCGGCCACTCGGGCGTGAGCAGCATGCCCGCCGGGTCCGGGATCAACGCGAGGTACACCAGCGAACCGACGACGCTGCCGGTGGCGATGCCGAGGCACTGGGCCACGACCTGGCGCTGCGGCGTTGCCCCGACCAGCGCGCCGGCCTTGAAGTCGTTGAGCATGTCCGCGCACTGCCCCGCCGCGCCACCGGCGACGTTGGCGGTCAGCAGGTTGGTGCCGGCATCGCCGGGGGCGATGACGGAGAAGCTGAGCTGTGACAGCTTGCCGGTCGCGCCGATGGGCGGGATGCCGGTCTCACCCACCACCCGGCCGACCACGGCGGCGAGAAAGAAGGCCATCGGCAGCGCGAGCAGCGCCGGGACCAGGCCGATGTCCATGAACACGACCTCGAGCACGACCACCAGTGCGGACGCGCCGAGCAACGCCACCAGCCGCGTGATCTTGTGGCTGTCGTCCGCCGCTTCCGGCTCGAGTGCCCGCCGCCGGCGCCGGCGCTGCAGCAGCGCCAGCACCAGGCTGCTGAGGGTCGCGGTGACCATCAGCGCGACGCCCGGCCAGAGGAGCCAGCCGACCAGCGGCACGAAGTAACTGGCCTCGCTGGCCACGACCTCGACCTGCCCCGCATCCAGCAGCCACGGCGCGATCACGCCCCAGGCCAGCAACGCGCCAAACAACAGTGACAGGCCCGCGCGCAGGCCGATGATGGCGCCGAAACCGGTCAACAACAGGGACGGGTCGAACGCGAAACTGAGCTTGGCCGGCAGCGTGCCGGGCGCCCAGCGGGGAATGGTCCAGACGAGCGTGTCGACAAACTTGACCGCGCCGGAGAGGAACGCCGCGCCCAGCAGCACGCGCACGCGCTTGAGCGCACCCGCGCCGCGATCGAACAACTCCAGCATGGTTTCGGCTGTCACGACTCCCGCCGGATAGGGCAGGTGCGAACGGTACAACAGCGGAATGCGCAGGTACCATGCCACCCACACCCCGAAGAAGCTGACGGCGAAGACCCAGGCGATCAACGGCAGCGGCGCCAGCACCACGCCGGACACCAGGGCCAGCGCCGGTATGGGCGCGACCAGCCCGCCGGAGATAATAGAGGCCGACGAGGAGGCCGTGGTCTGGGAGATATTGCTCTCGAGCAACTCCCACGGCCTGCCCCGCGGCAGCAGGACCCGCCAGAGCAGGAAGCCGAGCAACAACGCGGTGATGGACATATTGAACGACCAGCCGATCTTGAGCCCCGAGTACACGTTGCACGGGGTGAGCAGCGCGCCCAGTATCATGCCGGTCAGGAGGGAACGGAGGGTGAGTTCGCGGGAGTTGCTCGCGGCGGGACTTCTGGTTTCCTGCATGGCTAGCTAGTATCGCAACTGGGGTCGCGGAAGTACAACCGGGCCAATCACGGCAAAGCAAACACCCGACGAGGAATACTGATGAGCAATGACGTTATCTTGATTGACGAACCGGCACCGCAGGTGCGTCGCATCACGCTGAACAGGCCTGAGAAGCGCAACGCACTGAACCACGCGCTGCGCGGCGCCATCGTGACGGCCCTGCGCGAGGCAGACCAGGACCCCGACGTGCGCGTGATGATCCTGCGCGGCGCCGGCAAGTGTTTTTCGTCCGGCTATGAACTCGGCGACGGCAACGCGGGACAGGAGCTACCCTGGTACACACCGGGCGGCGACGGCCACTGGCCGCGCCACGTCACCCAGGGCTGGATGGGCATCTGGGAACTGGGCAAGCCCGTTATCGCCCAGGTGCACGGTTATTGCCTCGCCGGCGGCAGCGAACTCGCGACCTGCTGCGACCTCGTGTACGTGAGCGACGACACGCAGATGGGCTATCCCGCCGTACGCTTCGGCGTGCCCGACAACCACTTCCACGCGTGGTTCGTGGGCATGCGCAAGGCCATGGAGATGATGCTGACCGGCGACTCGATCAATGGCGAACAGTGCGTCGAACTCGGCTGGGCCAACGCCTGCTACCCGGCCGCGGAACTGGAGCAGAAAGTTCTGGAGGTCGCCGAGCGCATCAAGCACGTGCCGGCTGATCTCGTGCAACTCAATAAGCGCGTGGTGCACCGCCAGATGGAAGTGATGGGACTGCACACCGGCATTCGCCTCGGCTCGGAACTGTGCGCGCTGGGGACGCACCAGAAGAGCATGCACGACTTCGTGGCGCAGGCGCGCTCGGAGGGCCTGCGCTCCGCGTTGCAGGACAGGGATGAGCCGTTCAACGATTACCGCACGCGCGAGACGCGGGAGTGAAGCGGGAAACTGCCCGATGAGCGCGGCCGGGGCCGCTGTGCGCTAACGCGGCGCGGCGCGCCCGGGCTGGGTTACCGTGTTGCCGTCGGGGTCGTTCGCCGCGTCGTAATCCTCGGGAAAGTATTCTTCGCTGCCGTCCAGGCGCGCGATACTCACCGCCGGGGGGCGGGCGCCCTTTTTCGCGCCCGCATCCGGCGCAACCAGCAGCACCGTGATATTGTCGCGCCCGCCCGCCGCTACCGCGGCGTCGACCAGTTGCCGGCCACGCTCCTCCAGTGACCCGCCGCTGTCCATGATCGCCGCGATCTCCGCGCCGGTGAGGACATCGTTGAGGCCGTCGCTGCACAACAGCAGCTCCTGGCCGGCGCCGAGCGTACCGGTCAGGCTGCCGATTTCAAGCTCGCCGTCCGGCGACACACCGACCGCCTGCGTGATCTGGTGGCGCACGGAACTGTACTGTGCCTCCTCCAGCGTCAGCGCACCGGCCGCCATCAACTCCTCGACATGGGAGTGATCGCGAGTGATCTGCACCAGCTCGCCGTCCCACAGGTAGGCCCTGGAGTCGCCGATCCAGCCGATCTCGTAATCATTGCCCGCGAAGTGCGCGGCGACCACGGTCGAACCCATGCCCTTGCCGCCGCGACCGTCTTCCACGCCGCGTTTCACGTCCTCGTGCGATTGCAGGATAGCCTCGTACAGGCCGTGCCCGGCTTCGCGCCGGAGCGTCTCCACGACGATGGCGCTGGCCACCTCGCCGTGCGCGTGACCACCCATGCCGTCCGCGACGATCGCGAGGCCCATGTCGTCATCCGCGAAGAAACAGTCCTCGTTCAGCTTGCGCCGCCCGATGTGAGTAAAACCGACCATGTTTGGCATAAGCTGTTTGCCCCCTACCCCGCCAACTCCGCGTCGGCGCGGGTAATTATCCCGTGTCCCCGATGGCGCCCCGCCAGCCTCACCGGCAACTACCGTACAAGGTAAGACCCCGGCGCCTGAACCAAGTTTCACAGAAAGGCGGCACCGGGTCTGTGACGAATACGACAATTACCGTAATCAGGCGGTATTTACGGTAATTCTACGGCTTTTCTTTCCGTGGGCGGCAGGGCGCCGGCGGCGGGGATTCAGCGCCCCAACTGCCCGTCATCGACCTTGATGACCGTGCCGGTCACACACTCGGAGGAAGGTGAGGCCAGGAAGAGCAGCGTGGAGTCCATCTGCGGCGGTTCGCAGATGCGTTTGCGCGGGAAGTACTGCGCGAGGTCGCCGGTGCGCTCCAGCAGGTCCTCCACCATCTCGGAGCGGAACGTCGCGGGCGCGATCGCGTTGACGTTGATGAAGTACTTGGCCCACTCCGTCGCCATGGCCTCGGTCATGCGCACCAGCGCGCCCTTGGTGGTGACGTACAGCGCCGAGGGGAACTGCGGCTGCACATCGAACGCCGCCATGGAGGCGATGTTGATGATCCGGCCGGGAAGCTGCGCCTTCATGAGTCGCTCGGCGACCGCGCAGGAGAGTATCCAGGGACCTTCCAGGTTGGTGTTGACGATGCTGTCGAACATGTCGTCGTCAATCTTCGTGGCGTACTGCGCATCGGGCACGCCGGCGTTGTTGACCAGGATAGTCACGGTGCCCAGCGCCTCCTCGGCCTGCGCGAGGCCCGCGCGGATCTGCGCTCGGTCGGTCATGTCCATTACCACGGGCTCGCACTCGGCCCCGTTCGCGCGCAGCTCCTGCGCCAGCGCGTCGAGCCGCTCCTTGCGCCGGCCGGTGAACGCCACCTTTGCGCCGCAGGCGGCGAGCACGCGCGCGAAGCGCTGCCCGAGTCCCGCGGTGGCGCCGGTGACCAGCGCCACCTGGCCGCTCAGGTCGATGGAAAAGTTCGGTGTTGGAAAGTCGCTCATTCGCCTGCTCCGTTGTCAGCGTTCCAGTTCGCGGAAGGGCACGTGCTTGTCGGTGCGCGCTTCCCGCGGCAACCCGAGGACGTACTCCGCCACGGTGTTGCGCATGATCTCCTCGGTGCCGCCGGCGATGCGGATGCCGGGCGCCGTGAGCCACATCATCTGCATGAAGGCGTATTCGTCGCCCAGCACCTCGTGGCCCAGCATGCCCTCGGGGCCCGCCAGTTCCATTGCGAAAGAGGCGATATCGAGGATGCCCCTGGCGGCGACGAGTTTCAGTATCGACATCTCCGGGCCCGGTTCCTGCCCCTTCGACAGGGCGGTAATGCCGCGCGAGATAATGAGGTCCACGCCCTTCTGGCTCAGGTAGGCGTCGGCGATGCGCGCCTTCACCACGTCGTTGTCGAGCGCGGGCGCGCCGTTCCAGGTGGCGTTGCGCGCAAGCTTCACCAGTGTCTCGTGCAACGTGGTGGGCAGCACGCCGCCGATCGACATGCGCTCGTGCATGAGCGTGCTGAGCATCACGGTCCAGCCCTGGTTCACCTCGCCGAGGCGGTGCGTGTCGGGAATGCGCACGTCGTTAAGGAACACCTCGCAGAACTCGCGCTCGCCGGACATCTGGTGAATCGGCCGCGCGTCGACGCCGTCGGCTTTAAGGTCGAGGATGAACATCGTCAGCCCTTTCTGCTTGGGCTGGTCCCAGTCGCTGCGCGCGAGCAGGATGCCGTAGTCGCAGAAGTGCGCGCCGGAAGTCCACACCTTCTGGCCGTTGATCACCCACTCGTCGCCATTGCGCTCCGCGCGCGTGCGGATGTTGCCGGTGTCGGAACCGGCGGCGGGCTCCGAGAAGAGCTGGCACCAGATATCGTCGCCGCGAATGCCGCGCGGCAGGTACTGCGCCGCAAGCTCTGGGCTCGCCCAGGCGCCCACGGTGGGCAGGCACTGCCCGAGGCTGTTCTCGAACACGCGCGCGGGCACGAGGAAACGCGCCTCCTCCTGGCCGTAGATCACCTGCTGGATCGGCGGCGCGCCGCGCCCGCCCATTTCCTTTGGCCAGGTGAGCGCGGCGTACCCCGCCTCGGCTTTCTTGCGCTGCCAGTCCTTCGCGGCCGCCACGCGTTCGTCCTCGGTCAGGTCGGGCCCGAACGTTTCCTCGGCACTTTGTCGCGGTGTGGCGTTCGCCTCCAGCCAGGCCCTTACCTCGGCCCGAAAGGCCGCTTCTTCCGCTGTGTCCTTGAAATCCATATCCGCTGTTCCCGCTTACGCGGCCTCCGTGATCACGGCGTCCGCCAGCTGCGCGCGCCACGCGTGCTCGCTGCCGATCAGTTGCCCCAGGTAGCGCGCGCGGCGGTAGTGCAGGTGGCAGTCCATCTCCCAGGTGAAGCCGATGCCGCCGTGTATCTCGATGCTTTCTTCCGCGGCTACCGTGTAAGCGCGTGTCGCAGAGACGCGCGCCGCGGCGGCCGCGAGCGGCAGTTCGGGTGCGTCGGTGGACAGCGCCCACGCGCCGTAGAACGCGTGCGCGCGCGCCAGCTCGTTGCCGGTGTAGATGTCTGCCATCTTGTGCTTGAGCGCCTGGAAGCTGCCCACCTGGCGGCCGAAGGCCTTGCGCTCCAGTGAGTACTCGCGCGCCGTGTCCAGCGAGCGCGCCGCGCCGCCGAGCTGTTCGAAGGCGAGCAGGACCGCCGCGCCGTTGCGCACCCGCGCGGCGAGCGCCTTGCCCGCGAGCGCGCCGGACAACGCCTGTGCGGGGGCGGCGTCGCAACGGATGCGCGCGTAGGGACGGGTGGGGTCCAGCGACACGAGCGGCTCGCGCGTGACGCCGGCCGCGGACAGCTCCAGCAGCACCACGTCATCGCCGGCCTGGATGACGGCGACGTCGGCCGCGCCACCGTCGGGCAGTAAGACGCTGCCCGACAGTGCAGTGCCGTCAAAGCGCGGCGCGTCACCGGCGAGATAGCCCTCGGCGCCGCCGAGCGCGGCGGTCGCAATGCAGTCGCCCGCGGTGATGCGCGGCAGCCACGCCTGTTTCTGCGCTTCGCTGCCGCCCAGCGACAGCGCCTCGGCGGCGAGATAGATACCGCTCGCCAGCGGCACGGCGGCGAGGTGCCGCCCTGCCTCCTCGGCCACCAGGCACAGCTCGAGGTAGCCGAGCCCCGCGCCGCCGTACTCTGCCGGCAGCGCCGCGGTGGCCGCGCCCATGCCCAGCAGCTCGCGCCACGTGACCTGCGAGTACAGCGCCTCGCCCTCCAGGCACCTGCGCACCTCGGCGGATGTGCTGGTCGCGGCCAGCATCTTCTGCACCTCGGCCTGCAGCAGGCGTTGGTCGTCGGAAAAATCAAAATTCATAAGGTTTACCGCTTGAAGAAAAGTGTGTTTGCCCCGTGCTCACTCGAAGTTGGGCTTGCGCTTCTCGAAGAACGCCGCGGCGGCCTCCTCCACATCGCCCGACAGCCCATTCAGGATCTGGTTCCTGTTCTCGACATGCGTCGCCGCCTCCATGGAAGTGGCGTCGAGGTTGGCCCACATGGCCTGCTTGGTCGAGACGAGGCCGTAGGGACTGAAGTTGCACAACTCCTGCGCCAGTTCGACGGCCGCGTCCTGCAGCGCGTCTTCGTCGGCGAGCCGTGTGACGAGCCCCCACGCCTCCGCCTGCTGCGCGTCGACGACGCGCGCGGTCATGATCATGTCGTGCGCGCGCGAGGCGCCTATCAAGCGCGGCAGCGTATAGCTCACCGCCGCGTCGCAGCCGGAAATACCCAGCCGGATAAATTGCGTGCAGAACTTCGCCGAGTGCGCCGCGATGCGGATGTCGCTGGCGAGCGTGAGCCCGAGGCCGCCGCCGTAGGCGTGGCCGTTGACGGCGGCGATGACCGGCTGCTGTATTTTGCGCAACAGCAACATCATCTCGGCCATGTACTCCTGCGAGCGCATACCCAGCCGCGGTCCCGCCTTCATCGGGCCAACCACGGCCTCGATGCTGTCCGGGTTGGCCTGGTCGGTGAGGTCCAGCCCCGCGCAGAAGGATTTGCCGGCGCCGGTGAGTATGACCACGCGGCAGCGGTTGTCCGCGTCGATCGCGTGCAGGGCGTCCTTGATGTCTTTCATCATGGCCCAGCTCAGCGCGTTGCGGGCCTCGGGCCGATGGAGTGTGAGCAGGACGATTTCCGGCGTCACATGATCGAGGGTCACGTTGCTCAAGGACAACTTGTCGTACACGGGCAATACCTCGCGCTGCCGGGCGTACCCGGCGCAGTGTGTGCGTTGTGTGTTCAGGCCGCCTGCAGCGGACTCGGCGCCTCGGGCGGGTAGATGCTGGGCGCGCCGATATCGTACACGTCCACGAGCTGCATGATGAAGGCCTGGTCGTGCAGTGGGTCGGCGGGCTCATCGCACTGGATGCCGCGCTGCTTGAGATCGGCCATAAAGATGTCGACGATGCGCTGCGTATCCAGGTCGTCGGTGTGGTCCATCACTTTTTTCATCTCGTCGAGATCCTCGTACACCTCGGCGCCCCAGTGCACGAGGAAGCGGATCTCCTGTTCGGGTATGTGCTGTATGACCCGGTCGTCGGTGCGGATGCGCCAGCCGGTGGCATCATCGGGGTCGGCCTCGATCAGCGAGTGCAGGTCCAGCCCCTCGGGGTGACGCATCTCGACCGGGCCGTTGGGCTCGCCGCGGTGGTACATCATCTCGTTCTGCACCACCACGCCGCGGTTCCACATGGGCGCGGCGATGCGCCTGGGCTGGCCGTGCGGTCCATCCGGCCAGTAGGTGAAGCCGCCGCCGACCTCGCCTTTATAGAACCAGGTGATGACCTGCGCTTTCTTCAACAGCCAGTCCTGGAACAGGCCTGACTTGGCCATGATGTTCATCAGCCAGATCGGCGTGCTGCGACTGTGCGTGCCGCGAAACGTCACGGCGTCGAGGTGGCCGGGGTCGAGGTTGTCCGCCGGGCCCTGGATGTTGAACATCAGTTGCTCCGGGCGCACGTACTGCGCGTTCCAGTAGGCGCGGGTGCGCGCCATGAAGTCGCTGTTATAGAAACAGTCTTCCAGTTCGGGATGCTTGCACACGCCCTGTTCGGCGAAGAAGCCGCGGAAAGCCGGCGTGAGGAACATGTCGAGCGTGGGCGTGACGCCCTCGGGCATGGCGCCGGACATCGTCGCGATCAGCTCCTCGACCGATGCGAAGTGCTGCGCCAGGATGAGCTTCCAGGGGCCGTTGTCGCGCACCGCTTGCAGCAGGCGCGCGTGCTGGTCGTCGCGGTAGGCGCCGTCCACGACGAGCGGTTCGCCGACGGGGCGGAAGTGGCTGGACATTGCCTCGGACACGGTGCTTCTCCCGGGTTGCAGTGTGATGTCGCCCAATATACCTTATCGATAAGTTAAAATGAATCGGGACCGGTCTGCATCCTTGTGCCCCGGTGAGTTTGCGGGGCTGGAAGCCCTGGTCCAACCATTGCGCCAATACCCAAAAAGGTATATTTTTTATACCATGCCCGATTTCGAGTATGACGAGCAAAAGAGCGCATCCAACCTGGCAAAGCACGGGATCGACTTCGTCGATGCGCAGGCGCTCTGGCATGACCCCGATCTTCTCGAAATTCCGGCCAGGATTGAAGATGAGCCCCGCTATCTTGTCATAGGCAGTATCGGGTCAAAGCACTGGTCTGCCGTGATCACCTACAGGGCCGGCGCGATTCGCATTATTTCTGTCCGACGTTCCAGGGACGAGGAGATTGAGCTGTATGAAAGCTAAAAGTTTTGACGAGAAGTTCGACCAGGGTAAAGCCGTAGTTGCCAATCTCGACCTCGAGAAGGCGCGCCGACCGAACCAGGAGCAGCGCAGGGTAAACGTCGACTTTCCCACCTGGATGATCGAGTCACTGGATCGTGAGGCAGGGCGTCTGGGCGTCACTCGCCAGTCTATTATCAAAGTGTGGCTGGCCGAGCGATTGGAAGAGCGGGCTGCCGAGAGGTCCAGCAGGAAGGACGCCGTGACCGGCGACCCTTCCTGAGGCGTGAACCCGGGCGCCTCGGTTTCGTTCCCGGTCTACCTCGACGCCAGGCGTCGTACAGCTTTGCGATAACAAACACATGTCCAGCCAGAAAAAACCAGCAACGCAAGTCGAGCAACCAGCCAAGCGCGGCCGCGGCCGCCCGCCGCGCATCTCGCGGGAGGAAGTCATCGCGACCTCCCTGCGCATCCTCGCGACAACGCAGGTCGAGGATTTCCAGATCAAGACGCTCGCCGCCGAACTCGGCACGACGTCCATGGCGATCTACAACTATTTCGCCAGCCGCGACGACCTGCTCGAGGCGGTGTCCGATGAGATCTGCGGCCTGTTCGAAATGCCAGAACCGGGAGCAACCTGGCAGGACACGCTGCGCGCCTGGCTCTGTGCGCTGAAGGAGCACGCCGCGCGCTACCCGGTGATGCCCCACGTCGTGGGTGTGAATGGCCACACTTCGGCGGGCTGGCTCAAGGTGACGCTGCCGGTGACGCTGATCCTGCACGATGAACTGGGCCTGCGTGGCAAGGCGCTCGCCCGGGCGGCTTACATCTTCGTGACGGGCGCGATCACACTCATCAATGTCGTGGCGCGCAGCAGTGAATACATGCAGGCCAAGGTCTACCTGCCGCTGGAAGACATGGGGTTGAGCGCCGAGCAACAGCAAGTCATCAAGACTCTGCCCATGGACGCGCTCGACGAGGATGAGATCATGGCCTCGGTATTCGAGCAACTCATCGCGGGGGTCGAGCGGCAGGCGGGGCTCGACGGGGGCTAGGACCGCGCAGTATCAATTCATCTGCACCACTTCAATGAGGTGGCCTTCACAGTCTTCCAAAAACGCAACACGCAGGCCGAGGTCGGGCATGTCGCGCACCGGATCGGCGATGCGGCCGCCCGCTTCCTGCGCGCGCGCGATGAAGGCGTCGAGGTCATTCGTGGTGATGCCGAGTATCAACTCACCGTTGTCGGGTTTGTCGCTGTTCAGGTACTTGAGCAGGGTGAACGATGCGCCGCCCTCGGCCGTGGGCGCGTAGCAGATTTCGCTGATCGCCCGCTCCCCGATTTCGCTCTCGTAGCGGAACTGCTCCACCATCCCACACACCTGCGTGTAAAACGCATGACACTTCTCCAGGTCGTCGACGACCAGCTTGGTGAAAGAAAAGTGCGCGTCGGCTTTACTCGCCGGTGAAAACCCGTCTGCCATTGCTCGACTCCTTTGCTCCCGCCTATGTTAGTTGCTGTCGAAAGCGTAGCGCAGGGTCAGGCCGATTTCCCGCTCGGGCAGCACGCTGATCGGCGCGTAGCCCGACGCAACCTGCCCGCGATTCGCCTCAGCGCCCATCGTGAGTATGGTGTCCTCGTCCAGTACGTTCTTCGCCCAGAGGGTGACGTCCCACGCGCCGCTGGCGCTGCGCACACCGCCGTACAGGTTGAGCAGTGTATAGGAATCGCGCTCGAAGCCGGTCGCGAAGTTGTCGTTGTCCGGCTGGTAGTTCACAAGGCCGCGCACATAAGCCTCCGCGTCGTGCCCGGACAGCGGCAGGATGTACTCCGACTGCAGTGTGGCGTTCCAGTCCGGCAGGTTGGAGATGGAATCGTCGGACTCGCAGAACGCCACCGCGCGCGGCGCCGCCCAGTCGCCGAAGGACGGGTTGATGCCATTGTCCGCCTGGCCGTCGAAGTCCGTGTCGCGGCACGGCACGCTGGCGTCGTCGTACTCACCCTTCTGGTAGCTGTACATGAGCTGCACGGTCCAGTCCGGCGTCACCAGGTAGGACAGGTCGGTCTCCAGGCCGTAGACGATGGCGTCGCCGTTGTAGGTGAAGCCGCCCGCCTGCACGTTGACGCCGGGCTCGTCGAGGTAGGGGATGTCCTCGAAGCGGCCGATGAAACCATCGAACTCCTGGTAGTACACCGCGGCATTGAAGCGCAGGCGGCGCTCCAGCCACTCCGACTTGATACCGAGTTCCACCGAGTCGGATTCCTCCGGCTCGCCGAAGATTACGTCGTCCGGCATCGGCGCCGTGATGCCCACGGTCACGCCCGGCGGGCGCCAGGAATGCGCCGCGGTGAAGTACACGTTCACGTCTTCCGTGGCCGCGTAACTGATCGAGATGTCATATACCCACTCCGTCCACTTGTCGTCGATGGGCAACTCGTTGGGCGGCAGGTCGAGGAACAGGTCGCAGTAGCCCGGGAACGTCTCACCCACGAACATGAGCGGGAAACCGGGGTCCGGCGGCAGCGTGCCCGCCAGCCCGTCGGGACACAGTGCCCCGAGCGGCACGCCGGGGGCGACGGCCGCGGCGTTGAGGAACGGCCCGAGGTCGAGCACGTTGTTGCGTTTGGACGTCTCCTCCAGGTAGCGCGCGCCCGCGCCGATGGTGAGCTGGTCGGTCACGTGGAAGTCAACGTGGCCGAAGATCGCCATGTTTTCCGAATCCGTCGGGACATACACCGACACGGCCGCAATGTAATCGTCGATCGGCGCGCTGGTGCCGTCCGCCGGAATGCCGAAAGCGCCCACGCCCTCGTTGAACTGCGTTACGTCTGTCTCGGTCTCGGTGTCGCTGTACCAGAGACCCAGCGTGTAGTCGACACGGCCACCGCCGGTGGACTCCAGCCGCAGTTCCGCAGTGGTCACCTCGAAGTCCGTGTTCACGCGCTGCGGCGACACGTAGTTCAGCAGGGCGTTGCCGACGTCGAGGTCCCCGGAGAACTTGTCCTCGAGGTCCTGGTAGCCGCCTATGAAGACGAGCCGGTGGTCCGCCATATCCCAGTTCACCTGCAGCGAGCTGAACGCGATTTCCTGGTCGTTCGTGCCGACCTCCTCCACCACGCCGCGGCGGCTGCCACCCTTGATCGACGGCCCGTTGTAGCCGATGCCGCTGCCCGTCACCAGGTCGAAGCGCTCGACCTCGGTTTCCATGTAGTGGTGCAGTAGCGTCACGGCGAGGTCAGCGGTCGGTTCCCACAGCAGCGTTGCGCGCAGCGCCTTGTCGTCGACTTCCGGCTTGTCGCCGCTAATGGTCTTGCCACCCGGTCCCTCGTTGTTGTTGGACATGGCGGCCAGGCGCAGCGCCAGCACGTCTTCAACCAGCGGCACGTTGACCGCGCCGTCGATGTTCACGGCGTCCTGGTCGGAGAAGGAACCCGTGACAACGCCGTTCACATTGTCCAACTCGGGCTGCCGCGTGGTGAGTGTGATCGCGCCGGCGGGTGCGGGACGACCGCGCAGCGTGCCCTGCGGCCCGCGCAGCAGTTCCATCTGCTGCAGGTCGAAGATGCTGTTGAAGGCGTACACGGCGGGAATCGGCAGTTCGTTCCAGTAGATATCGACGGCAGGCGCCGCCGACGAGTTGGGCGCGAAACCCACGCCGCGCACGGCGATGACACCGGGCTCGCCGGCGGAATTCGTCATCGACAGCCCTGGCACGGCATCCGCGAAGTCCTCGAACTCGAAGAACTTCAGCTTCTCCAGGGTCGCCCCGTCCAGCGCGGTGACCGACAGCGGCACCTCCTGCAGGCTCGACTCGCGCCGCGTGGCGGTCACAAGCACTTCTTCGAGCACACTGCGAGCGGCCTCGACGGCGGCGGCAGGTTGGGCAGTGGCGCCGTTGTGGGAAAGAATTAGCAACAGGGCAGCAGGCCCGGCGAGTTGTGGTCTTACTGACATGGGAGAACCCTCCGAGGCGGGTCTATGCGGTTGATTATTGTTCAGCGGCCTGGGGCGGAGCCTATCTCTGTTCCCCACGGAGCAAGCCCTGATTCTGAATTTGGCCGACCCTGACAGCCGTACAATATATATCTTATCGATAAGAATAATGCAAGCCTCGGACATGTGGCGGTTCATGGCGTGAGCCGCCGTGCACCCGTGGAGATTTAGAGCCGCGCTACCATCTACCTGTTGCGTCGCCACAAGGCGCGCCGTCCGGCACGGCACGTGTGAGTTTGGAGGCCATAAAAAAGGCGGAGCCGGCTTTCACCGGCACCCGCCGTAGAATTGTTCGAATCGACTATTTCCGCTGAGATGGTACGGCGGGCTGCGGGTCGAAGTTGCGATCGGGGTTTGGTGGCGGAGATACAAAGTTGGGTCCGGGCACCCAGCCCGAGCTTTGAATGTCCTCCATGACATGGATAACGTTCATCAAATCTTCTTCGTACCGGAACTTTCCATCTCCGGCATAGATGAGCGTTGAAACGGCCGATTGCTGCCACGGTGTGCCGTCCGCGCGCGCACCTGGCAGGACCTGGCGCCACTTGATGATCACAAAATTGCCATTGATGGCCGTAAAATCGATGGGAAACGTGAAGTCGACGCCAGCCATTGCTTCTGCATAGAGCTCACGAATGGCCTGCTTGCCTTCGATTCGTCCCCATACCGGGTCGATAAATACCGCCTCAGCCGTGAAAAATTCGGCGATGTCAGTCCACGGCCGCTCACGGCGATCTATTTGCTCCCGCATTCGCACATACCTGCCTACTGCATCGCGTACCTCCGAAGAAGGGAAACTCCCGCCGGCTGGCGCAATCAGTTCAGAGTCTTCCCTCGCGCGGGTCGGTATCGACATTTAAGTGGTAAGCAAGACGATTGTCGAATAGACAATGATGACGAAGTAGTTACGCCTGGAAGACATGTTTTTCTCCGGTGACCGTTTCGTTCTCGTCGCCGCTTAGCGCGAGCAATCAATTTCGTTGGCGTCTAGCGTGTTCGCCTCCACCGTGGCGTCGGATCGAACGATGCCATTCGCCGCCGCAGTGCAGAGGGGAATATCGGCGGGGACGGTGTTCGAAAGAGCCCGGGCAGCGACCAGCTCATTTTGGGTTACACTGCCAGGCGCCTCTATCGCGGCTCCCCCATACAACGCGAAACCCTCCTGAGTAGAACCGAGGCTGTTTCGACTTATCTCCAGACCCCTCAGGTAGTTACCTGCTACTGTCGCCTCCGGAGAATCTTCAAGCCCGAGTTCGTTCGCAAGGATTGTACCGCCGCTGGCGATGATGCCAGTGCGTGCGCCAGTGATGCTGTTCTCGATGATTGTTACGTTCTCCATACTATTCCCCATGCTTGCCCCCGCCGCTCCCCAGTTCAGCATGGGTGTGACCAGGATGCCCAATTCGCAATCATGAATTTCATTAGCGCTGATATCGAGGGCTTCAACCCTGTTGTCCAACGCGCTGCCACTCGACATTTCGGTAAATGAGGACATTACAAGTATGCCTATACCGCAGTCATTCACCGGACGAATGGTGTTGCCGTGGATGGAAACATCGCGGATCACGTGGTTCTCACTCAGCAGATTTTGTCCTGACACATTTTCTACACCTGTTACCAGGACCACGTAACCGCTACCCGCGATCTCGTTGTCTGCAATTTCAAGACTTTCAATGAGAGCATTCGACGACATGCCGCCGAGGGTTACGGCACCCCAGATATAAATCGCCGGATCACCCGCGTAGTTCGGGATTGTGATGTCGTTCCCGATGATCCGGATATTACGCATGACCCCGTTGCTATTGCCCGTAAAGGACTGCAGCGCCATGAGCTGTACCGCACCAAAATAGCCCCGAATCCGATTGCCTGAAATCGTCAGGTTTTCCAGCCTGTTGGCCTGCTCGTCAGGTGGAGCAGAGAGCGGCGTAGCCACCCCGCCGATGGCGCTATGGATGTTTCTAGGGAACCTGCCGCCGAATTCAGACGGCCCGAGGAACTCGTTGTTGGATATTCTTACGCCACGCAATAGCGACCGAGAGCCGTTCGCTGCCGTCGCACCCAGTCCAAGGCCACCGCCGTTGAGGAACGAATTTCCGCGAATCGTGATCCCTTGCAGTCCGGATTCGTCGGACGGCGAGATAGAAAGCATTTCCGCAAAGCGTTCAAACACCAAGTTTTGGATGGTGAAATCAGAGCTCCGGATGACGAGTCCGAGCCCTCCGAGAGGACCGTCTGCCGGACCGTTGGAGAAGGTATATCCCGCCCCTTCCAGCACATCGCCCTCGTTTCCGACAATGTCCGGAAGGCTGCTACTCGGAAATAATGGGAACCATTCCGGGCCGTCGGGGATTGTCTGGCTAGGCGCTTCGATGCGGTCACCGTTCGCCAGTGCCACGCGAATTGTATCTGCGCTCTCCGGCCCCGGCGTACCTGAAATCAGCAAGCGTTCGGCGCTGCTAAGCTCCGCCACAGCCAACAATCCTCCAGCGATTTGCAAGGCCTCCACCAGCGATAGCGCGTCGTCACCCACAGCACCGATCGCGTGGCTGTCGGTCACCCGCAATTCCGGTCGCTCGGCGGGTAGATTGTCTTCTGAGTCGGTGCAGGCGCCCAGCATCAGACAAATAACTGTCACTGCGGTCAGCAGCGAGGTGAACGTCCGATGGTGGAGCCCAGGGTGCGCAGCCGCCTGACATCGTGGGCAATGTGTCAGGCGACAGGGCGTGTTCCAAATATGCATGCGGCACCGCCAGCTTGATTTAATTTATCGATAAGTTAAAATATAAACCCACGGTCGCCGAATGGCAAGCAGGACACGCAATGACCGTCCGAGGATGCGTACTCTGTTTTCCTGCCGGCACACCGTTTGCGGCTGCCCGGCTTTTCCCGTGACTCGGGAATATCAATTCTCATTTTTTGTACAGGACGATCTGGTGAATCATGGCTAAACGTGTACTCGCGATAGTGGCCGGCGTGTCCCTGGTCTTGGCAATTGTGCTGTCAGTGGGTGCGACCTGGTTGGTGCACAGGCTGGAAAATCACATGCGGCCTCCAGCTAATCCTCCCGGACAGCCCTCGATAGCACTTGGCGTCGATAGAACCCCGTTCCAACACTCCAACAACTTACAGTTCGGCACCTCGGAAGTGCTCTGGACGTGGCAGCAGATATCGACCCTTCCCTCCCCGTCGAGGCCCTGGACTCGCTGGTGGTGGCCCGGCGGCGATGTCGAATTGCCCGTATTACGCGCGCAACTCGACGAGCTCGCCGCCGCGGGCTTCGGCGGCGTCGAGATCCAGCCGTTCATCAGCGGCATGATCAACGTGGCGGAGAACGAAACGCTGATGCAGCGCGTGTACAGTTTCGACACGCCCGCCTATCACAAAACATTGAATGACCTGATCGCCCACGCCGCGGACATCGGCATGCATGTGGACCTCACCAACTTCAGCGGCTGGCCGCCGGGCGGGCCGCAGATCAACCTGGAGGACAGCCCCACCATCATGGCCTACGCGGAAGAGACGGTGCGCGGGGGCGGAACCGTTGCCGTCGAACTGCCGCGCCCGCGGCCCGGCCCGGCAGAGTACATGTTCGCGATCATGGAATTTGCGGGCGTGGACTTCATGAACTTCCCGCGCGAGCACGCGCGCCTGGCCAGCGTGCTCGCCGCGCGCGTGACCGGCGGGGAACGCAGCCGCAATCCGTTCAACATGGTCGACACGCTCGAGCTCGACCCCGCTTCGGTGATCGTGCTGACCGACCGCGTCACCGATGGCGTGCTGCACTGGGACGCGCCGGAGGGCGAGTGGCACATCGTGTCCAGTTACCTTCTGCCGTCGGGCGAGGTCCCGATGGGTGCGGCGCAACAACCTCAGGGCTTCGTCGTGGATCACCTGCGCGAGGAACAGGTGCTCGGCCAGTACGCCCACGCCTTCGGCGAGGCGACCGGCCTGCCGCGCCAGTACGGCGCCGGCCTGCGCGGCATCTTCAACGACAGCCTGGAATTCCGCCTGCGCCGGATGTCGGCCGAGGACATCCTGGAAGAATTCAAACGCCGTCGCGGCTACGACCTGGAGCCGTGGCTGCCGGCGCTCTACATAGAGGGCGTGGACAACATGTACTTCCGCGAACTCCTGGGCGTGTACGCCGACCCGGAGTTCAGGTTGACGGACATGGACGAGCGCATCCGCCACGACTACCAGCAGACACTGTCGGACCTCGTGATAGAACGCTTCATCGAGACCTCGGCGCATTGGGCCGAGAGCCGCGGACTGACGTCGCGCGGCCAGAGTTACGGCATGGACATGGATATCATCCGCGGGCTCGGCGCCAACACCATTCCCGAAACCGAGCAGCTCTGGGCGGGCGGCGCCAACGCGGGCCTCAAGTTCGCCTCGTCTGCTGCCGCTCTGTACGGGCGCCCGCTGGCGAGCGCCGAGTCGTTCGTGTGGATCAACCGTGACTACATGCCCACCGCGCGGCGGGTGAAGGCCGCGGCGGACAAGCTGTTCCTCGCCGGCATCAACCACATCGTCTACCACGGCACGCCCTACACCTGGCACGGCGCGAAGGACGGCGCCTTCGGCGAGGAGGGCTGGCAGCCGTTCTCCGGCCCGCAGAATCCCGCGCATTTCTCGGGCAACTTCTCGGCGGCCAACACCGCCGTCTGGCCCGACCTGCCGCAACTGAACGCCTATATTGCGCGCAGCCAGGCGCTGTTGCGCCGCGGCGCGCCGGACGTGGATGTCCTCGTCTACTACCCGTTCCTGGGCTTTCACGGGTTCAGCGGCGCGGACGCCGGCGGCGAGGCACTGGTCAACGGCAGCCTGCCCGATGCCGACCCGCCGCGGGTTCTGGCGGAGTCCGGGGCGCTGGCCGCTGGCAAGCGGCAGATGGAGAAAATGCTCGCCACGAGCGAGCACGTCGATCCGCGGGTGGACTGGATCAACGCCATACAGCCCCTGCTGCATGAACTCGATCGCCGGGGCGTCACCTGGGCGTGGGTGAACGACCACGCCCTGCAGGGCGGCAAGGCTTCCGCTGGCCACCTTGTGGCATCGGGAGGCTCGTACAGGGCGCTCCTGCTGCCAGACATCGAGGCGCTCGACCCGGCAACGCTGCCGGCGCTGCAGGCCCACGTCGACGCCGGAGTGCCAGTCGTCTTCGCCGGTGAACTACCGACCCGGCAACGTAGTTTCCACAACGCGGCGACGGGTGACGCGCGCGTGCGCGACGGCGTGACGGAACTGCTGGGCGCCGGCGCGCAACATCTGCCGCTGTCGGCAGGAGATCTGCGCGAAAGACTCGCCGCCGTATCTTCACAGAACCTGCGCCAGCGCGACGGCGGCACCATACATCGCCAGCGCAGGGTGCTGGCAAACGGCGGCGAGATACTGTTCTTCGCCAACCAGTCCCCCGACGCCGCCACGCTCGCGCTTTACGGCATCGGGCAGGCGCCGTTGTGGTGGTTCGACGCCCTGTCCGGCAGTGCCTGGCCCGCGACTGCCGACGACGGCGCGTTGCACTTGTCGGTGGCAGGATTCGAGAGCCGGTTCCTCGTGTCGGGTGTAGAGATGCCGGAGACGATAGCGGTCGGGGTCCCCCCCGGCGCCATGAAGGCAGCGGGCGGAAAAGGCGAATCACTCGCGGACTGGCAGGTGGTGTATGACGGCGCCGACGTGCACATGGCTGGACTCACGGACTGGCGTGAACTCGACGCACTGCGGTATGTGCACGGCCCGGTAACTTACCGTCACAACATCGTCGTGGACACACCCGACGTCGGCAGCCGCTACGTGCTAGACCTGGGGCTGGTGCAGGGCAGCGCAAGCGTCGCGGTCAACGGACAGGATGTCGGGCGGGCCAGTCTGCCGCCGTTTGTGCTGGATGTCGGTGCGGCGCTGCGCCCCGGCACGAACACCATCGAGGTCGAGGTCCGCGCCCCCCTGCGCAACCTCTTTCTCGGTCGCGCCACGGCCGGCGACCCGCTGTACGCGAACATGCTGGAGTTCGAAGGGCAAACCGTCGCGGCTGGACTCTTCGGGCCAGTGACGCTTTATCGATATGGAGAACCACGATGAAACATGTACTGCGCTGGACAGTACTTTCCCTGTCGTTGCTGCTTGGGCTAACAACCTGGCCGGTGCAACAGGTGCTGGGACAAACCGAGACTGCATCCGTCGCGGCGTCGACCCTGCGACCGCTGTCGGCGGCCGACAGTATGGGTGACTTGCTCGACAATCCGCGCGCAAGGGCTGTCCTGGAACGGGAGTTGCCGGAGCTGATGCAGAACGAGCGCATCGAGCAGGCGCGCCCCATCAGCCTCGTCGCCATGCAGCGATTCGCTCCGACACTGGTTACCGACGAGCGGATTGCCGCCGTCAATGCGGCGCTGCTGGCGGCGGGAGCCCTGTCGAGCGCGCCTCTGCCGGGTGCGACCGCTAACCTCGGTTTGCCCGTTGACCCGCTGGTGGCGCTGAACCTGGAGACCGTGCCCCTCTGGCCCGACGGTGCACCGGGCGCGCTCGAAGCAGGCCCGGCGCACACACCGACGGTGACGGTCATTGCACCAGACGGCGCCACGGCATTCGGTACCGCGGTTATCGTGGCGCCGGGCGGTGGTTACCAGGCGCTGGCGACCGGCCACGAGGGCCGACTGGTGGGCGACTGGTTGGCCGCCCATGGCATCACGGCCTTCGTACTCAACTATCGCCTGTGCACCGTCGGCTATCGACACCCAACACAATTGCACGATGCCCGGCGGGCGCTGCGCTGGGTGCGGGCCCATGCCGCGGAATACGGCATCCAGCGCAACCGGATCGGCATGCTGGGTTTTTCCGCCGGGGGTCACCTGACCGCCATGGCGTCCACGCTGTTCGAGCCGGGTAATCCCGAAGCGGACGACCCGGTGGAACAGGTGGACAGCCGGCCGGACTTCGCGGTTCTCGCGTATGCGCCGACCCGATTTGGCGAAGTGAGGGACAACACACGAACCTGCTTCCTGGGCGACAAACCCGGAGCGAAGGTACTGCGCGAGGTCGACCCTGTTACCAATGTGACGGCGTCGACCCCCCCGACGTTCATTTACCACACCACGACGGACGCGCTGGTATCACCCGGGCATGCCACCGCTTACTACGATGCGCTGGTCGCCGCGGGCGTGCCAGCCGAGTTGCACATATTTGGTACCGGCTGGCATGGGCAGGGCCTGGCGCTGGCGGATCCTGTCCTTGGCGCCTGGCCGGACCTGCTGGCCAGCTGGCTCAGGAAGCGCCAACTCATCGGGGTTCGCGAACCCATGGGCGACGTATCGGATTAATTTCGTCCGTTTGCCGAACCGGGACGAACGCGCAGCTTGCCACCCTCGAAGAAAAGCAAGACGTCACAGACCCAATGGTGGATGGGATTGTCCGAACTCCCGATGCAAGAGCCCGGTCGCCGGCAGGACGCGCTGCTCGAATAGTATGATCAGGGTGGGCGATGACTCACGCGCAGGTCACGCCGCGTCGATATACAAAGGCGTTACGGGCGCTTCCTCGGGGTAGCTGGCGGGCCCACCCATGTCGTAAGCGGCATTGATTGCCCTGATGAACGCCGGTTCGTGCAACGGGTCCGTCGGCGTGGGTATATCGAAGCCCTGCGCGCGGGCATCGTCGATCAACATCCCGATGGCGCGCTCGATGGTGAGGTTGTCGGTACCTTCCATGTTTTTCTTCAGTTCATCACCGTCCTCGAAGACCTCGGCGGACCAGTGCACCAGGAAGCGTAAGTCGCGGGTGTGGTGGCGGGCGATAACCTCCTCGCCCGTCTTCAGTATCCATTTGTCCTCATCGTCGGGATCACCGCTGAACAGCGTCTCGAACGCCAGCCCGGCGGGGCGCTGCTCTTCCACGGGCCCGTTGGCCTCGCCCCTGTGATACATCATTTCGTTCTGCACCACCACGCCGCGGTTGTAGATCGGCGCTTGCAGGCGTCGGGGCGGCTGCAGCGGGCCGTCGGGCCAGAAGGTGAAGCCACTGTCCGGGTCGTGGGAGAACCAGGTGATCACCTGCGCCATCTTGATCAGGTAATCGCGGAACAGGCCGGATTTGCCCATGACGCTGCACAGCCAGGTCGGCGAATTCTCATAGCGCACGCCGCGGAAGCTCGGGGTATCCAGGTGGCCCGGGTCGGTATTGCCCGCGGGGCCGTTCACATTGAACAGCATCATCTGCGGCTTGGCGTACTTTGCCCCCCAGTAGGACCTGACCAGCTCCAGGAAACGCTCGTTGTAAAAGCAGTCGTGGAGTTCCGGATAAAGGGCGGCGGAATAATTGGCGAGGAAACCGCGAAAGGTTGGTGTCAGGAACCAGTCCAGTGACAGTTCCGTGCCCTCTGGCAGAGGGCCGGACATCGTGGCCAGCAACTCGTCGGCGGATGCAAAGTGCTGGGCGATAATCAGTTTCCAGGGGCCGTGGTCGCGCACGGCGCCGAGCAGCCGCTGCAACTGGTCCTCACTGTAGACCCGGTCGATTTCGCGCGGCGGCCCTGCGGGCGTGAGGTAATCGGAAAGCTCCCGTCTGCGGGCTTCGGTCATGGACATGGTTTTTTCCTTGTCGGCGGTCTGCACGGCGGTCGCCGGTCGGGGTGCGGCCGCATCATAATAACTTTATCGGTAAGATATATACCATAGAATGCCCAGGTTAACTATCCGCCGTCCGGCCTGTAAGCCTAGCGCCTCGTGGGGTCGATTGCCTTCCAGCGCGCGCCGATGAAATTGTCACCCTTGCGAAAAGCCAAGGAAGCTCGGTCGCTCGAAGAGCTAGAAAGCCTTCTAGCGGGCGCTTTGGCTCTACGCCGATTGTTTGTACCCGTAGGTAATAATGCGTGCCATCCGCTTAGCGACCCTAGTCTTTTCAGCCCTAGTTACGTCGAGGTTGTTCAGCAGATGATTTCTTTCCAACCAGCCATTGACGGCCTCGATTGTGGTGAGCGCAAGCTCCTTAGCCTGGGCCGGTCCCATATCCATGCCCTCCGGCGTGCGTAGGATGGCCTCGTGCAGTACGTCAAACCCCACCTGCATCGCATGATCATGGTAGATTTCTGCCAGCTCCGGGAACTTACGAGCCTCGGCGGTCAAGAGCCTTACGAACCCTGCGACGTCTGAACGCGAACCTGCTTCCATTACGCCGAGAATACCGGCGAGCAATACGTCATAAACCGACTCTCTCGGCTTCTCCAGGTGGGCGGGTGTCTCGGTCTCCCATATCGCCACTTGTCTTTCAACAACCGCGGTGAAAAGCTCTACTTTATTGGGAAATCGAGCATACAGCGTACCCGGAGAAACGCGGGATTGCTCTCCGATGCGCTTCATGGATACGCCCTTGTAGCCATCCTGAAGGAATAAATCCCGCGCGACAGTTACGATGTGATCGGTAATTCCCTGCTCTTCGGATTGTAGCGGACGCCCCCTTTTTCGAGGGCTCCGCCGCTTTGCGGTTCGGTGTTTCTGGACTCTGCTTGCCATGCAATTTCTGCCCCGTCGTTCGCGTAATTATTGCCGGCAATTCGACCCTCGACAACATGGCGAGGTAGTCATTTCGCACCGAAAATTAGCTGCCGCCGAACGCATACCGCAAGTTGACTCCGATCTCTCGAGGCGGTACTACCTGTACCTCAGCGTAATTAGGCTCAAATCCCCCAATGGGGTCGTAGGGCGCGCCCTGCAGAGTGACTTCGTCTTCATCAGCCACATTCTTCACGAAAATATTGGCATCCAGACCTGGCAGTAACTCTCTTACGCCCAGGTATAGATTGAGTACACCGTGACTTTCGTACTCCACATTGGAGGCAGTATCGAGCGTATCGCCGACCCATGAATAGAAGCCCCTCAAATAAACTTCACCCTGATTAAGCGGAACGCTGTACTCACCAATAACTGAGGCTGAATGTTCGGGAACGCTTGAAAGCTGCCCATCCGAGATACAGAAAGCTGCCAGGGACCCTGCCGGAAAATCGCCGAGTTCCGGCAGGGGGCCATCGTCGGGCTTGCCGTCAAAATTGGTGTCGCGACAGGGTATGTTCGCGTCGTCATACGCCGCATCCACGTAGGAGTACATGGCCTGGATGTAGGCGTTATCAGTGAAACTCATTGCTGCATCCAGCTCAAAGCCTCGCACCTGAGCGTCACCATTGAATGTGATGTCGGTGCTTTCGACTGCGCCACCAATGCCTATGTTGGGTATGTCCCGCACACGAGAAATGTAGCCGTCGAAATCTTGCTGGTAGACGGCCATGTTCAGTCGCAATCGACCATCCAGGAATTTGCCCTTCATTCCCAGTTCATAGTTATCGGAGTATTCCTCCTCAACGCCGCTAATAGCAGGGTCCAGTGTCGTATAGGCATTGTTGCCGGGCCCACGAAAACCCGTTCCGAAGGCGGCGTAAATCATCAGGTCGTCGCTCAGGTTTTGTACGACCTTGATGTCGTATATCCATTCCGAGAGGTCAACATCACGCTCATCCGGAACCCGCGCGACGATATCGGGTGGAATGAAGTTCGCCAGAACTTCCGGGGGCAGAACGATGGGTATCAGGTCTGGGGGAAGAAGGGCCAGGTCGGGTGCTCTGACGGTAAGGATCGTCGAAGTATCATCCTCAACCCACAGGTGTCGAGCTCCTATCGTAACATCCGTTGCTGTCTCGAAATGAAATGTCATGCTGGCGAAAATAGACTCAGAACTTGCCCCTTTTCCCGGCTCGGAAGTGATATTGATGATCGTCTCCGCTCCGCTTAGAGGTATCGGTGAATTTGTTGTTGGTCCGGCCGGGGTAACATCACCAAAGGCACCCTCGCTGTAAGAATTGATGGTGATATCCTGGCCGTCTTTCTCGCTTTCGCTGGATTGCAGGAATCCACCAAAAGTGAAGTCAATAAAGCCGTCGCCCGTTGTACCGTCGAAGCGGAGTTCGTGGGACATTGTGGAAAAGGGTACGTCGAACGGTGTCGTAACAGCGAATCCGGGTATGGCATTTCCGGAATCGCTATCGCCCGCGTTTCGCGGTGTGTTCAGTTCGATCTCTGAGTAGCTCCCAATGTAGCTCACTGTGCCGAATTCCGTGGAATACTTCGCCAATAGACTATAGAAGTCGGCGGTGACTTCCTGCCCGCCCAGGGACTCCTGAACGCCTCTAAAATCTCCCGCGTCCTTGATCACCGGGCCATTGGGATTCAACCACCCCTGTTGACCTTCGCCGACTACCGCGCTCACCTCCTCAGGCTCCCGCTTCATGTACTGATAGGTCCCTAGAAGCGAGAAATTTTCCGACGGCTCCCATAGCGCCGAGGCGCGGAAGCTCGAAGTCTCGTCCTTTTCCTCGATTCCGGTGGTGGCACTTTTTACCGGGCCCTCTTTCTCGTCGTAGACGCCGGCGATACGCAGTGCGATCGCATCAGCCACAGGTATATTGATGCCGCCTCGGATAATGCTGGAATCTTCATTCGTGACCAGAGTTTCTATGGTGCCGCCGATTCCGTCGAAGTACGGTCGCTTGCTCGCGACGGTGATGGAGCCGGCGGGCGCGGGCTGTCCGCGCAGGGTTCCCTGCGGGCCGCGAATGACCTCAATCTGTCCGATGTCGTAAAGGCTTGAAAAGGCAAGCGCCGGATGGATAGGCGCCTCATTCAGGTAGATGACCACCGCTTCGGGGGCCTGCGTTGTTACCGATGTGCTGATCCCGCGTAGTGCCGTTACGTCTCCCTCGCTACCACGGTCCTGAAAGGAGAGGCCGGGCGTTACGCTTTCGATGTCTTCGAAGCGCGTGAGCGCCAGCTCCTCGATGGTGTCCGATGAAATGGCATTCACAACCACGGGTACATCCTGCAGATCAGTTTCACCACGAGTGGCCGTGACGACTACCTCTTCGAGAGCCAGTGCTTGTTTAGATACCAACGCAGCGAGTAGTAGGGCGACGGCACCTGCAGGCCTGGTGAAGCGCGTAATTGAATCGTTAGATTCTTCCAATGAACGGCAAACCGGCTTCAATTTGGTTGTTAGCTGGGGCTTCGGATTATTCGTCATGTGATTACCCTCTCGAGCGATGGCAAGTGCGTATTCACGCGGTCCCGGGGCCGGTGTGAACCCCATCTGATGGCAGAGTCAGCAGACCACTTACTTCTGCTGACCTGGACAAACGTTTTCGAAATTAATCGTACAGGTCTTGCTATTTAATTGAGGCTAGTCTAATTTACGCTTCAGCGCAAGCGATTATGTCTGCAGGGAGGTGTCACACCTACGGCGCAAGCGAAGGCGCAGGTTCCATCCTGAGGTTTGATTTGTGTGAACGGATTTGCGGGAGATGGTATTGCTGTGCAGTTCCAGACGATTTTCAGAGTATGTCTACTGCGCGCATCGAGCTTGAAACTATTGGCGCTCGCACTGCTGGTAGTTTTGCATTGGACCAGCACGACCTGTGCCGCGGAGGTCGCCGCATCGGACTGGCCCGTATATCTCGGTGATCAGGGGTCGAGCCAGTATTCCCGACTGTCGCAGATAGATCGATCAAACATTGAAGGTATTGAGGAGGTTTGGCGCTTCACGTTTCCTGATAATGGCCAGTCCTTTGCCAATCCGCTGGTGATCGAGGGCCGAATGTACGTGCCCTGGACGGGCGGCGTGCTGGCACTTAATGCCGCGACAGGTGAGGAACTGTGGCGTCACGATGCTGCGGGAGTAAGGATGGCGGGCCTGGCGACCTGGAGAGACCCGGATTCGGGCAAGCGCTTCCTCTACTACCATCGCAATGACCGTCTACACGCCATTTCTGCAAGCGATGGGCGGTTGATTCGACAATTTGGTGCGGATGGGTCTGTCGACCTCAAGGAGGGATTGGACCGGCCCCCAGCTTCACTTGCGCGGGTTCAATCTCAGTCACCCGGTAGGGTATACGCAAACCTGGTCATAGTTGGATCCACGGGGGGCGCCGACTGGAACGGCCCACCCGGTTATGTACGGGCTTACCACGCGCGCACCGGAAAGCTCGTCTGGACCTTTCACTCTATTCCCCAGCCTGGAGAGCCGAATTTCGGCGGTTGGCCGGAAGGCGCATGGAAAGTAGTCGGTGGTGCAAACAACTGGGCCGGCATGTCCGTGGATACAAATTCCGGGGTTCTCTATATTCCCTTTGCGTCCGCGAACTACAACTTTTATGGCGCAAATCGCCCGGGAGATAATCTGTACGCGAACTCTCTGGTTGCTGTGGATGCGAGATCGGGGAAGTATCTCTGGCATTTTCAGACGGTTCATCACGATGTTTGGGACTACGACCTTCCGCAGGCGCCCAAACTGATGCAGCTGGAGCGTAACGGACAGGACGTCAGCGCGGTTGCTGTTGCCGGAAAAACCGGTTTTGTATATACCTTTGACCGGCAGACTGGTGAGCCGGTGTTTCCTATTGAAGAACGTAAAGTTCCCGCCAGCGATGTTCCTGGCGAGCAGCTCTCGCCAACCCAGCCAGTTCCCACAGCACCACCACCTTTCTCCCGGCAGGGATTTTCTGTCGATGAACTCAGCCCCTATCTGAGCAATCAGGAGCGCGATACGCTCGCCAGCGAGCTTGCCGGATTCCGTATAGGCGGGCTCTTTACTCCACCAAGCCTGGAGGGAACGGTGGCAATGCCGGGAACATCCGGCGGTGCAAATTGGGGCAACGGCGTAGTCGATGTCGAGAGTGGGCGCCTTTTTCTGGTTTCCCACGAAGTTCCCTCGATCCTGAAACTCGAAAGGCCCTCGGAGCGGACAGTCGCCCGTTTTTACACAGCGGACTCGCCGCCTGGTCAAAGAATTTACCTGGAGCGGTGCGCCATGTGTCACGGAGAGCGGATGCAGGGACAACCGCCCGCAATTCCCTCATTGGCAGGCCTTGCGGGGCGCCGAGACCTAGCGCAGATGTTGGATACGGTGCGGCGGGGGCGCGGACCGATGCCCGGATTCCAACTTTCGCCAACGGCAACGGCCGACTTGATGACGTTTCTGGGATTTCGCGACGTACCCGGCGAACCTGCCGCCCACCAGGCGGCCGTGGACTCATCGCCTGCCTCAGACAAGGAGATTGCAGGGAGCACGCCTATCACCTACGAAAGCGGATACAACTTTCTGTTTTCCAACCAGGGTATTCCCGCTAATGCTCCGCCCTGGTCGAACCTGACCGCGTATGACATGAACAAGGGCGAACTGCTGTGGCAGAAACCCTACGGCAGTCTTCCGGGAATGCCGGGAAGCGGCACGATATTTCCCCGAGGTTCCATTGTTGGGACTGCGGGTGGCGTGCTTATTGCGGCCAACCAGGACCGCAATCTCAGGGCCTGGGACATGGACAGCGGCGAGGTGCTTCTGGTCAAGCCGCTGCCCTCAACTCCGGGCGGTGTGCCTGCCGTTTACGCAGTTGGTGAGCGACAGTATATCGCTGTCCCGGTTGCCTCCTATGATCCAGGGGTTGCAAAGATGACATCGGATACCGTCATGCCCCATGGCTCGAACAGTCTTGTTGTGTTCGCGCTACCGGATCGACCCGCGGTGTCGAACTAGCGCCCCTTCGGAGGAATCATTTTGGCAAAAATAAAACCCTGCACACTGTTGCGCTACTGTATCGCGACTTTACTGGTCGCGTTTGCGTCGCTCGTACTGGCGAACCAACCGGATGCGGAGCGCAGCATCAAGTTCAGCGGGCCCGTCGAGGGAGGGCAGCGCGGCTATGCATACTCGGCTTCTATCGTTGACCTCGCAACCTACGGATACGTTGAGGAGGAATATTTTGTATCAGGCACTGCGCATTCCTATCTACCGGTCGCCGGAACAACGCTTGATCGCAGCGGTAAGTGGCGCGTAGAAGCCGGAGAGGATGTTCCTTTCACCACACGTATGCTGGTGCGCAAACCCCAGGAGTCGCAGTTTAACGGCACTGTAGTTGTAGAGTTCATGCAGGAATATTTCGGGTCCGAGCGGGATACGAACTTTCGCTGGGTCGCCGAGGCGCTTTTGAGCAGGGGCTTCGTATGGGTGGGCGTGTCCCTGCACCACGAGGGCATTGACGACGACTCACCCCAGCAAGAGTTTGAAGTTCAGGGTACCAAAGTTACAACGGGAATCACCCTGAAGCGCTGGGACCCTGAGCGCTACGCGCATCTGTCAGTGCCAAGCAGTGATTTGGGCTACGACATACTCTCACAGGTGGCCAGTGCCCTGCGGACGCCCGCGAAGGGGCATACGGTGTCGCCCCTGGGGGCGCTGCAGGTCGAAGCGGTATTGGCCGTCGGTAACACGGTCGCTGCAAAGCGGCTCGGCATATATCTAAATGCAGTGCAAAATCAGGACAACGCGTTTGACGGAATCTACCTGCAGGATTGGACGCCGGATGGTATGCAGCTGTCCGGGAGCAGCGAACCACCGGAGGGGTACAGGCTGCGTAAGGACCTCCGCATTCCCGTTATGATAATGAACACTACGACGGCATCTGTCGAACTAGGTCCTTTGGAAACTTCTCCCAATGTACGATTCTGGACCCCAGCAGGTAGTTCGCATACCACGGGTTTCTATATGCAGCGAGTGGGTGAAGCGAATTTTCGTGACCTCGGTGTTGCCGGTCAGTTTTGCCCCCTGGATATTGCCAACCGCTTCCCCGTGCGCTATTTCGCGCGGTCTGCGCTCATAGCGCTGAACCAGTGGGTGCGCAGTGGTCTCGTACCGCCGACGTTTCCCCAGCTTAAACGCATCCCGACCAACGAGGGTTGGGATACACCTCGCGACCAGTATGGCAACAGCATTGGGGGGCTGCGCTCGCCCTGGGTGGATGTCCCGATCGAACAGTATGAATGGCGCAGCGACTGCCCGGGAGGCGCCGGGACGCATACGAAGTTCGAGCGGACGTTACTTTCCGAGCTGTATGGCTCGCCCGCAAACTTTCAAGCGCGCTTCGTGGACGCGATGGCTGAATCCGTCGCGGCGGGCACGGTACTCCCCGAAGACGCTGAGGCTGCAATCAATGCAGCACGTTCTTTCACCTGGTAGTGAACCGGCCGTTGATTGCGCGCTGACTAAACTCGCCGGAGTGTCGGAAAGGATGATGTTAGCGCCGCTAGTTGGCGCTGCAATGGGCTAAATACAACGCCGCTCGATTTACAAAGTTTGGCTGCAGTGTCTCGTGGATGGATCAACGTCGGGAGCTGTACAGGAGCAACATGAAAAGACTGCCTCGTTTCTGCTTCTATTTCTTTTCCTTCATTGCTTTGCTGAGTGTGGCAGGTGGTAGTGCCCAGTCTGCAGATTCAGGAACTGAAGTCGTCAATACCGACAACTTCTATTCTGCATTTCTCGACCCCCCGCATGAGGCGAGGCCGCGTGTTTGGTGGCATTGGCTCAACGGTGCTGTCAGTACGGATGGAATACTTCGCGATCTGGCGTGGATGGATCGGGTAGGGATTGCAGGGGTACAGGTGTTCCAGGGCGCGATGCCGAACAATGACAATGTCGTAGAGACACCGCTAAAGCACCAATCTGAGGAGTGGAAAGCCGCCTTCCGGCTGGCGGTTGAGCAGGCGAAATCCTATGGCATGGAGGTCGTGATTCCCACTTCAGCGGGATGGAGTGAAACCGGCGCACCATTCGTAGCGGCCGAGGACGGAATGAAGAAGCTGGTTTGGAGCGTAACTGACATCGTAGGCGGCGCGCCTGTCGAACAGGCGCTTGCGGCTCCGCCCGCCACCAGTGGTCCCTTTGGCACCGTCCGCGCCGTAGACCATACACTTACTGGCGAACAGGTAGAGATACCTGAACTCTATGGGGATGTCCGTACTATGGCTTTCCCGTTGCCGGAAGATTATGACTTGCTGCCGAAACCCCGCATTGAGATTGCTTCCGGCCCGATAATAGGAGGCGAGCTTGCCGACGGCAACCTGGATACCGCAATCAGCCTGCCTGCGCCGACACATTCCCGGCCAGCCTGGATTCAGTTTGAGTATCCCCGGGAGGTAGAGGTTCGCTCGATTACTGCAGCGCTTGTGTTGACAGGTTCTCACGCAGGTGCCTCGGCACAAATACCCGCCCGACTCGAAGTGGTAGGAGCCGATGGACATTTTCGGCAGGGTGCGGACCTGACCGTTGGCGCTTTTGTGCAGAACACCAGCAGTTTTGCTCCGGTTCGAGGCAGAAAGTTCCGCGTCGTTCTGCAGCCCGATCCCGCGACGAGCAATCCGCTGGCGCTGCTGGATATAGCTCCTGGAGCCTTATTGCAGCCAGGCCTACCACTGCCTGCACCGCAGGAGTTTCTGCAAGTATCCGAGATGGCGCTGTATGGCGGCGCCAGAGTGCATCGATTTGAAGAGAAGGCGGGGTTTGCAACCGTGCCCGACTACTATGCTATTCCAACGCCAGTGGTGCCTGATCCCTCAATAGTTAATCCCAAAACCGTGCTCGACGTGTCGCAGTATGTGTCCGACGCCGGCGTCTTGAAATGGCATCCTCCTGCAGGGCGTTGGCGCGTAATCCGCTTCGGCTACTCCCTTACCGGGCACCTGAACGGGCCGGCACCCGTGGAGGCAACGGGGCTTGAAGTAGATAAACTCAGTGCGCCTCGCGTTCGTAATTACATTGAGACCTACCTCGCGCAGTACCGGGGCTCACTGGGTACAAGCAATTCGCTGGACTCAGGCATCGATGGATTGCTGTCAGACAGTTTCGAAGCGGGCATGGCCAACTGGACAGAGGACCTGATCGAGCAGTTTACCGCGCGGCGGGGCTATGATCCGCAGGCATACATGCCCACGCTGGCAGGCTATGTGGTGGGAAGCGCGACCGAAAGTGATGCATTTCTTTACGATTATCGCAGGACGCTCGCCGAGCTTTTAGCGGAGGCGCACTACGGCCCCATCTGGGAGGTTGCCAGGGAACGCGGGTTGTCGGTTTACGGGGAAGCACTCGAGTCCGCCGGTCGCCCCACCCTGGGAGACGACATCCAGATGCGACAGTACGCAGATATCCCGATGGGCGCCATGTGGACGTACCCGCCGGGGCGCGGACCCAGCAAAAATCACATTGCAGACCTCAAGGGCGCGGCCTCGGCGGCAAACCTCTACGGGAAGCGTTACGTGGCAGCCGAGTCGTTCACCTCGATGCTGCAGCCCTGGGCACATACCCCCGGGTCGTTGAAGCCCGTGGCCGACACCATGCTGGCGCTGGGTGTCAATCGATTCATAATTCACAGCAGTGTGCACCAGCCGCTCACGGACCGGGCGCCAGGCCTGGCGCTGTGGATTTTCGGCCAGTACTTCAATCGCAACTCTGCTTGGGCAGAACAGGCAGGCGCCTGGGTGAACTATCTCGCGCGGAGTTCGTGGCTGTTGTCGCAGGGCGAGTCTGTGGCCGATGTGGCCTATTTCTACGGCGAGGAAGCTCCCCTGGTTACGCTCGCGGAACGGGGGCTGCTGGAAGATGTGCCCAAACGTTACGGTTACGATTTTGTAAATTCGTCCGCGCTGTTGGAGCTATTCAGCGTCGAGAATGGTCGCCTGCGAACACCGGCAGGTGGCGAATACGCTGCTATTCAGCTCGGTGGCACTTCGCGACGGATGACTTTGCCGGTCCTGCGAAAACTGCATGAGCTGGCTCAAGCGGGGGCGGTTATCGTGGGAAATCGTCCTGAGAGCTCACCCAGTCTGGCGGATGACCACGTAGAGTTTGAGCGGTTGGCAAACCGCATGTGGGGGCTGGGGTCGAGTAACGATGGCGGCAATGTTCTTATCCAGTCTGGCCGTTCGATTGAGCAAGTTCTAGCGAGTAGGGGTGTTGTCCCCGATCTGGACGTCCCGGCCCAGGAACCGATGTCACTGCGCTTTCAGCACCGTCGAATGAAGGAAGGGCATCTCTGGTTCGTCCTCAACCAGTCGAGTGAGCCCTTGCAGGCTGAAGCCCGGTTTCGTGTTACCGGTTTTGTTCCGGAACTTTGGGATGCTTCCACCGGAGGGCGGACGCGGTTGCCATACCGGATGGATGAAGGAGTAACCATCATTCCGCTTACACTGGATGGCAACGGTTCAGCCATGATCGTTTTTCGTGAGCTGACGAAGCTGGCGACCAGCTCGGGAGACAGCTTCTCTGAACGGGAAGTCGAATGTCTGGAAGGGGAATGGGATGTGCAGTTCGCCAGTGACCGGGGCGCACCCGTGGGGACGATTAGATTATCGACAGGATCCTGGACGGAGAGTGAGATCGCTGGAGTTCGATATTTTTCAGGGAGTGCAATCTACCGGCGGCAGATCGACCTACCTGAACGCTCGATAGATGCGACACTCTATGTCGACCTGGGCGAGATAGGGGATGTCGCCGATGTCAGGATAGATGGTCAGGTCATCGGTTCTGTCTGGCACTCGCCATCGTTAGTCGCCTTGCCAGACACCCTGGGATCGGGGCGGCACCAGCTGGAGGTTGTGGTGGCTAACCGGTGGATCAATCGCCTCATCGGTGATGCACAGGAGGGGGTGGAAAAGGTAGCGTGGACGGTTGCACCCGCCTATGCCGACGCTGCTCCGCTCCGGCCTGCAGGCCTGATGGGCCCGGTATGCCTGCGGGAGAGGGTGTGGACTCGGCATTGATAGGGTGTCGGGTCTATGCGGCGTTTCAGGCGCGTTGGCTGTCATGTGGTCCGGCTAATCGAAGGCTGATCTTGAAAATCTTGAAAGAGCGGAATGCAGGGAGTAAACCGAAATGACAATGGACTTGCAGCAGCTGCTGGATGAACGGGCAATAGTCCGCGCCCTCTCCTATTTTGCTCGAATCCTGGACAACAAGGAGTGGGGCCGTCTCTCTGATGTTTTTATGGACGAGGTGTCGTTTGACTACGGTAGTGGCGAGCAGCACAGGGGTATTGATGCACTGCATGGCACCATGGCAGGATTTCTCGACCGCTGCGGGCCTACCCAGCACTTGATCGGCAGCATTCTCGTGGACGTAGATGGCGACTCGGCCCGCAGCAGCGCCTATGTCCAGGCCAGGCACCAGGAGCGTGACGACCCAACGGGCGCCATCTACGACACTAACGGTGAGTATAGAGACCATTGGGTCCGGCAGGACGGAATCTGGAAAATCGACAGCCGACAAGTCGTGTGGGCCACGCTGTCCGGCGACCCGAGCGTCATAGGTATAGAATCCGCGGGCTAGTCAGGCGAATTTGGGAGATTGGCGCAACGCCCTGTTTACAGCTCGAGCCCGCCGTGCGCGTGTTGTTCAGCTACGACAAGGTCAATCAGGCTAGCTGGCAGTTACCTCGATCGCAGAGTAACGTGACAACCGCCGGATCTGCGGGAACAGGCGCCCGCCCGCCACGGTGATGCCAAGCGCCATGACACCGCCCAGTGCCACCGCCACCACCGGCGGCAGCACCGCGGCCATGCTGCCCGCGCGGAAATCGCCCATCTCGTTGGAGCTGGCAATAAACAGCGAGTTTACCGCGCTAACCCTGCCGCGCAGCTCGTCCGGCGTGGCGAGTTGCAGCAGGGTGCCGCGTATGTTCACGCTGATCATGTCGGACGCGCCGTACAGCCACAGCGCCGCGAGGCTGAGCCACAGCGAGGTGGAGAACGCGAACACGAGGATCGACAGCGAGAACAGCAGCAGCGCCGCGAACAGCGTCCGCCCCACATGGGTGACCTCCGGCAGGCTCGACATGGCCACCCCGACCATGACCGCGCCCAGCGCCGGCATGCCGCGCAGCAGCCCCAGCGCTTCGGGCCCCACCTTCAGGATGTCCATGGCGTACACGGGCAGCAGCGCCACGACACTGCCGAACAGGACCACGAGCAGGTCCAGCGAGATGCTGCCGAGCACGTAGGGGTTGCCGCGGATGAAGTGAATGCCGCCCAGCAACTGTTCCACGCCCTTGCCGGAAGGTTTCAGTTGCGTCAGTCGCGGCAGTCGCAGGAACGCCAGGGCTCCCAGCAGGTACAGCCCGGCGAGCGTCCAGTAGATATCGAGGTCCACCTGCGCGAGGAGTATGCCGGCGAAGAACGGACCGGCCATCATCGCGGCGTTCCAGGCGGACGAGGTGATCGCAACGGCGCGCGACAGGTGTTCGCGGCTCACGATGTTGGGCAGTATCGCCTGCTGCGCGGGGCCGAGAAACGCGCGGCAGCAGCCGTGCAGGAACAGCAGGGCGAACACCAGGCCCTTTTCCTGCGGGTCGAAGCCGTTGTTCATGACCAGGGCGATGCCGAGCAGCACGACGATGTCCGCCGCCGAGCACACCGCGAGCACGAGCCTGCGCGACAGGTTGTCCACGACCCACCCGGACACCACGAACAACGCCAGCAGCGGGATGATCTGCACCAGGCCGACCAGCGCGAGGTCGAAGGGATCCCCGCTGAGTTCGTACATGTGCCAGCCGATCGCCACCGACAGCATGGTGTTGCCCATGCTCAGGGCGACGCGGGCGACGAGGAAGGGGATGAAGACCGAGTAGTTCACGGGCTCAGTCTACAGGACTGTGTCTGGCGGGACTGAATCCACACAACTTGCAACGTTATCGACAGGAATACAGTTTGCTCTACCCATCGTCGTATTCTTCGAGCTGAGCGATCATTTCCATACGTTTATGCAGCACACGTAGAACGTTTATCCCTCTGTCCACAGCCAGATAGACAATGAGATGATGGGCGTGGAGGTGAATGCGTACTGGAGGCATAAACTCAGTTCGCTCTCGACAGCTCAATGGCTGTCGGGCGAGTAGCGCCATTGCACCAGACAGTTCATCAAGGTAGCGGTCGGCCTGTGGCGCTCCCCACTCCCGGCAGGTGTACAACCAGATATCCAGCAGGTCTCGCTCGGCCTGTGCCTGCTTGAAGACTCGCGGCTTCAGCGCTTCTCCAGCCCCGCCAATCTCCTCGCCTTCGTCTTTATTGCTTCCATATCCAGCTCTCCAGCATCACCACTCTCCAGCCCAAGCGTTATCGCGGCCTGCAGTGCGGCAAGTTTCTGCTTTTCCTCCTGGTCCTTGCGGATCAGGTCCCGGACATAATCGCTGGAACTGGCGTACTTTCCCTCATCAATTTGGGCCTGGACCCAATCTTTCATAGGGTCAGGCACAGAGATGTTCATCGTGGCCATGGCGAACTTCCGACGGCTTGATTACCGCGGCAGTATGGCAATTATTGGCATAATTTGCCAATCGCATCGTGGTCCGGCGAGCGCGGCAATGCTCGCCTCAGACGATACCCGACCCACTGCCACCACTATCGGGGCGCTCCTTCGCCACCTGCTCGCGGTACCCGCTGGCGCGGTACGTCGCGATCGGGTCGATGGCGCCACCCTGGCGCTGGCGCGCCATCGCGAGGATAGGTGACACGTCGGTGTTGAACGCGGCCTTCAGCGTGTTGCTCGCCATGAGCGCGTCGTTGTCGTCCTGGAAGCCTTCCAGCGCGGGCCTGTCCACGAGCAGCGCCTTGACGAAGGCGCGCTGCACCTCGATGGCGGAGTTCATCAGGCTCTCGATCGGGTCGGTCACGTTGTGCGACTGGTCCAGCAGGTAGCGCGGGCCGAAGCCCTCCTGCTTGCGGTAGTCGGCGTCCACCAGTTCGTTGAAGACCAGGAACATCTGGTAAGGGTGGATGGCGCCGCTGTCGAGGTCGTCGTCGCCGTACTTCGAGTCATTGAAGTGAAAACCGCCGAGCTTCTTGAACTGGATCAGCCGCGAAACGATCATCTCGATGTTGCAGTTGGGCGCGTGGTGGCCGAGGTCCACGAGCGACTTCGCGCGCTCGCCCAGCTCCATCGCGGCCAGCACGTTGCTGCCCCAGTCCTGGATCACGGTGGAGTAGAACGCGGGCTCGAACATCTTGTGCTCGATGTGCACCTCCCAGCCGTCGGGCAGCGCCGCGTAGATCACGCGCATGCTGTCGAGGTAGCGCTCGAAGGCCCGCTGGAAGTGCGACTGCCCCGGGTGGTTAGAGCCGTCGCCCACCCACACGGTCAGCGTGTCAGAGCCGAGCTGCTGTCCCCACTCGATGCACTGCAGGTTGTGCGCGATCGCCTGCTCGCGCGTGGCCTCGTCGGTGTGGCTCAGGCTGCCGTACTTGTACGAGTGCGCTTGGCCGGGCTGGTCCTGGAAGGTGTTGGAGTTGATCGAGTCCCAGGTGAGGCCGAGGCTGGCGGACTTCTCCAGCAGCGCGCCGAAGTCGTCCACCGCGTCCCAGGGAAAGTGCGGCGAGATGCTGGACGTGAGGCGCGACAGGTCGTTGATGACCGCGCAGTCGTCCAGCTTGTCGAACACGTCGACCGGCTCGCCCGGCCCGGGGAAGCGCGCGAAGCGCGTGCCGCCGGTGCCCACGCCCCAGGAGGGCACGGCGACCTCGAAGGCCGCGGCCTGGATGGTAATGGCCTCGATATCGATGCCGGCGCGCGCGAGCGTCCTGCCGAGCGCGTCGTAGTCTTCGCGCAACGCGGCTTGCAGCGCGGTGTTCTGTTCTTCGATCTGGTTCGGGTCTATGCGCATGCTCATTGTTCTCTCCCTTCCTTTCTAACGCAGGCGCCTGGCGTCTACCGCAGGCGCCTAGCGCAGGAACGCCTCGTGCAGGCCGCCGTCCACGCTCAGAATCTGGCCGGTGGTCTTGGCGAGTTGCCCCGACACCAGCAGGTAGGCGGCCTCGGCCTGGTCCTCGGGGGTGATGGATTGGTGGGTCAGTGTGCGCCCGGCATAGAAGCCCGCGAGTTTGTCGCGCAGCGCGTCGTCGCTCTCGGCCTCGTCGAAGGCGATGTCGTACTTGGTAAGTGACGCCATCACGCGGTCGCGCGGGAACATCGTGCTGCCGCGCACGACGGTGGCGGGTGCGAGGCCGTTGACGTTCACGAGCGGCGCCAACTCCATCGCCAGTTCCCGCACGAGGTGGTTGGCCGCGGCCTTGCTGGTGTCGTACGCGAGCGAGCCGCGCTTCGGCACCGCGGCGTTGACGCTGGTGGTAAGCACCAGCGCGCCGCGCAGGCCCTGCGCCTGCCAGATGCGCTGCGCCTCGCTGCCGACGATGTAACCGCCCTTCACGTTCACGGCGAAGCTCACGTCGAACATGGCGTCGTCGTCCATGCCCGCCTGGCCGGGGGCGAGGAACACGCCGGCCGTCACGATCACCTTGTCGATGCCGCCGTAGGCCAGCACCACCTCGCGCAGCAGCGCGGCGACGCTGTCGCGACTTGTGATATCGACCGCGAGCCCGACGGCGGGGCCGCAGCCGGAGATGCCGGTACCCGCCACGCCGATGCCCACGCCGTGCGCTGCCAGCAACTCGTTCGCGGTGCGCTGCGCCGCCTCCAGTCGCAGGTCGGCGCACACCACGTGCGCGCCGTCGGCGGCCACGCGCTGCGCGGCGGCGCGGCCGATGCCGTCGCCCGCACCGATGACGACCACCACGTCGCGCGCCAGTGACTTCTCCTTCGGCATGCGCTGCAGCTTGGCCTCCTCGAGCAGCCAGTACTCGATGTCGAAGGCCTCCTGCTCCGGCAGCGCCACGTACTCGTCGATCGCCTCGGCGCCGCGCATGACCTCCACCGCGCAGTTATAGAACTCCGCGGTGACGCGCGACTCGCTCTTGTTCTTGCCCCAGGCGATCATGCCCACGCCGGGGATCAGGCACACGGTCGGGCTGGCGGGGCGCAGCGCCGGCGAGTTGTCGCGGCGGCAGCGCGCGTAGTACTCGCGGTAGCTGGCGCGGTAGGCGTCGATGCCCTCGCGCAACAGCGTCTTCAGTTCGTCGATAGTGCCAGTCGCCGGGTCCCACTCGACATACAGGGGGCGGATCTTCGTGCGCAGGAAGTGGTCCGGGCAAGACGTGCCGAGCGCGGCAAGGCGCGGCGCATCCGCGGAATTCACGAAGCGCAGGATGGCGTCGTCGGCCTGCACGGTGGCGATCATCTTCTTCTCGCTCGACACGAGTCCGCGCAGGAACGGTAAGACCTCCTGCAGAATGTCGCCGCGTTTGTCTTCCGCCAGGGACTCGTAACGCGCACCGCCGAACGTCTGCTCACCCTTGTCGCGCGCCTCGATGAACCGCGCCGCGGTTTCCGTGAGGTCCAGGCTGAGGTCGTAACACGCCTTCGAGTCATCCGCCCAGTTGATGATGCCGTGGCCGCCGAGCAGCACGCCCTGCGCGTCGGGATTGGCCGCGCAGATGGCCTGCAGCTTGAGGCCGAGGTCGAAGCCGGGGCGCTGCCAGGGCGTCCACACCAGCGCGTCGCCCCAGATTTCCTTCGTGAGTTGTTCCGAGTTCTTGCACGCGGCCACGGCGATCACCGCGTTGGGGTGCATGTGGTCCACGTGCGCGTGCGGCACGAAGCTGTGCAGGGGAGTGTCGATGGACGAGGCGCGCGGGTTCAGGTTGAAGGTCGCGTGGGGATACATGCCCACCATGTCGTCCTCGGCCTGGCTCTTCACGCCGCCGTTGTCCGCCGCGAGGTAGCGCGGTTGCAGCGCGAGCAGTTTGTCCTGGTACAGGGAGGCGAAGTTGTCGCGCGTGGACGTGCGCAGGTCGCCGCCCGAGCCCTTCACCCACAGCACCTCTACCTCCTCGCCGGTGAGGGGGTCGGTCTCGGTCAGTTTGGCGGAGGTATTGCCGCCACCGGTGTTGGTGATGCGCTGGTCGGCGCCGAGCAGGTTGGAGCGGTAGACCAGTTGCTCGACCGGCTCCAGGGCAGCCGCGACGGCGTCGTCCCAGAGGTAGTCAACGTGCCGGTAGTCATCCGGTCGGTAAGGCATGGGGGCGGTCCGGTGGCAGGGTGTGGGGCGAAAGTATAGGCTCAAAACGCGCAAAATCAATCATAATATTGCAATTTCAATCATTGCAGACTACAGTTTCGCTGCAGCGGGGCCGCATCCGGCCCGGGGAAGCGCGGGAGCACGCATGCTGGAACGCCAGCGCCATCAACTGATACTGGACGCCCTCGAAGAGCGCGGCTACGCCAGCGTGCGCGAGCTGGCGGACGAGGCCGCCGCGTCCGAGGCCACCCTGCGCCGCGACCTCAACAAGCTGGCGGAGGCCGGTCGCCTGCACAAGCTGCACGGCGGCGCGCAGGCGCTGGCGGAGGACGAGCGCGCGCTGGCGCGGCCGCAGCTCGCGGGCTACTCCTTCCTCGCCGGTCGCGAACAGCACCCGCGGGAAAAACAGTGGATCGCCCGCCGCGCGGTGGCGCTGTGCGCGGACGGCGACGCGATCATCATCAACGGCGGCAGCTCCACGTTCATGATGGCCGACGCCCTGCGCGCCCGGCAGCTCAACATCCTCACCAACTCCTTCCCGCTCGCGATGGAACTGGTGGACTCGGACAACCGCATCAGCCTTCCCGGCGGCGAGGTGCACCGCAAGCAGAACATCATCCTCAGCGCGTTCGACAACGACGGCACCGCGAACTACGTCGGCAGCCGCCTGTTCATGGGCACGCCGGGAATCACGCCGTTCGGCGTCATGGAGTCCGACCCCCTGCTGATCCAGGCCGAGCGGAAACTGCGCCGCCAGGCACAGCAGCTCGTGGTGCTGGCGGACAGCTCGAAGATCAGCGCGCAGGGCGGCGTGGGCGGCAATCTCGTGTTCTGCCCGCTGTCCGACATCGACGTGCTGATTACCGACGCGGGGCTGGACGCCGCGAGCCGCGAGATGCTCGAGGCCGCGGATGTCGCGATCCTGCTCGCCCGGGAGGGCGACGAGAGCGCGGCGTAAGGCGCCGAACAACATAACGCTATAAAAGAAGAACGAGGTGCCCGCATGGCCGCACAGGAATTCGAGAAAACACCGGTAACGCCGGAGCAGCTACAGCCCGCGCGTTACTTCGCCGCGAGTTATGCGGGCGAGCACGTGGCCGGCACCGAGTTCGTCATCGGCGCGATGTTCGTCGCGTGGGGTGTGCCCACCATGGACATCCTGCAGGGCCTGCTGTGGGGCAACCTGCTGGCGGTGCTGACCTGGGGACTGGTGTGCGCACCCATCGCGACGGACACCCGCCTCACCCTGTACGCCTACCTCGAGAAGATCGCGGGTCCAGGCACCATCCGCCTGTACAGCGTGGTGAACGGCGTCCTGTTCTGCGTGCTCGCGGGCGCCATGATCACCGTGTCGGCGTCCGCGGTGCGCATCCTGTTCGACATACCCGCGCAGGTGAACTGGTACCCCACCAGCGCGGGCTTCGTGCTGGTGGCCGCCGCCGTGGGCGCGGTGGTGGTCACGATCGCCGCGCTGGGCTTCAGGCGCGTGGCGCAGTTCGCGGAAGTGTGCGCGCCGTGGATGATCCTCATGTTCATCGTGGGCGCGCTGGCGCTGCTGCCGTCACTCGTCGCGAGCACCCCGGGCGTCGACGGCATCGGCAGTTTCGCCGAGTTCAAGCAGGTGGCGGACCTGCACATCTGGCGCGGCGACGGCAGCGAGATGACCTTCTGGCATGTCGCCGCGTTTGCCTGGGTGTGCAACCTCGCCATGCACGGCGGCCTCGGCGACATGACCGTGCTGCGCTTCGCGCGCAGCAGCCGCTACGGCTACTTCTCGGCGCTCGGCATGTTCATCGGCCACTACCTGGCCTGGGTGTGCGCGGGCATCATGGGCGCGGGCGCCGCGCTGGCCCTGTCCTCCACCATCACCCAGCTCGACGCGGGCGCGGTGGCCTACCAGGCGCTCGGCGCCGCGGGCATCATCGCGGTGATCATCGCCGGCTGGACGACCTCCAACCCGACCATCTACCGCGCCGGGCTCGCGTTCCAGTCGCTCAACCACAACTGGGACCGGGTGCGCGTGACCGTGGTCACCGGCACCGTGACCACGGTCATCGCGTGCTTCCCGTTCGTGTTCAGCAAGCTCATGGACTTCGTGGGCCTCATGGGCCTGATACTCGCGCCGGTGGGCGCGGTGATCGTGACGGAGCACTGGCTGTTCCCGCGCCTGGGCCTCACCCGCTACTGGGCGAGCTACAGCGGCCTGTACACCAACAAGGCGGCGGTGGGCGCGTGGGCGCTCGCGCTGCTCGCGGCATTCGCACTGAACCAGTTCGGCCTGCACCTGTTCTTCCTGCTGATACCCACCTGGATAGTGGCGACGGTCGCCTACATCGTACTCGCGCGCAGCATGGGGGCGCGCGCGGCCTTCGCCGAGGAAACGCGGCGCGAAGACGAGGAGCGCGCGCGACGCCAGGCCGTGGAGCGCGAGTACCTCGGACGGCCGGACGCGGCGCAACACGGCGGCGCGGGAGCTGGCGGCAGCGGCCTGCAACTCTACCGCGCGGTCGCACTGCTCGCGCTCGCTACCTGCGCCGCGCTGGGAATCGCCGTGCTCAATGGCGCGGACCTCGAGCTGCTGCGCAATTGGCTGATCCTGCCGTCCGTGATCTACTTTGTTTTCGGTACGCTGTGGGCGCGCGCCAAGGAGAGTGCCTAGGTAACATCTTCCGCCGCAGCCCACCCGCGGGCAGCACAACATGCAGCCACATCATGTGGCGAGGACAATAACGATGAACAGAAAGTCTGCAACGCGCTACCTCCCGCTCACTCTGGCCCTCGCGGCCGCGACCACCGCCGGCGCCGCCGAGGGTCCGAGAGTACTGGAGGAGGTGCACGTCACGGCGCAGAAGCGCTCCGAGAGCCTGCAGGACGTGCCGATTTCGATCGCCGTCGTATCGGCCGAGGACATCAGCGCCCTCAACATCCAGGACTTTTCCGAGACCGACAAGCTGACCCCCGGCGTCGATCTCTTTCCCGGCCTGCAGGCGGCGGCCATCCGGCTGCGCGGCGTGGGCCCCGCGTTCTTCGCCGTCGGCACGCCGCAGAGCGTGGCGGTGTTCGTGGACGAGGTGGCGCAGTCGCAGGTGGGCGCCGTGTTCTCCACCCTGGTGGACGTGGAGCGCATCGAGCTGCTGCGCGGGCCGCAGGGCACGCTGTACGGCGAGAACGCGCCGGGCGGCGTCTACAACATCACCACGCGCAGGCCGGATGCCGGCGGCTGGTCGGGCTATATCGAGGGTTCCTACAGCCAGTTTGACGACAGCGACCTCGCCACCACGGACCTGCGCGGCGCCGTCAACATTCCCCTCATCGAGGACAGGCTCGCGCTGCGTATAGCGGGCGTGTACGCCGACGCCGACGGCTACGTCACCATCGAGAACCCGCTGTCGGCCGACGACGCCACCGGCGGCAAGGAACACAAGGCCGTGCGCTCGCGCCTGCTGATGAACATGACGGACGACATGGAACTGTTGTGGACCGTCAATTACCAGGACCTCATCGACTACCGCGCGGAGTTCAACCCGGACGGACTGGTGCCGGGCACGGGCGGCACCAACGCCACGCCCGCGATCTTCAACGAGTTCGAGGACCGGCGCTACTACGGCGACTTCCGCAGCGAGGTAACCGGCGACCTGCGCGACACGGCGCTGCACTGGACCTGGGATGCGGACCTCACCCAGGTCGATGTCATCGGCTACTACCAGGAGTTCGATACGGAATCGAACGAGAACCGCGCGCCCTACCCGGAATTCGTCAACAACTTCAACATCGGCCTCGACTACGAGATCAGCACGCTGGAGCTGCGCTTCACAGGCACGGGCGAGCTGTTCGACTACGTGTCCGGCCTGTACTACTCGGACCGGCAATCCGACAACACGCTGGACCTGCTGATCGAGGATGCGCTCGTCGTGGGCGGCGGCAAGGCCGGCAGCGAGACCTACTCCGCCTACGCCAACGTGACCTGGCATATCAACGAGCAGTGGGATTTTTCCGGCGGGCTGCGCTACGACGACAACGAGGTCACCACCGACGCCGCGATCAACCTCGCGGGCGCGTTCGACACGGCGCTGGACGATACCCTGACCTCGGATCACCTGTCCTGGTCGGCCAAGCTGCGCCACTTCCTGACCGAGGACACCACTATCTACATCGCGGCCGACAACGCCTACAAGCAGGGCGGTTTCAACACGCTGCTGAACGCGGCGGTGGACCTCGAGGGCGTTTTCCCCGACGCGGGTCGCATCGCCAACGAGCAACTCGTGTTCGACGAGGAGACCTCCACCGCGTTCGAGGTCGGCGTGAAAGGCGTCGCGCTCGACCAGACACTGCAGTACAGCGTCGCCGTGTTCTACCAGGAGTTCGACGATCACCAGATCGCGCACTTCGCGCCCGCCGGCTCGCTGGAACCCTTGACGGCGCTGTTCGCCAACGTCATCACCAATGCGGAGGAAGTCACCACGCAGGGCATCGAGTTCGACGTCACGTGGCTGGTCAGCGAGCACTGGGCCTACAGCAATCGCACGGCCTACTTCGAGGCGGAGGCCAAGGAGTGGAGCAATCACTTCTGCAGCGACGCGCAGTTCCTCGCGACCGGTGACATCGTCTGCCCGCTGGAAGACGCGGACCTGAACGAACTGCCGCAGTGGAACATGAACAACCAGCTCGCCTACAACCGGCTGCTGGACAATGGCTGGGAGGCCTACTCGGTGCTGTCGTGGACCTGGCAGTCCGAGCCGAACTACACAGACAACACCGACCAGTTCGACTCGGACAGGCATCGCTACGACGCCTCGTTCGGGCTGCGCTCGGCGGACCTCGGCCTCGATGTTCGCGTCTGGGGCAAGAACCTCACCGACGAGGACCTGAATATCAACCCGGGTATCAAGGAGAACGGCGACCCCGCGCTGCCGAGCGCGTTCGAGGGGCGCTACTACCGTGGTCTCGAGTACGGCCTGACACTGCGTTATGACTTCCAGTAGCGGGAGTGCAGTCATCGGCGGTACTTCCCCGGCGCCAGGTGCACCGCGGCAATGAACACCGTCGCGGTGAGCGCCATTTTCGACGTGGGCAAAACCAACGTGAAGTTGTGCCTGCTCGACGACAGCGGCCGGGCGCAGTGGTCGCGCTCGCGGCGCAACGCGGTGGTCGACGCAGACCCTTATCCGCACTTCGACGTGGACGCACTGTGGCACTGGTTGCTCGCAACGCTGGCGGAGGCCGGCGAACAGTTCGACATCAGGTCCGTGAACGTCAGCACGCACGGCGCATGCGCCGCGCTGGTGGATGCGACCGGCGAACTCGCCCTCCCCGTTCCCGATTACGAGTTTACGGGGTTCGAGGACTGCGGCGCGGCGTACGACGCCGTACGGCCGACGTTCGATGACACGTATTCCCCCGGCCTGCCGGCCGGGCTGAACCTGGGCCGGCAGTTGTTCTGGCTGCGCCAGCACTTCCCCGGGGAGTTCGAACGCGCAGCGCGGGTCCTGCTGTACCCGCAGTACTGGACCTGGCGGCTGAGCGGCGTGGCAGCAAGTGAGGTGACCTCGCTCGGCTGCCACACGGATCTCTGGCGACCGGAGGCGGGCGACTACTCCGCACTGGTCGACACGCTGGCCATTCGCGACAGGCTGCCGCCACTGCGGCGCGCGACGGACAGCGTCGGAACCGTCAGCGCGGACGTCGCGGAAAGTACCGGCCTGTCGCCCGATTGCCGGGTGTATGCCGGCGTGCACGACTCCAACGCCAGCCTCGCCCGGCACATGTGCGCAGGGCTCAAGAGCCCCTTCGCCGTGGTGTCGACCGGCACCTGGGTGATCAGCATGGCCCTGTGCAGCGATCTCGCGGCGCTGGACGAACAGCGCGATTGCCTGGCGAATGTCAGCGTGCTCGCGGCGCCCGTGGCGTGTGCGCGCTTCATGGGCGGCAGGGAGTTCGAGGAGATCTGCCGGTTGACGGCGAGTGAGGTCGACGGCGACTGCTGCGAGGATGACATCGCCGAACTGGTCGCGGCCGACGCCTTCGCCCTGCCGGCCTTTGCCGCCGGTGGCGGACCGTTCATGGGGCGCCGCGGCACGCTGCCCGAGGCTACGGGCAAGGGCCCGGCGCTGGCCACGCTCTACCTCGCCATGATGATCGACTACGAACTCGACCTGCTGCAGGCGCAGGGCGACATCGTGTTCGGCAGCGCGTCGGAAAAGAACCCCCTGTTGTGCCGGATGCTCGCACAGTTGCGGCCGCGGCAGGCCGTGCTGCTGTCGGGCGACGCGGCGAGTACCGTCAGCGGCGCCTGGTGCCTGACGCGCCCCACGTTCCCGCGCGTCGAACTCCAGGGCGCTTACACGCGCGCGTCACCCACGGCTGTGCAGGGCTTACCCAGCTACCGCGACGCATGGCGGCGGCAGTTGTAGGCCGGCGCGTCGTCAGACCGGGTCTTTCACATACGATTCGATCGCATCGCGCCACTTGAGGTAGCCCGCGCCCAGCAGGTGCAGTTCGTCGTTGCTGAGGTCGTCGCGGATGGAACCGTCGGTCGTATCCAGGAACAGCGGATACAGGTCCAGCCACACCGCCTTGCCTGCAACGCGCTGTTGCAGGTTGTCGTTCAGCGCTTCCACGTCCTCGCGGAACGACGCCGCGCGGGGTAGCACGCTCTGCACGTAGATGGCTGTGTCGGGCGAGCGGGAACGTATGGTGTCGACGATCGTCTCGATGTTCGCCGCGATGGCATCCGGCGCGAGACCCGCGTTCGCCAGGTCATTGGTGCCGATCAGCAGGAATACCTTGGCCGGCTTGCCAGCCACCACCTGGTCCAGCCGCGCCAGGATACCTTCGGTGACATCGCCGCCGATGCCGCGATCACGCACCGGCACGCCGGGAAACAACTCGTCCCACAGGCCGCCCTCGGTGATCGAGTCGCCCAGGAAGACGATGTCACCGGGTTCGACGGGAAGCACCTCAAACTGACTGACATAGCGCTCGTGGCCCGGCTTGATGAACGTGTCGATGACGAAACCCTGCCCCCCAATCCACAGGGCCGCGACCGCCACAAGCACAAGCGCATTTAACAGGACCGAGAGTCCGATGAGCCATTTCTTCATGCTGCGTTAACCTCCGGGTGATGGATTGCCGCGTAGCGGGCCGGGGAACCGACGTGCATACATGGCCTCACTGTAAACGGCTTTACGCCCTCAATCATCGCCTTTCTGTGGCCGGGGAATCGCCGCCAACTCGGCGTCGATGCGGTCCAGCAGTTCGCCACTCAGCCCCGGCACGAACTTCTGGATACCGCGCAGCGTCATGGTGCTGCCCGGTCCGGACGCGGCCTGCCCCGCGATGTCGGGAATGTATTTGTCGAGTACGGCGCGCGCCGCGGGGTGCGCCACCAGTTCGCCCACGGGGGTGAGCGTGGTGCTGAACCAGGCGGACGAGTCGGCCGGGGCCAGGTCGGTGAAGTCCGTTGCCGGCGCCGCCTGCCCGATCTCGATCGCCTTGCACACCGCGCCCGAGTCCGACTTGCCGCCAGCGGTCTGCACCGAGACGACCGCGCGACGGTAGCGGGTCAACGCGGGTTCGCCGCCGTCCGTAACCGACAGCAGGATGTGCATGTGGTACGCGCTCGGCAGCGGAATGTCGTGGGGCTGGCTCCACGGCGGCACGCGCACGCTTGCCCGCCCGTCCTTGCCCGCGACCAGTTCGAGGTCCGGCGAGTAGTACCCGGTCACCTCGCGGTACCACGACCAGTCGTAGTCCATCGCGTCGCCGTCGGGGTCGGCCGTTCCGGTTGCGTCCAGCGCCACGGTCTCTCCCGGACACACGGTGAGCGCGACGGCGCCTGTGCCACTGGCGCCGTTAAGGACAACGCTCGGCGGATGGTTGGCGTCCGCGTAGTCCGACTCGATGCTCCAGTCCATGCGCGCCGCGAAGTCGTTCTGGAAGTGTTCCCGCCAGCGCCACACCGAGGCCGAGTTGCTGGAGTGCGATTTGCCGTCAACACCCGTGACAGTATCTTCCACGTCCGTCCACAGACCCAGGAAGTCCGCCACCTGCCCCCAGCGCCCGCCCCAGCTACCCCAGTCAGGTCGCTCGGGATTACCGAGGCCGTTGGGTACCAGGTAAAGGAAGGACGGCGTGTCGCCCTCCACGATAAACATCGGCATGGGATACAGCGCACCCAGCGCACCGTGGTTGCGCACGTTGGTGCTCAGCCAGCGGTTGTCGATCACGGACTGGTCCGCGCCCGGCGCGGGCGCCGAAATGCCGGTCCACGCGGCGAGCGTGTACTGGCCGAACGCGTGCATGCTGGTAATCCAGAACAACTGTGGGAAGGTCATGCGCGCCCAGGGTGAGGTGTCATCCTGGTCCGAGATCGAGTACACGCGCAGTTTGCGCACAAATTTTTCCACGTCTTCCGTCGGGCGTGTCTGCTGTACCTGCCACAGCGCCTGCGCCAGCGGCGCGGCGCCGCCCCAGATCGACACCCACAGCGGACGCGGGTCGTCGCGGTCCACCGCATCGATGATGAGAGCCGCGGCCTCGGCGTGTTTGCCCTCGCCGATGCCCGCCATGCCGTAGCTCGGGTCCGAGCCGCGTACCACCGCCTGCAGTGCCGCCGCGTCGGGATAGCCGTCGGCGTGCACGCGCAGGTTGGGTAGCACCTCGCCGTACGTCTCGATGCGGCGCAGTATGAAATCCGGGTGCACGCGGTCCTGCATGTGCCGCGAGGTGGAAGCGATGAGCCCCTCGATGTCGAACTCGTTGGCGTAGGTGAGCAGGCGCACCATGGACTGCACATCGTCCGGCTCGGTGCCGATGTCGGTGATGACGATCAGGCGGGGTTTGTAGGGAGCGCCCTGCGCTGTCTCTTCAGCTCGCAATGCATGCGGCAGGACACACAGCAGTAACAGCGCCGCGGTGAAGCCATTCTTCAGTGCAATCACGGTGACTCGATCTCCGCTAGTTCGGTGTCAATCTGCTCAAGCGTTGCATCGGTAAGCCCTGGCACGAAGGAACGCAGGGCTATGAGCGTCAGGTGCCGGACCTGGTCCAGCATGGCCCGGTTGTGCGAGGTCACCGGGATGTGGCGCTCGAGAACGGCCAGCGCCTGCGGGTTGTCGACCAGTTCCCCGAGCGTGCTGTTCACAGTGGAATACCGCGGTGCATCCGCGCCCGCCACCACGGTGACGATCGCACGGCGGTAGGTCACCAGGGCGGGATCGCCGTCATCCTCGACCGTCAGGACGACATGCACATCGGTGCCTACCGCCACGTCGCGCTCGGGGATGCGCAGCTCGGTGGTCGCGCCGCTTGCTTCGGACAGGGACGCGGCGGCGGCGAACATATCGACCTCGTGGTAGAGCA
>JAUIEP010000162.1 GCA_030428835.1 Gammaproteobacteria bacterium | reverse complement strand
TCGACGGCAGCTTCATCCAGGGGCTTGAGTCAAACCGCCAGGACTACGCGATGGCGCGCTCGATCAACGACCTCGCGCACTTCCTCGGCCAGCAGACTATCGCCGAGTCCGTGGAAAACGAATCCACGATCGAGTTGCTCAAGGAGATCGGCGTGGACTTCCTGCAGGGCTTCGGGGTCGGCAAGCTGCAGCTGTTGGCCGAGGTCAGCCAGGACCTGCCCAAGCTGGAACAGTGAGCCGGTGAAACTGCCCGACAAGGAATACGATGACCTCGTGGGCCTGATCTACCAGGGTGCGCTGGAAGACCAGCCGTGGCAGAGCGCGCTGCCCGCGTTGCGCGCGGCCATGGACGCCCAGGCCGCCTCGCTCATCCTCAGGCCACCGACAGAGGACGACCAGGGCGTCATACTCAACTGCGTGCGGCCGGACGCCCAGCCGTCAGGCGCCGACACCCCGCTGGCGGATCCGAACGACTGGCAGGCAACCGCCTATCGCGAGCAGTTTTTCTCACTGGACCCCTTCGTCAACCTGCCGCTGGACAAGGTGATCACGCTCGAGGATCTCCTGCCCGACCGCGACCTGGTGGCGACCGACTACTACCTGCACTACCTCGAACCCATCGGCCTGTTCCGCATCCTCGGCGTGGACACCGCCGAGCCTGGCGGGATGATCGCGCGCCTGCGCTTTTCACGGCGCAAGAGCGAACAGCGCTTCGGCCAGCGCGAACGCAGGCTGCTCGACGCCCTCACCCCGCACCTGCGCCGTTCGATCGAACTGTATGCCAAGCTGAATCGCACCACCTCCGAGCGCGACGTCTACGCCGGCGCGGTGAACCAGTTGTCCGTGGCGAGCATCATCCTCGACGAGCAGGGCCGGCTGCTGAGCGCCAACCCCGTGGCGCAGGCGCTACTCGACCAGGGCGACGGCCTGGCGCTCAGGAACGAGCACCTGTGGGTCGAGGGGCGCGACAACAACCAGGCCCTGCAGGAGGCGCTCGCGACTATCACCCGGGCACAACAACAGGGCGAGGCCTCCGTCGTACGCGCCCTGCGGGTGCCGCGCCCCGCCGGGCGCGCCGACCTGGGCCTGGTGATCCGGCCGGTGCCCACATCCCAGTGGAGTGAGGGGCAGTCCAGTCCCTGTGCGGCGGTATTCATCTCCGACCCGGACCTGCAGGAATCCACATCCGGGCAGATCCTCGGTGAACTGTTCGATCTCACCCCGGCGGAGGCCAATGTGGCCACGCTGCTGGCCCGCGGACTCAGCCTCGCCGAGGTCTCGTCGGCCCAGGGTATCTCGCAACACACGGCGCGCGCCCAGCTCAAGTCCATCTTCGCCAAGACCGGGGTATCGCGACAGGCGGAACTGGTCCGCCTGGTACTGAAGAGCGTTGCCTCGCTCGCCTGAAATCCCGTCGTCTTGACGCAAGTCAAAACGCCCCTGCAACCACCCCGATAACCTTGATCGTCAAAGAGGGGAGACAGGCAATCCATGGCCAGTTTGCTACAGGACCGGGTGCCCGAGCGGCAGGTTGAGGACGCGTTTGCCACCGAACTGGCGCTGGCGCGCAAGTACGCCGGACAGGGGCCGCGCTACACCTCCTACCCCACCGCGCCCCAGTTCCATACCGATTTCTGCCAGGCCGGGCAGGACTGGCTGCAGGCGGAGAGCGCGCACAGCCACGCACCGCTGTCGCTGTACGTGCACCTGCCCTTCTGCAACGACATCTGTTACTACTGCGGCTGCAACAAGATCGTCACCCGCCAGCCGGGCGCCGCGCGCGCGTATCTCGACCGGCTGGAAAAAGAGATCGTCGCAACTGCCGCGGCGGTCGGCTCCCGGCGCCCCGTCACCCAGATGCACTGGGGCGGCGGCACGCCCACCTACCTCGACGGCGCCGAGATCACCGAACTCATGCACGTGCTCGCGAGCAACTTTCGCCTGCTCGACAAGGGCTACCGCGAATACTCCATCGAGATCGACCCGCGCAGCGTGACCGCCGGGACGATCCCCCTGCTCAAGGGTATCGGCTTCAACCGCATCAGCCTGGGCATCCAGGACTTCGACCCACTGGTGCAGAAGGCCATCAACCGACTGCAGCCGTTCGCGACCATCGCGCCGCTGGTGGAGAGTATTCGCACGCACGGCTTCCGCAGCCTCAGCTTCGACCTGATCTACGGCCTGCCCCACCAGGACCGCCAGAGCATGGCCGACACCCTGGACAAGGTGATCGCCCTGCGCCCCGACCGCATCGCCTGCTACAACTACGCGCACCTGCCCGACCGCTTCCCCAGCCAGCGAGCGATCGATCGCCTGAGCCTGCCGGAGCCGGAAGAAAAACTCCTGCTACAACTGCTGCTCAGCCACCGCCTCACCGATGCGGGCTACGTCCACATCGGCATGGACCACTACGTGCTGCCGACTGATGAACTCGCGCAGGCCCAGCGCGAGGGCCGCCTGCGACGCAACTTCCAGGGCTACTCCCTGCACCTGGCCGACGACCTGGTGGGCCTGGGCGTGTCGGCGATTTCGGAGGTCGGCGACACCTACCTGCAGAATGTGCGCGATCTCGAGCAGTACTATGCGCGGATTGACGCGGGGCAAGTGCCCGCCGAGCGCGGCATCCGCCTGGGCGCGGAGGACCGCCTGCGCCGCCACGTCATCATGACGCTGATCTGCGAACTGCGCCTGGATACGGCGGAGTGCGGCAGCCTGTTCGGCCTGGATTTCCGGGAACACTTCGGCCGGGAGCTGCAGGCGCTGGCCCCCCTGGAAGCGGACGGCCTGCTGCACGTCGGCGAGCACGAGATCGTCATCCACGAGCAGGGGCGCCCGTTCCTGCGCAACATCTGCATGATCTTCGACGCCTACCTGCCGCACCAGGCCGGCACGCGCTTCTCCGCCACCGTCTGAGGGGCTAGCGCTTCCCCCCGCAAAATCCTCTATACTTGTTACTTCGTTGTAACAGGTGCGCCCATGACCATTCACATCAGCGACAGTGCGCAGCGCGAGGGCTTCAAGCCCTGCGCCCACGACTACCAGGTAAATTGCGGCAACTGCCGCCTCAACAGCATCTGCCTGCCGCTGGCACTCGAGAGCGACGACATCGCCCAACTGGACGAGATCATCCAACGCAGCAAGCCGTTGCAGAAGGGCCAGCACCTGTACCGGGAGGGCGACGATTTCCAGTCCGTGTTCGCGGTCCGCTCCGGCTCGATCAAGGCCTACAAGACCACCGACGACGGCCGCGAGCAGGTCACGGGGTTTTACTTCCCCGGCGAGATCCTGGGGATGGACGGCATCAGCAAGAACCAGCACGCGTCCTCGGCCAAGGCGCTCGAGACCGCCGCGATCTGCGAGATTCCCTTCGCCTCGCTGGAGAAGCTCAGCGCCGTGATGCCCAGCCTGCAGCGCCACTTCTTCCAGCTCATGAGCCGCGAGATCACCGACGACCAGGTACTCATCACCCTGCTCAGCAAGAATTCCGCCGACGAGAGAGTGGCGGCGCTGATGCTGAGCATCTCCACCCGCAACGCGCGACGCAAACTGTCCGCCACGCAGTTTCGCCTGCCCATGTCACGCGTCGATATCGGCAACTACCTCGGCCTCACCGTGGAGACGGTCAGCCGCGTGTTCAGCCGCATGCAGAAAATGGAAATACTCAAGGTCGACAACAAGGAGATCGAGATCCTCGACCTCGAGGGCGTGCGCGCCATGGCCAACGTGACCTCCTGACCCACCGCGCCAATGCACAATTCACCCCTGTTTCTAAAGGTTATTTCCCCGGGCGTCGCTCTCAGGCCGGCACCGCTCCGGGGACGTTGATTCACATCAACGCCTCATATTCCATTCACTTCTAAAATCCCGTTCCGAAGCAAAGCATAACGACTTATCCGGGAGAGGAACTGCGATGCTGCAACACACCATCGGTTTGCTCGTCAAACCCGCCGACACATGGCGCGAGGTGGCGCAACTGCCCACGCCAAACCTGCACCGACTCCTGATCTATCCCGCCATTCTCGCCATCGGCCCGGCGGTGGCGTGGTATTACGGCACGACCCACGTCGGGTGGACGGTCGGCGACGGCGACCCGATCAAGCTCACCCCGGACAGCGCGCTGACCATTTGCGTGCTTTTCTATTTCACGATGCTCGCCTGCATCTCGGTCATCGGCTACTTCATACACTGGATGTCGGAGACCTATGGCGCGGAGTCGAGCACGGCAAAAGGCATCGTCCTGGCCGGCCTCATGGCGACACCGATGCTCCTGGCCGGGCTCGCGGGGTTCTACCCGATCCTGTGGCTCGACATGCTGATCGGGGTGGTCGCGGTGTCGTGGACCGTGTACCTCATGTACCTGGGCATACCCATCGTCATGGGCATACCGGAAGAGCGCGGCTTCCTGTTCTCCAGCGCCATCCTCGCCATCTCCCTGGTGATCCTGATCTGCCTGATGGTCGGCTCGGTCATTCTCTGGGACTTCGGTGCGGCCCCGGCCTTCACGGACTGAGAATCAGCACCCATCGGAATTAACGCTAGCAAACTGGAAGGACACCATGAGTGAATTAAACGCAGCGCTGGAGCACCCCGTGTACAACTACCGGGTCGTGCGCCAGTTCGCCGTGATGACGGTGGTCTGGGGCATCGTCGGCATGCTGGTGGGCGTACTCATCGCGGCCCAGCTCGCCTGGCCGCAGCTCGGCTTCGACCTGCCCTGGCTGCAGTACGGCCGCCTGCGGCCACTGCACACCAACGCGGTGATTTTCGCCTTCGGGGGCTGCGCGCTCTTCGCGACGTCCTACTACATCGTGCAGCGCACCTGCCAGGTGCGACTGCTGAGCGACAAGCTCGCCGCCGTCACTTTCTGGGGTTGGCAGCTCGTCATCCTCAGCGCGGCGATCACCCTGCCGCTGGGCATTACCACGAGCAAGGAGTACGCCGAGCTGGAGTGGCCGATCGACCTGCTCATCACCTTCGTGTGGGTGGTGTACGCGATCGTGTTCTTCGGCACTATCCTCAAGCGCAAGACACCGCACATCTACGTCGCCAACTGGTTCCTCGGCGCCTTCATCATCGCGGTGGCGCTGCTGCACGTGATCAACAGCCTCGAGATGCCCGTCACGCTCACCAAGTCCTACTCGGTCTATGCCGGCACCGTGGACGCCATGGTGCAGTGGTGGTACGGCCACAACGCGGTCGGCTTCTTCCTGACCGCCGGCTTCCTCGGCATGATGTACTACTTCGTACCCAAGCAGGCGGGGCGCCCCGTCTATTCCTACCGGCTGAGCATCGTGCACTTCTGGGCGCTGGTCGCCGTGTACATCTGGGCGGGCCCGCACCACCTGCACTACACGGCCCTGCCCGACTGGGCACAGAGCCTGGGCATGGTCATGTCGCTGATCCTGCTGGCGCCCTCCTGGGGCGGCATGATCAACGGCATGATGACCCTGTCCGGCGCGTGGGACAAACTGCGCACCGACCCGATACTGCGCTTCCTCGTCGTCAGCCTGTCGTTCTACGGCATGTCGACGTTCGAGGGCCCGATGATGTCCATCAAGACCGTGAACGCGCTGTCGCACTACACCGACTGGACGATCGGCCACGTGCACTCGGGTGCGCTGGGCTGGGTAGCCATGATCTCGATCGGTTCGCTGTATCACCTGATACCCATCCTGTTCGGGAAACAGCAGATGTACAGCCTGTCGCTCATCAACACGCACTTCTGGATGTCCACCATCGGCACCGTGTTGTACATCGCCTCGATGTGGGTGAACGGCATCATGCAGGGCCTCATGTGGCGCGCCTACAACCAGGACGGCACGCTGACCTACAGCTTCGCGGAGGCCGTCGAGGCGAGTTTCCCGGGCTACGTCGTGCGCCTTATCGGCGGCGCCATCTTCTTCTCGGGCATGCTGGTGATGGCCTACAACGTCTACATGACGACGAGGCCCGAGAAGGATACCCAGGACAGCCCGGCACTGGCGGCAACGGCGTAAGGAGGCCGCAATGAAACACGAAACCATCGAGACCAATATCGGCCTGATGATCATCCTGGTCGTCATCGCCCTGCTGTTCGGCACGCTGGTGGAGCTCGTCCCGCTGATCTTCGATCGCAGCACCAACGAGCCGATCGCGGGCCTGAAGCCGCTCCCCGCCCTGGAACTCGAGGGCAGGGACATCTACATTCGCGAGGGCTGCAACAACTGCCACTCCCAGATGGTGCGCCCGCTGCGCGCCGAGACGGAGCGCTACGGTCACTACTCCGTGGCGGGCGAGTTCGTGTACGACCACCCGTTCCTGTGGGGTTCCAAGCGCACGGGGCCGGACCTGGCGCGCGTCGGCAAGCGCTACTCCGACGACTGGCACCGCGCGCACCTGTACAATCCGCGCGACGTCGTGCCCGAGTCGAACATGCCGTCCTTCCCCTGGCTGTTTGAGAACGACCTCGACCCCGACGGCACCGCCGGCAAGATGCGCGCGCTGCGCGCGGTGGGTGTGCCCTACACCGACGAGGACATCGCCGGCGCCGCCGAGGCCGTGGCGGGAAGGCAGGAAATCGACGCCCTGGTGGCCTACCTGCAGCAACTCGGCACACTGCTGCAAGCACGCCGGTGAGGTAAACATGGATATCAATGATTTGAGAGGACTGAGTACCGCGCTGCTGCTGGTGGCGTTCGTCGGCCTGTGCATCTGGGCCTACAGCCACAAGCGCAAGGCGGCCTTCGACGAGGCGGCGAACCTGCCCTTCGCGGACGAGGAGCCCGCCGCGGCACGCGACGACAAGGAGAACAACCGACATGGCTAGTCACTGGAGTCTCTGGGTGATCGTGCTGACGACCATCACCTTAATCGCACTGGTCTGGGTCCTGTTCGGCAACCGCAAGCGCGAGGGCGGGTTGAACGAGAAAACCACCGGGCACAACTACGACGGCATCGAGGAATACGACAACCCGTTACCCGCGTGGTGGTTCTACATGTTCGTCATTACCATCGTCTGGGGCGTGGCCTACCTGGTCATCTATCCCGGCATGGGCAACTTCAAGGGCGTAATCGGCTGGACGCAGATCGAGCAGTACGAGCGCGAGGTGGCCCGGGCGGAGGAAGGCTACCGCGCGATGCGCGACCGTTACCTCGCACTGCCGGTGGCCGAGATCGCCAGGGACCCGTCGGTGCGCAAGATGGGCATGCGCATGTTCGGCAACAACTGCGCCCAGTGCCACGGCGGCGACGCGCGGGGCAGCTACGGATTTCCCGACCTGACCGACGATGACTGGATTTACGGCGGCACCCCGGAGGCGATCAAGACCTCGATCACCGATGGCCGCCGCGCCGCGATGCCGGCCTGGGGCGACGTCATCGGCGAGGACAGCGTGCAGTCGGTCACCCAGTACGTGCTCAGCCTCAACGGCCGCCAGGTCGACGCGGCGTCCGCGGAGGCAGGCGCCACGGTGTTTGCACAGTACTGCGCCACCTGCCACGGCGCGACCGGCGAGGGCAACAAGCTGTTCGGTGCGCCCAACCTGACCAACGGCATCTGGCTCTACGGCGGCACCGCCGAGCAGATCAGCCACAGTATTCGCGCCGGGCGCAACGGTGTCATGCCGGCGCACAACGAAATGCTGGGCGAGGACAAGATCCACCTGCTCGCCGCCTACGTCTACGGCCTGGGCAAGTGAGCCCATGGGCTCAGTACACAGCCAGCCCCCCGACAACGCGGTAGGCAACATGGCGGATCCGGACCAGATCGACCTGCAGGACGTCGCGCCGGCGGAGGTCGCCGAGATCGACCTCTACCAGCGCCGGGAAAAAATCTACACGCGCAAGATCGAGGGGTTTTTCCAGCGCGTGCGACTGTTCACCGGGTGGCCGCTGCTGGTCGGTTACATGGTGTTGCCCTGGCTGTCCTGGGACGGGCGCCAGGCGGTGTTGTTCGACCTCCCCGCGCGCAAGTTCCACATCCTTGGCCTCACCTTCTGGCCGCAGGATTTCCCGATGCTCGCCTTCCTGCTCATCATCGCGGCCTTCAGCCTGTTCGCGGTGACCACGTTCGCGGGCCGCATCTGGTGCGGTTACACGTGCCCGCAGACGGTCTGGACCAGCATATTCATGTGGTGGGAGCAAAAAACCGAGGGCAGCCGCAACCAGCGCATCAAGCTCGACAAGGGTCCGTGGACGCGCGAGAAGTTGCTGCGCAAGGGCGCCAAGCATGCCGGCTGGCTGTACGTCGGCTATGTCACGGGCTTCACCTTCGTCGGCTACTTCTACCCCATCAGGGAACTGTTACCCGACCTGTGGACAGGCCACCTGGCGGGCTGGCCCCTCTTCTGGATCGTGTTTTTCACCCTGGCGACCTATGTCAACGCGGGCTGGATGCGCGAGCAGGTCTGCCAGTACATGTGTCCCTACGCCCGCTTCCAGTCGGTCATGTTCGATCACGATACGCTGATCGTGTCCTACGACCCCAAGCGCGGCGAGCCGCGCGGTTCACGCAAGCGCGACGCGGACCCGGCCGCCCTGGACCTCGGCGCATGCATCGATTGCGAGCTGTGCAAACAGGTCTGCCCCACGGGTATCGACATCCGCGACGGCCTGCAGTACGAGTGCATCGGCTGCGCGCTGTGCGTCGACGCCTGCAACTCCGTCATGGACAAGATGAGCTACCCGCGCGGCCTCATCCGCTACACCAGCGAGCGGGAACTGGCGGGCGAGACGACCCACTGGTTGCGCCCGCGCATCGTCGGCTACGTCGCCATGCTCTGCGTCATGGTCAGCGTCTTCAGCTACAACATGTTCACGCGCACGCCGCTCGAGCTGACCGCCATCGGCGACCGGCAACAGCTGTACATGACCACGGCGGAAGGCGACATCGACAACGTCTACACCCTGCGACTGCTCAACATGGACGAGGCGCCGCACCGCTTCTCGCTCACGGTTTCCGGCCTCGAGGGTGCGACACTGATCGGCGAGACCGAGCACCGGCTCGGCGCGGGCGAAGTCCGCAGCATCGGCTTGCGCGTGCGCGCACACCCCGACGCATTGACCCTGCCCAGCGCCGCGATCACCTTCGTGGCCCGCGCGGCGGACAGGCCCGACCTGACCGCCAGCGCTGAAGCGCGCTTCCGGAGCCCGCTGTGAATACCTTGCTGGCCGATTCTGACACCCTGCCCTGGTACCGCCAGTTCTGGCCCTGGTTCCTGATCCTGCTGCCCGCCACGGTGGTGGTCGCGGGCCTGGGCACCCTGTATATCGCCAACCGCCACGCCGATGACCTGGTCGCCGACGATTACTACAAGGAAGGACTCGCGATCAACCGCCGCATCGAGCGCTCGCAACGCGCCGCCGCCCTGGGCATCGACGCCGCGTTCAGCGTGAGCGAGCGGCGTGTAACAGTAACGACCGACGGCCCGGTCAGCACCGCTGCGCTGAAGCTCACCCTGGCGCACCCGCTGGAGGCTGACCGCGACGTCACTGTTACGCTGCACCGCACAGCAACCAATGTCTTCACGGCCGGGTTACCGGTCACGCCGGAGCTGCACTGGCATTGGGCCATCGAGGACGACGCGGGCCAATGGCGCATCGACGGCATGCTCGGCGCAGACGACTTCCCCCATGGACACGGCAACTGACGCCCGGCTCGCCGCCGCGGATGTGCCCTGTTATCACTGCGGCGAGGAGGTACCCGGCGGCAGCCACTACGGTATCGAGATAGACGGCGCGTACCGCGCCATGTGCTGCCCCGGTTGCGCCGCCGTCGCGCAGATGATCCGCGGCGCCGGGCTCGAACGCTTCTACCGCCAGCGTACCGCCTATAACGACCGGCCCGTTGACGCGGCCCCTGCAGTCGCGCAGTTCGCCGTCTACGATGATCCCGCGGTCGGCGACACCTTCATTACACAAACCGAAGGCGGCGGGGCCAGCGCCCGGCTGCTGCTCGGCGGCATGAGCTGCGCGGCCTGTAGCTGGCTCGTGGAGACCGCGGTGCGGGCCGTCCCCGGCGTCAGCGCCGCACGCGTCAACCTGTCGCAGTCGCGCCTCGACGTCGACTACGACCCGGCCGGTTGCCGCCCCTCTGAACTCTTCCACACACTGGCCCGGCTCGGTTACCGCCCGCAACCGTTCCGCGCGAGCGCCTACCGCGCGCAGTTGCAGCAGGAACAGCGCAGGGACTTGCGCAGGCTGGCCATTGCGGGGCTCGGCATGATGCAGGTCGGCATGTTCGCGATCGCCCTGCACGCCGGCGACCTGCAGGGCATCGCGCCGCAATACCAGTCA
>JAUIEP010000161.1 GCA_030428835.1 Gammaproteobacteria bacterium | reverse complement strand
CCCGACGGGTTCCAGGGGATGTCGCCGCCGTCGATCAGGGAGGTCGCGCCCTCCATGGTCAGCTTCCAGCCCTCGCCCACGGGTGCGAAGCCGAGGTTTTCCAGCCACATGGGCTCGTACCAGCTGAACGGCACGTACACCTCCGCCACATCGAAGTCCTTGCGCGGGTCCGTGACGCCGGCCTGCTTGTAGACATCCGCCGCGCAATCGCGGCCGGCCTGGGGGTTCACCTCCTCCCTGCCCGCGAACATGGTCGGCTCGGAGCGCATGGCGACGCCGCGGATCCACGCGGGCGCCTTCGGCGCTTGCGCCGCCAGGTCCTCGTTCGCGATGACCATCGCGCAGGCGCCGTCGGAGGACGGGCACGACTCGAGGTAGCGGATGGGATCCCACAGCATGAAGGACTCCTCGACCTCCGCCATGGTGATCTCCGGCAACTGCAGGTGCGCGAGCGGGTTGCGCGCGCCGTTACGGCGGTCCTTCACTGCGACCTTGATGCCCACGTCGTACGGGGCGCCGGAGCGACGCATGTACTCGCGGATGATCGGCGCGAAATAACCGCCGGCGCCCGCGTTGAGGTGCGTGGAAAACGGCTGCGGGTTGGACAACGCCCACATGGCATTCGATTCGGATTGCTTTTCAAACGCCACGGTCAGCACGCGGTCGAAGGTGCCGCTCTGCACGTGGGACGCGGCCACCAGCGCGGTGGAACCGCCGACGGAGCCCGCCGTGTGCACGCGCAGCATCGGCTTGCCGTTGCAGCCGAGTGCGTCGGTCAGGTAGATCTCGGGCATGATCACGCCCTCGAACATGTCCGGCGCCTTGCCCACGATCACCGCGTCGATGTCGTTCCAGGTCAGGTCCGCGTCGTCCAGTGCGTTCTGCGCCGCCTCGCGCACGAGTCCGGCGATGGAGACGTCGGCGCGCTTGGTGGTGTACTTGGTCTGGCCGATGCCGACCACTGCTGCCAGATTCGCCATTACGCTGCCTCCAGGACGGTTACGAGATTGTGTTGCAGGCAGGGGCCCGAGGTCGCGTGCGCGATGCCCCGCTGCGCCTCGCCCGCCACGATGCGGTCGAACACCTCGCCGATGCGCGACAGGCCCGAGGCCATCATCAGGTTGCCCGCGAGCACACCGCCGGACGGGTTCACGCTCGTGTCGTCGCCCAGGCCCAGGGCGCGGGTCAGGATGATCTCCTGGTGGCTGAAGGGCGCGTAGAGCTCCGCCACATCCACCTTGCCGTTGCCCATACCGGCGCGCTCCGCCGCGGCGCGGGTGGAGACCGAATCGGTGAGGTCGCGCATGCCCATGTTGTGGGTCTCGATGCGGTGATCGATGCCGCTGATAACGGCGTAGGGCTTGCCCCACGCCTTCGCCTGCTCGACGGTGCAGATGATCATGGCGCTGGCGCCGTCGGACACCGGGCAGATATCGCCCTTGCGCAGCGGCGACAGGTAGGTCTCTTCCGCCAGCACGTCGTCGGCGCTGATATCGCCCTTCAGTTGCGCGCGCGGATTGTTCAGGGCGTTGCGCCGCGAGCGGGACACCACCTCGGCCATGTCGCGCTCCGTGATGAGGCCCTTGTCCAGCATCAGCCGCGCCTGCATGGCCGCGAGGGACACGGTGTCCACCCACTGCGTGGCCAGGTAATAGGGGTCGAGCTGCTGGCTCAGCACGATCGGCAGTTCGCCCGGCGAGGACTTGCCGAAGCCGTAGACCAGCGCGGAGTCCGCGTGGCCCATGCGAATCTTGAGGATGGACTCATACAGCGCCCACGCGGCGTCCATCTCAACATGGGATTCCTTGATCGGCGGTACGGCACCCAGGGCGTCCACGCCGAGGACAAACGCGAAGGCCGCGCCCTGCAGGTAGTCGCAGCTACCGGAGCAGACGAAGTCCACGTCCTGCGCGTTGGTGATGCCGACCTGCTCGAACACGCGGCCGACCACCGGTATGATCAGCTCCACCTCGTTCTGCGCGCCTGCGTCGGACACACAGTCGGACTGCTGGTAGCCAACAATTGCTATCTCTCTCATGCGTCAGCCCTCCAGGCCCGTGACCGGCAGCTTGCCGATCTTCTCGACGGGCACATCGGGCTCGTCGAGCGGTTTGAAATACTTGATGTTGTCCATGGCGTAGTCCCACTCCTCCTGCGGCTTCCACACCGCCTGCACGCGCTGGCCGATATGCACGTCGGCGTTGTCGCACTCGCTCATCAGGTGGATGAAGGAGATGTTGGCGCCGTCCGGCACCAGGTTGGCCACCACGAACGGCGGCTCGATCGGGTTGCCCGGGATGGGAATGGAGACGATGGTGAAGGACTGCACCGTGGCCTTGTCGGCCAGCACGACCTCCTCCTTGGTCGGTACGCCGCAGGCGGCGCAGGCACCGCGCGGCGGAATGTACACCTGCTTGCACTTCGGACAGCGCTGCCCCGTCACGACGCCTTTCTTGACCTGCGCCAGGAAGCGCGCGGCGGCGGCGCCGGCGGTGAAGTTGTACTTCAGGTAGATCGGCGCCTCGATGCCGGTGACCATTTCGTTCTCTTCGCTCATAACGCTCTCCTACACCAGCTCGAAACAACGGATGTCGGTGATGAAACCCTTCGTCTCATCCGCCCATCTCGCCCGCACACGCGCGCCGGTGGACACCTGGTCCTCGCGCTCCGCCGCGACGCAGTGGATCATCGGCACGTCGGCGCCATCGAGCCTGATCATGGCCCAGGCAAAGGGCTTGTCGAACGGGTGCGCCTCGCGCGGCTCCTTCACCCAGGCGAAGCTCACGATCTCCCCCTCCTGCCCGACGTCGACGAACTCGGAAAGCGCCTCCGCGGTGTCCGGGTCGTATTCCATGGGGGGTACGACCACGCGCCCATCGCTGGCCTTGATGCCCACGATGTTGCGCTGCTTCAGCTCGGTGAGAAAACGGCCCACGACGGGACCGGTGGAGCGGGTATAGGTGAAACCCAGCTCAAACTCCTGGTGCAGGACTTCCGGTTGCGACACAGTCACAGCCCTCCTTTTATTCGGGGTAGGGTTTTAAGGGGTGCCAGTATCCGGCAGGCCCCGCCACCACTCAATGACGCAAAGCATCAGCCGCTACTGACTTTTAAGCTCAGGCGCCTGCCTAACCGATTCGGGGGATGCGACCACGCGCCCGCGGACGCCAGAATGGCGGTCTGGGGGCGGCTTGCCATGCCCTGCGAGCGACCGCAGAATGCCCCACTGACAACTTTCACGCGCCCTGCTCCCGGCGGCGCGCACGACACACAGGAGTAACGACATGGCAGTGGCAGCTTCCGGATACCTCAGGATATCGGCGACGGACGTGGATGCATGGATGGATTTCGGCACCGGCGTCCTCGGCCTCATGGACGCGGCCCGGGAAGACGCCGACGGCGCCCGCTTCCTGCGCATGGACGACCACCCGTTCCGCTTCATGATCGAACCGGGCGACGCGGACCGCCTGCTGGCGACGGGACTCGAATTTCCCACCGAATCGGACTGGCTGCAGGCCGTCGCCTCGGTGAAAAGCGCGGGCCATGCGATAGAGGTCGGCTCGGCGCATGAGGCGGCCCGGCGCTGCGTCAGCGCGTTCGCCACCGCCGAGGACCCCTGCGGCAACACCGTCGAATTGTACTGGGGGCGCCACCTCGACTACGTGCCGCTGGCCTCTCCCACGGGCGTCCGGGAGTTCGTCACCACCTACCGCCAGACCGGCGACATGGGTTTCGGCCACCTCGTACTGCCGGCGCCGGATATCGACGCGGCGACGACCTTCTATACGGAACTGCTCGGCTTCGGGGTCAGCGACATCCTGCACCCGCCGGGTATGGGCCCGATGCGCATACACTTCATGCACGCCAACAATCCGCGCCAGCACTCGCTGGCGCTGTTCAGCGGCGAGCACCCGCTGGGCGTCGTACACATGATGGTCGAAGTCGGCAGCATGGACGAGGTGGGCCTCGCCATGGACCGCGCCAAGGCCGCGGATGTGCATTTCCTCGCGACGCTGGGCCGGCACGTCAACGACAACATGTGCTCGATCTACATCCTCGCGCCCGGCGGGATCGCGGTGGAATACGGTTACGATGGCCTGCTGATCGACCCCGAGACCCACGTGGCCACCGTGAGCGACGAGGGTGATTTGTGGGGTCACGAGTACAATTTTCCGGGAGTAAACTGACCCCGAATCGCGAGGGCGGATGATGGCAAGGCGTTACCGCAGGCCAGTCGCCGCCCTCCTGTTGATCGCGTCTATCCTGGGCGCCTGCGGCGGCGGGGGCGGCGGCAATGGCAACAAGGCCCAGCAACCGGTACCGCAGGACCCTGTCCCGTTCGACCCCATGGGCGACATCGCACCGGGCGTCGCGGACGCCGCGCTGCTGATTGTCGGGACCGGCGGCCTGGACTGCGGCGGGGCGTTCGAGGACTTCCCCGTCGAGGTGGTCGACTGCATCGCACAGGCGCTGCTCGGCAACCTGCCGTTCTTCGCCGAGCAACAGCGCGGTGGCACCGACTCGCTACGGATCAGTTTCTACAGCTACTCCAACGACACGCTTTTTGTGCTGGGGTACGACTCCTACAACCGGCAGTTTCCCGACCGCCTGGGGTTCTCTGTCACCGAGTGTCGGGGCTTGCAGCCCGCCGTACCCTCGGATGCCACCGGCGGACTCCCTTTCAAATGCACGGACCGGACGATTGTCTTGTCACTGTATACGCTATGGCGTCCGGGCTTGTTCGAGGATGCTATCGCGGCACTTGATGAACCCGAGGAAGATCCCCCCACGCCGGAAGAGGCCGCATTCAGTTTGGTCGGAGAAAACGCCAGCGCCTGCGGTACTGTCAGCGACACACCCGGCCTATCGAACACCGGTTGGGCCGCCCTGGACAGCTGCGTCGAAGCGGGACTGATGGGCAACACCCCGTTCATCGCATTGCGACTGACGCCTGCCGATACCTACTTTCGGGCCGAGTACGCCATCTTTGACGGCAGTCGGCTGTTCCTGCTCTACGCGTTCGCCGAAGACGCACAAAATGAGGTGGACCCCGGAGAAATCGCATTCAGGCTCGAGGAGTGCCTCGAGCCTGGGTTTAAACCGGGTTTATCGGGTACCGATCGCGGGTTTGCGCTGGACTGCGAGAGCGTGATCACCCTGTTACACGGGGGCGAGCACTTGCTGCCGGGCGCACTCACCCGGATATGACGATACGCGCTGATTTATTCAGTGCACATGCCCGTGCGCGATCTCTTCCTCACTGGCCTCGCGCACCTCGACGATCTCCACGTCAAAATGCAGTTGTACGCCCGCCAGCGGGTGATTGGCGTCCACGGTGATCTCGTCGCCGTCCACCTTGCTGACCACGATGTTCTGCACCTGCCCGCCCTGGCCCTGGGCCTGGAAATTCATGCCCGGCTCGATGGTGTCGATGCCCTGGAACGCATCCCGGGGGACCACCTGGAACAGTTCCTCCCGCACCTCGCCGTAGCCGTCCGCCGGGGCGACCACCACGGTCAGGCTGTCGCCCTCGACCTTGCCGGTCAACTCGCGCTCGAGACCGGGAATAATATTGCCCGCGCCGTGCAGGTACGCCAGCGGGTCCGCGCCGGAGGAACTGTCGAGTACCTCGCCCGCGGGATTCTTGAGTGTGTAGTGCATTCGCACGACCAGGTTGTCGCCAATGAGAAGAGACATGGTAGCTTCCTGTTTATCATGAGTTTCCGGCCGGTCGGCCGCCGTGCTCGCGCGCAGTGACTTATGAAAAACAGGGAGGGACGCGGTTACCGCGTGCCCCGCAGGCAGAACATAAACGAAGGATTGGCGAGCGTCCCGCAGTATACCAACTGGCGCCCCCCAGCACACGCCGCCGCGGCGGGCGATTCGACCGCAGCCCCACGCCGCTACGCTCCCGCGGGTGTCAATCGAGCGCTGGGCGGCCCGCTTCCCCGGAGGGCGCACCGCCCTCGACACACCCCGGCGCGCGTGCACCCGCATTGGTGAGGAAAACCTTGGTCGACGTGAAGTACGTGTGCAGCGTGCTGGGCGGGACGTCCGCGAACAGCGAGGGCACGCGCCCGACCTCGCGGTAGCCCGCGTCCCGCGCCAATTGTGCGAGCACCTCGTCGGACACCGGGTCGCCCGGGTGCGGAAATTCCAGCAGCCGTGGCGCGCAGAGATCGGGCACATAGTGCCGCACCGCGGCGTAATCCGGCGAGAACCCGACGATCGTCGTGCGGACGCCGTATTCCTCCTCCAACGCCAGGCGCAGTGCCCGAACCTCGCGGTAATGCAGCCCCGGCAACTCCTGGAAGCGCAACCCGGCGCTGGTGAGCGCTCCCGGCAGGCACAGCGCCAGGATGCCCACCAGAATGAGCGCAATGCGCGCCGCGGGCGCCGCGATCGCCTGTGCCAGGCGGACCACCGCGTAGGCGGCAAAGATCGATACGATCGGCAGCAGGTGGCTCAGGTTGCGTTCGAAGAAAGTCGCATAGGTGGCAAAGCGCAGCGCGACGACCATGACCAGCACGAAAAGCAGCACGGCGGGGTAGTGGCCCCTGCGCAGCGCCAGCACACCGCCGGCCAGCGCGAGCAGCCATGGCCCGATGCCACTGGTCGCGGCAAAGTAGTGCGCCGCGTACCCCAGCCGCGGCAGTAAGCCCGCGGCAGCCAGGCCGTGCGGCCACATGCCGTCGGTGTACTGCGCCGTGAGATACGTGATGCCGTGCAGGTAGTCCCCGAAATTCAGGAGGGCATACGGGGCGCCCGCCACGAACCCCGCCAGCAGACCGGCGGCGACCACGGGCAACAGCGCCGGGACCGCGCGCAATACCGCCTCCAGGTAGGCGGACAGCCCTGCACCGGGCGCGGCGCGCGCCGGCACCAGGAAAAGCAGCGGCACGACGGCGAGCAGCGATACCTTGGTGGCCACCAGCACGCCTGCAATCACGGCGGCAGGCAGCCGCGACCAGCGCTCGAGTGGCGCCATGCGGTAGTCCCGCACCGGCTTGCCGGGAAGCACCATCAGGCACAGGAGCAGCACCAGGCAGGTGACGAAAGGTTCCGGTCGCGCGTACAGGCTGTCCTGGTAGAGCAGCGGGTTGGCGACCAGCAGCGCCGCGGCGCCCAGGCCCGTCAGCGCGCCGAAGAGGCGCGCCCCCAAAAGGCCGGTCAGGAGCACCGCCAGCGTACCCAGGACGGCGCTCGTGTAGCGCAGGATCGACAGCGGCCGCTCCCCGGAACCGGCAACAGGCGCATCGGCCAGCGCCAGCAGCGCGGCACTGCCCATGATGTAGCCGGAAAAGTTGTACTGCGGGTAACGGAAGTAGCTGGTCAGGTCGACGTTCTTCCAGTTGCTGTCCAGCGTGCCGTTGGCGCGCATGTGGCCGCTCACGCCGACGGTGATCTCTTCATCGGGGTGGGTGTACCAGAAACCCAGGCTGGACACGCGCAGCCAGCCGGCGAGTGCGGTGAGCAGCAACAGGCCCAGAAGGAAGTACCGGTGAGGTCGGGTTGTACGCTGCAAGTAAAACATCCGTTGGGTGCTGTCGCCGCTAGCTTAATGCACCCCTGTGCGCGGTGTCACGACGGCGCCGGCGGCTCAGTACGCGAGGGCGCCGCGCAACAGGCCGTGCTGCATCGCGGCGTGGCCTGCGGCTTTGCAATTTAGCGACTCATGGCGAAAGAAATGGCTTCAACTGCTCGGCCGGCACCGCGTCCAACAGCCCGAAATAGTCCCCGGCGTAGTCAGCCAGGCGAAAATGTTCCGGCTCTTCTATTGGCTTGCTGCCCCGAATCACACGAATCCAGTGGCGATCGAGAATGACCTTGTTGACAATTCCGGGGGCCATGATGGAAGCTAGCATCAGCTCGATGGCGAGCAGGTGTAACGGCTTGTGATCCGACTGCAGGCCACCGCGCATGCCCTCCTTCATCATCGTAACGAACCCCTGCTCGCCCTGCATCGCCCTGTCCAGGTACTCGTTGCAGAGGATTTGAGAGGACGCATAGTCCTCGATGACATAACTGCCGCCGTCGCGTATGTACGGAAAAACAGTTTCGAATGACGCCCTGGTCGGCCCGAGTAAATGTGATGCATCGTCCACCACCAGGTCGACTGAGCGGCCTTCGCCAAGATGTTCGGCCACGAGCGCACGCACTCGCTCCCGGTCGGCCTGGTCGACGCCGCAAATGAGGCGCATCGATTTCTGCAGCCCCTCTTTCTCGATGAATTTCTCGAGAGCCGGAGGAGGCGTTTCGGCCAGCTCAAGCGCCAGCATCCGTTGCGGTCTCGCAATCAGCTGCAAAAACGCCGCACTACCACCGCGATACACCCCGAGCTCCAGTATGCGGCTGGGTTTCCTGCCCCGCACCTGCACGAGGTAGCGCGAAATAATGGGCGCGGTTTTGCTCAGATAGAGCTTGCCATCCAGTTCATCACCCCCGTGGGCGACGAAATCGTTCATGGAATTGGGAATTACGAACTCGTGACCCTCGAGCCGGAAAGTGGTCCGGGTGGTCCACTCAATGCCAAATCCCTTGGGCAAATTCGCCAGGTTGCCGGCGCCTTTCGCTGCCACCGCTGTCTCTCCGATGCAAATTACTGACTGCTAACAGGAGGATAATGACACATGATGGAGGCCTCTGCTTATGCTTTTCCGCGGTCGGCTCACATCATGCAGGCCTCAACCACCGAGCGCCTGTTCCAGGCTGTCTACCGCGCCGAAGGCCTCCAGCGCGCCGTGCAACCGCTCCAGCGAGGACAGCACGTAGTTGACGGGCTGCCAGGCGTCGCCCATGGCCAGCGTTACCGTGGCGCCGACCCAGACGTATGCGGCGTGCCACTGGCACTGTTGCCAGAGTTCGTCGAGCGACGGCGCGGGCGCGCCGAGCGCGATGAGTTGCGCGCGATACTCGTCCAGCAGTTCGCGCGCCTGCGGCCGGTGCTCGTCGGTGAGGGTGCCCGCCAGGAAGTAGCCGACGTCGCGCATGGCCGGCGCCTTGCTCACGATCGCCCAGTCGAGGAATCCGGGGCGCTCGTCGTAGAACAGGTTGGCGTCGTGCGCGTCGCCGTGGACCACGGTGTGCGCGCCCTCGCCCCACAGGCGATAGACGCCGTCGGTCTCGGTGAGGAACAACTCGCCCATCTGCCGGAACACAGGGGGCATGGTGTCCGCGTGCTGCTCGAGCGCCTGTGCAATGAGATCCACGGCGATGTCGTGGCGCGCGGGCGGCGTGACCCAGTCGAGGTCCGTTGCGAAGCGCGGCGACTCCCAGTAGGCGGCGTGCAGCTTCGCAAACTCGGCGAGCATCTCGCGCACGTAGTCGAGCGAGTAGCGCGTACTGCCGTTGTTGAACGTGCAGCCGGAGTCCTCGAGGTGTTCCAACAGCATGACGTACTGCTCGCCCGCCTCGTCGGTGGCGCTGTAGTAGCTGCGCGGCACGCGCAACGGCAACTCGGCTGCGAGGCCACCGTAAAAAAGCGCCTCCTTGCGGCCCATACCCGCGGCCGTGACAAACAGGCGCTGCATCTCGTCGCTGGGCGGTAACTTGACGAACAGCCGCGGCGGCAGGCCGGCGCCCTCCACCTCGAGGACCGCGCGGCCGGTGGTGCCGCTGTTGGCGTCCGCCAGCCGGCTCGAAACGACCCGTTCACCCAGCACCTCCCGGAGCCATTGCGTGGTCAGTTCGTCAACGGTGCCGGGAATCGCAGTCATCGCCTGTCGTCCATAACGTAAAAGGCCCACGAGCATAGCACCTGCTCCGGCCCGGCCAACCCGGCTCGGTGCAAGAACTTGCACCGACGCGAGAACAGACCATAATGTGTCGGCTGCACACATACCGGAGAATAACGATGTTCCGCCCGCCCCTGCTGACCCTGTTGACCCTGCTGCTGTCCGCACTGCTCGTCGCCTGCGACGACAACAATAACAACGAACCCGAATTCAAGGCGCAGATCCGGCGCACCGAGTTCGGCATACCGCACATTACCGCCGACAACTGGAAAGGCCTCGGCTACGGCCACGGCTATGCCTACGCGCAGGACAACTACTGCGTGCTGATGCGCCTCATCGCCGAAAGCTCCGGCCGCTCGGCGGAGATCATGGGCGAAACCGGCGGCCGGCTCGAGGCGGATTTCCTGCAGCGCTTCATCAACGGCGAGAAGGAGGACTTCAAGGCGCAGGTGGTGGATCAACTGCCGCAGTTCGCCATCGACATCGCCGAGGGCTATACGGCGGGCATGAATCGCTACCTGCGCGAAACCGGAGTAGACAACCTGCCCGAGGGCGACTGGGGCTGCCGCAACGAGCCC
>JAUIEP010000160.1 GCA_030428835.1 Gammaproteobacteria bacterium | reverse complement strand
CATGGAGAGCTGCCGCGCGGCCGAATAGCCGATGAAGATGAGCACGAGCAGGCCGAGTCCCAGGCAGAAGGGCCGGACGATTTCGGCATTGATGTGACGGTCGATAATCAACGGAGAATGCCCCGGGGCGCAACGCTGGACTCACAGGCGGTCATTGTACATGAAGCCTCGTAAGAGGCTCAGTGCGCAACACGGAACAGGACCGAGGAGCGTGTGCGGTTACCGGATAGCGGGGGCGTCTGGCGACAGGACGTCGCCAGCCGAGATTCTATGGTTTTACGCAAGCCCCATAGCACCGCTTTCCTCAAATGCCTCACCTTTACTGAGCAGTGCAAAGGCAATGCGGACCAACTTCCTCGCCAGCGCCATTGCCGCAGCCGTTGTACTCAAGCCCCTTGCCCTGTGCCGCTCGTAATATGCGTTGAACTGCCGTGTCCTCGAGGCACTCATCGCCGCGTTGTACAGGAGTCGGCGGACTTCCGGGTTACCCCGCTTACTTAGCTTGCGCCGCCCCCGGCTCTTGCCCGAGTCCCGCACCCGCACATCCAGCCCCAGGAAGGCCACAAACTGGTCGGAGCGCTGAAAATCACCCCGCCGGAAACTGGCCAACAGCGCCAGCGCATTCAACTCGCCAATGCCCGGGATGCTCCGGCAGCGCTCCAGGTCCGCTTCCCAGTCCAGTTCACGCGCCAATGCGCGAATCTGCCGGTCTACCTTGGCAATGACCCGGTCGAGGCCTTGGGTCGCTTCGTCGGCCAGGCTACGTGTGGCGGGCTCGCTGGTCAGCGACAGCCGCAACTGGGCGCGCACCCGCACCAGCGTGGCCCGGCGCTGTAGCAGGCGCCAGAGCCGCTTTTCTTTGCAGGTCAGTGACTTGACGGGTGTCAGCTCTGCCTGTTCACGCAACAGGTAGCGCAGTAACAACTGCGCGTCACCCGGGTCGGTCTTGGCACGCGTGCCAACCGCCTCACGGTAGTGATTCAGCTGCTGGCCATTGATCAAATACACCTCGTGCCCCGCTGCCAGCGCCTGTTCCAGCACCACATCGTGGTAGTAGCCGGTGGCCTCCAGTGCCAATCGGGACTGTTCAGGGAGCGTGCTGAGCCAGTGGGTGATCGCCTCGGGCGTGTTGGCGATGCACTGAGCTGTCTGGTCGGATTGGGCGATGTCCAGGGTGTCCTTGGAGACATCGACCCCACATGTGATAGGTCGGGTATTGTCTGCCATACTACTCTCCGCAGTTGAGAAACTGTGAAGCCGGGGGCCAACTGACGCAGGCTTATGAATCGACTGTGTGAGAGTATGATTCTTTATCGGCGTTTCGGTTGGTAAGGGGCGGGGACGAAGTCTCGACTCGTCTGTACCGTAAGGTCAGAACCTGTACACAGTCCCTCCCGCCCCGGCGCCTTAATCATCCTAGATCAAGACCCCGTTACCATATAAGCCTGTACAGGGACGTACGCTTTTTGGCGGTCCCCGTTCACCGGGTAGTGCTCGTGCTCCGGATCCCGGGTAAACCAGAAGATTGAGTCAGCAAACCAGAAAAGTACAATCAGGTCTGCAACCAACACCACGGCATTCACCCAATGAAAACGTTAATCCGTGCGAAAAAAAGAAGCATAGAGATCCTGCCGTTAGTGCTGACAATTCTGACCGCGTGCACATCCCCGCACTACACCATCGAACCGGACGTACCGCGCTCGGCAGCTACATTCAACGACAACGACGACACATTCCGCTTCGCCATCCTCGGCGATCGCACGGGCGGCCACAGGCCGGGAGTCTTCGAGCACGCGATCGAGCAGGTCAACCTGCTGCAACCCGACTTCGTGGTAGGCGTGGGCGACCTGGTTGAGGGCTACACCGACGACCGCGCGAAGCTGGAAAACGAGTGGGACGAGTTCGACGCCATCGTCGACCGACTGGACATGCCCTTCTTTTACACCGTCGGCAACCACGACACCGGCAACGCACTGGGCCGCGCAGTGTGGCGCGAACGCCACGGCCGCGACCACTACGCCTTCACCTACCGCGACGTGCTGTTCATCTCGCTGAACACCGAGGACCCGCCCGTCATACTGCCGCCCGACGTCATTGCACGACAGGCGAAGCTCGAGGCGATGATGCGCGAGGATCCCGCGCAGGTCAGGCAGATGCTGCGCGAACGCCGCGCGGCCCTCGGTGCGTCAGGCGCGCCGCCGAAACTGCCCGGCGCCGTGGCGATAAGCGACAAGCAGGTGGACTGGGTGGCCGCGACGCTCGCGCGCCACGCCGACGTGCGCTGGACCATCGTGCTGATGCACAAGCCCGCGTGGGAATACGACAGCGCCGCATTCGCACGCATCGAGGAACTGCTGGCGGATCGGCCGTACACGGTCATTGCGGGGCACGAACACTACTACAACTACAGCAGGCGGGCCGGGCGCGATTACGTCACCATGGCCACCACCGGCGGCATCTGGCTGAGTGAAGACGGCGGCGCCTTCGATCACATCGCGTGGGTGACGATGACCGGCGAGGGACCGCTGATCACCAACATCGCCTTGTGCGGACTGCTGGGCACACCGGAACAGACCCGGTCCATCGTACGCTCTGGTAAAGGGGAGGAGTACTGCCTGCGACCGGCAGCGACCGATTAAACCGCCTGGGCGCCGGCCTCCTGGTCGTCGAGCAGCGCCTGTAACTTGGGAAACGCCTCGGGGCGCATGGTGCCGTGCAGCGACAGGCGCAGGACCTCGCGGCTCATGCGGCGCGCCATGGCGTCGCGCTCTTTCTTCGTTTTCGCCTTAGAGCGCACCCACACGGGCCACAGGAAGTAGCCCGCCAGCATCAGCACGGACAGCACCTCCGCGTCGATGCCCTCCTCGCTGACATCGGTCTGCGTCATCGCGGCCGTGGACTTGTGGAAGTGGCGGAAGAAGACGTCGTCGTCGGGATTGTCGCTGGACAGCATCTCGAACAGCCAGATCCTGCCGAGTTCCGGGTTGTCGACGGCAAACTGCGCGAGGTTGTTGATCACGTCGTACATGGCCAGTGGGTCGTCGCCGGGGATCTCGTCGGCGCGCTCCTCACCACCGAGGATATTCTCCGACAGGTGCCGGCTAACCCACTCGACGGTGGCCTTGATGAGGTCTTCGCGGGTTTCGAAATGCTGGTAGGCGGTGCCCCGGTTGACACCGGCGAGGTGGGCGACCTTGGACAGGCTCAGGCCGTCCGGGCCGTCCGAGGCCAACACGGTGCGCGCGGCGGCGATGATGTCTTCGCGGGTCGCCTCGGGGTTGCGGCGCCTGCGTCCTGTGGGAGTTCCCGCGGAGCGATCAGCCAAAGTAATCACCAATGATGTCTATTACATCATGGTGCGCGCGCGGCGCACGAAAGTCAACCGCGCGCAAGGCGCGCCGTCAGGACTTCCTGCCGAGATTGCTCTTGAGATAAGCCTGCATCAGGGCGTGGCTGTCGGCGCGCAGTACGCCGTGCATCGACAGGCGCAGGACCTCGGCCGCGAAGCGCACCGCCATCTCCTTGCGCGCCTTCTTGCTGCGCGCGTGGGCGCGCACCCAGACCGGCCAGAGGAAGTAACCGGTCAGCATGATGACGGCGAGGACCTCGACGTCCATGTCGTCCAGGCTGGCATCGCTGTCGGCGAGGCCCTGCAGGGCCTGGGCGAAGCGCTTGTAGAACACGTCGTCCTTCGGGTTCTCGCGGGACAGCACATCGTAGAGCCAGATGCGCCCGATATCCGGGTTGTCGATGGCGTACCTGGCGAGGCGGAGATTGAACTCGGCCATGCCGTTGATCACCTCCGGCAGGTGGGCGAGGTCGGGCTGCAGTGCGCCCTCGGGCGGATCGCCGTCGAGGTCGCTGTCTTCGAAGACCGCTTCAAGGAGTTGCTGGCTGACCGAGTCGAGCGTCGCGCGCACGAGGTCTTCCTTGACCTGGAAATGCTGGTAGGCCGTGCCGCGGTTGACACCCGCCAGCTTGGCGACACTGGACACGCTGAGGCCCTCGGCGCCGTCCCGGGCCAGGATGCTCTTCGCGGCCTCCAGGATGGAGTCCCGCGTCGCGTCCGGGTCGCGTTTACGCCGCTGTTTCTGCTTGCTCATTGCCCCCCCCCTTATTCTTGTTGCGTCACCGGATCACGTGACGGGCACACTATACCACCTGCTGCCGGAGGAGATGCGCGGCCGCCGGTGCGGCTACGGGTGGTCGTAGGTCTGCCAGACGGGGGCGCGTTTTTCGTACTTGGCCAGCGGCCCTTCCTCGTTGTCCGGATGGAGGTTGTGCTCGCAGATAATTTCCCAGGCCTGCTTCAGGCCCTGCTCCAGGCCGGTGTCGAGGCTCTGCCACATCGCCTGCTTGGTGCGGGCCACGGCGGTCGGGGAGTGCTGCGCGATGTAACCCGCGAGTTGCCGCGCCCGGCTCATGAGCTGGTCCGGCGGCACGACCTCGCTCACCAGCCCGACCGCCTTCGCCTCGGCCGCCGACATGCGCTCCGAGCCGCCCAGCAACGCGAGCTTGGCGATGGCCTCAAACGGCACCTTGCGCAGCAGTTCGACCGTCTCCAGGCCGGACACCTTGCCCACCGCGACGTGGTTGTCGAAGATCGTGGCGGTCTCGGAGCAGATGGTGATGTCGCTGCCGCCGATGAAGTGCAGGCCGCCGCCGACCACCATGCCGTTGATCGCCGTGACCACGGGTTTCCAGCACGCGTTCTGCAGCCCGGTCAGGGTGAGGAAATCGGGCTCCGCGCGGGGCTCGAACGTCATCTCGAAGTCCCCGTCCTCGATATAGCCCGTGACGTCTACACCGGTGCAGAACGCCTTCTCGCCCGCCGCCGTCACGATGACGCAGCGCACATCCGCGTCCGCCTTGACCTGGCCCCAGGCGTGCTTGAGTTCGTCCGACATGTGCTGGGTGAACGCGTTGAGCCGCTCCGGCCGGTTCAGCGTGATGGTCGCGATGTTGTCGGCAACCTCGTAGATGATCGTGTCGTAGCTCATACATACTCCGGTCGGCAGTCGGGCAATAAATGTGCGTATGGCGCAGCATGAACATAGCAGACATTTGGCGGGGGGACAGGCAGGAATCGCCGCAGGCCAACCACCGGGTAACACCCGGAGGTAAAAGGAGGGTAGAATTTTGCCCCTGAACGACGCGGCCCGGATAACGGAGTCTGCGACTCGCGTGACGCTCCAGGCCGGAGCGAGCACCCATCCCGGATACCCAACAGCACGAAACACATGGCATACAGTTAACTATGGGGAATGAGGTACAACACACACCAATGATGCAGCATCAAGTAGGTGGAGTTACGTTTCAACGACTTGGCGGCGGTAGTGACGGAATAGTGACGGCCCCAGTCGCAACAATCGGTCTGCTTAGAAGAAATTGATCTTGCGTGGGTGAACCAAAAACCATACTATTTTATGCAAGCTGCCGAGTTCTGAGGGACAGCGAGAGACAACCGCCACTTCGGCGGTTTTTTTTGCTTGCCGATCTGTTAACGCATCAGGTATATTTTTCGCGTAGGCTGGTCGTTCGCGTACCAAAGAAACGGCAGCGCGACTAACCTAACCGCCTATTTTCTTGTCGATGTCATGACACCAAGGTAAAGTTTGTATCTAGCGTGCTGATGTGCGCTCAATCGAAAAAGCCGCTCCTTGAAGCGGCTTTTTTTATGCCCGGAATCCGGGCGTTTCTTAAACTGGAGCTTGTATGAAAGTACAATTCCGGTTGATGACGAAGCGGCGTGAAATGGAGTTTAAACTCCGCGTTCCGACTTCGTGGTTCATCATCCTGGTGATGGGCGACATCAACCTAATTGTTCAATTCATCCTTCCGTATTTTTCCTAATTAGCTTTTAGACTTCGGACGGATTGCTTACTTAGGCAATTCAGGCTTTCGTTCGCCCTGAGAAAAGTGAAATTCGCGCTATCACTCGGACGGAGCTGGCAGCTCAGGCAGTTCACCTCTCCATTCTCGATATTCCTGACCTTTCGGCGTGATGGATATCATGTTCATTTGAGGCTCATAAATTACCAAATGATGCGCCTGTAGCGCGTTTATAACATTTTGACGCTCTACGGCAGAGGGGATTAGTGGGAGCCAAAAAGAATCATACTGCGCATAAGTAATGGGATGAGAAAATCCCGCCAACCAATCCAATACTACTTGAGTGCTTCTAACTAAAAAGTAATTCAGATAACGGTATTCCCAAAGGTATGTATTCGAAATATGTGAGCGAATGATTTGCTCAATTGCTAGGTGCTGCTCTGGCGTCAGACCAAGAGGTAAACCTTGAATTGCGGAATCTGGAACTTCTGGAGGATTCTTTTCATCTTCTTCCGCAAGACGATTACTCTGGGGGGTGCTTACCTCGACTCCACTACCCAGTTTAATTTTTGCAATCCGCAAGAAAAGGGCCTTGATGTCCTCTCCGAATTTGAAGAAGAAGACCAGCGCCAAGGCACCAAATATCACCGGCGCTGTGAGAATGACTTGTAAATACTCTAGAACAATGTCGGCCAATTTCAGCCCCCTAAAATAGCTCTGGGTTTTCGTAGATGTTGCCCACAACTTCAACGTCTGAATAAATTGCAAAGTTAAAAGACGAATCCAAGTCTATTGACCAACACCCTCGCTTATCATCCCAATCGACCCGCTTGTAGTAATATTTTTTGTCTTTAGGACCACGACCTAGCTTATAGCCGGACCAGGCAACAATATCTCCCTCATATATCTCCTTCCCGTTTTTGTCTTTGAGGCCAGTGAACTGCATAACTATCGTGTCGTTCATAGGCAGTAAGTCATATCCAAAACTCCACATCGGATATCCGCCTATACTTTCAATAAGTAAGTTCACTGACGGCTGTTTCATTTCAGCTCCGTTCCACGCTCTAAATTTTAGTTCTCTCATATTATTTTTATTAAGCAATCCAAAACCCAGACCGCCTTGCGAGTGATCTGGGTTCCGGACGCAAGGCTTGTATACCAATAAGCTACCACGGCTCGTGAATCTGTCTATCTCCTCACCTGTGGAAAACAATAGTGACGAACCTAGTCTCCAAATAGTGACGAGACGGGTGTCCGTTAGGGCTAAAAGCCTTATCATACGGCCTCATAGCAAACCCTAAGTCATTGAACATCAAAGATAATTTCTTTGTGAATCAAACAGTTAATCACACCCCAATGATGCAGCAGTACCTGCGCATCAAGTCAGAGCACCCCCGCGACCTCGTGTTCTACCGGATGGGTGACTTCTACGAGTTGTTCTACGACGACGCGAAGCGGGCGGCGGACCTGCTGGACATCACCCTCACCGCGCGCGGCAAGTCCGGCGGCGAACCCATTCCCATGTGCGGCGTGCCCTACCACGCGGCGGAGAACTACCTGGGCCGACTGGTGAAGGCCGGGGTGTCGGTCGCCATCGCGGAGCAGATCGGCGACCCCGCGACCAGCAAGGGGCCCGTGGAACGCAAGGTCGTGCGCGTGGTGACGCCCGGCACGCTCTCCGACGAGGCGCTGCTCGACGAGCGCACCGACAACCTGCTGCTGGCGGTGAACCCGGGCGACGGCCGCTTCGGCATCGCCTACCTCGACCTCAGCAGCGGCCGCTTCCACGTGCTGGAAATCGACGGTGAAGAGGCGCTTGCCGGCGAGCTCGAGCGCCTGGACCCGGCCGAGACCCTGTACCACGAGAACATGCTGGCGCCCTTCGTCACGGCGCGCGCCGGCGCGCGCAGCCAGCCGGCCTGGGAGTTCGATCGCGAGAGCGCGGAACGCGCGCTGAACACGCAGTTCCAGACGCAGGACCTGACAGGCTTCGGTTGCGCAGAACTCACGCTCGCCATCGGCGCCGCGGGCGCGCTGCTGCAGTACGTGAAAGACACCCAGCGCGGGCAGTTGCCGCACATTCGCGCGCTGCGGCACGAGAACCGGCAGGACAGCGTCATCATGGACGCCGCCACGCGGCGCAACCTCGAGATCGACACGAACCTCACGGGCGGCGAGGACAATACCCTGCAGTCCGTCATGGACCGCGCCGTCACCGCCATGGGCAGCCGCCTGCTGCGGCGCTGGCTGCACCGCCCCCTGACGGACGTCGCACAGCTCAGGGCGCGACAGGTCGCCATCCGCTCGCTGTGCGACAACTATTACTACGAGACCGTGCGCGGCGCGCTCAAGGGCGTGGGCGACATGGAGCGCATCCTCACCCGCGTGGCGCTGGGCTCGGCGCGGCCGCGGGACCTGACCCGGCTGCATTCCTCGCTCGCGACGCTGCCGCAATTGCGCGCCGAGCTCGCACGCTGCGCGTCCCCGCTGCTCGCGAGCCTGAGCACGGGGGCCGGCGACTACCCGGACCTGGTCGAACTGCTGGGGCGCGCCATCATCGAGAACCCGCCGGTGGTGATTCGCGACGGCGGCGTGATCACCGACGGCTACGACGAGGAACTGGACGAACTGCGCCGCATCAGCACGGGAGCGGGAGACTACCTGCTGGAAATCGAACAGCGCGAGCGCGAGGCCACGGGCATCGCCACGCTGAAGGTCGGCTACAACCGCGTGCACGGCTACTACATCGAGGTCAGCAAGGGGCAGGCGGACAAGGCGCCGCCGGAGTACATCCGCCGCCAGACGCTGAAAAACGCGGAGCGTTTCATCACGCCGGAACTGAAGGAATTCGAGGACAAGGCCCTGTCCAGCAAGAGCCGCGCGCTGGCCAGGGAGAAAGCGCTGTACGACGACCTGCTGGTGACGCTGAACGAACAACTCGGCGCGCTGCAGGAGACGGCCGCGGCGGTCTCCGAAATCGACGTGCTCGCCAACCTCGCGGAACGGGCGGACAACCTCGGGCTGTGCCAGCCCGAGTTCTGCGACGAGGAGGTGTTCGAGGTTGTCGCCGGGCGCCACCTCGTGGTGGAGCAGGTGCTGGAAGAACCCTTCATCGCCAACGACACGCTGCTGAACGACACGCGCCGCATGCTGCTCATCACCGGGCCGAACATGGGCGGCAAGTCCACCTACATGCGCCAGAACGCGGTGATCGCACTGCTCGCGCACATCGGCAGCTTCGTGCCCGCGAACGCGGTGAAGATGGCGCCGCTGGACCGCATCTTCACCCGCATCGGCTCGTCGGACGACCTCGCCGGCGGGCGCTCCACGTTCATGGTGGAAATGACGGAGACGGCCAACATCCTGCACAACGCCACCCCGCGCAGCCTGGTGCTGATGGACGAGGTCGGCCGCGGCACCAGCACGTTCGACGGCCTGAGCCTGGCCTGGGCCGCGGCCGTGCAACTCGCGCAGCAGGTTCGGGCCTTCACCCTGTTCGCCACCCACTACTTCGAGCTCACCAGCCTGCCGGAACAGTGCCCCACCATGGCCAACGTGCACCTGGATGCGACCGAACACCAGGACCACGTGGTGTTCCTGCACAACATCCAGGAGGGCCCGGCAAATCGCAGCTTCGGCCTGCAGGTGGCCAGGCTCGCGGGTATTCCCGCGCCGGTGCTGGACGCGGCGCGGTACAAACTCGCCGAGCTGGAAACCGGGGCTGCCCAGGCGCCGCCCCCGCCGGCAACCACCGCCCAACCCCCCGCGCAGAGCGACCTCTTTGCCAGTGGCGAGCCGCACCCGGTGGTCACCCGCCTGGCCGAGCTGGATGTCGACGGACTCAGCCCGAGGGACGCCCTGCAGCTGCTGTATGAACTCAGGTCACACCTTGACTGAGCGCCCGGCTTAGGCTGTGACGCGGGTCAAGAATCGCCCTGCGGGGCCTCCCCAAAAGCCTTCTATTCTGATATTTCTACGGGTAAACTACCGGCCGTTAGTTAATCACCCGCCGTAATTTTTCTTCTAGGGGACGTTGGAATGACTTTTGTTGTTGGCGAAGATTGCATCAAGTGCAAGCACACGGACTGCGTGGAGGTTTGCCCGGTCGACTGCTTTTACGAGGGCCCGAACTTTCTCGTCATCCACCCCGACGAGTGCATCGACTGCGCCCTGTGTGAGCCCGAGTGCCCCGTGGACGCCATCTTCTCCGAGGACGAACTGCCGGAGGACCAGGCCGTGTTCCTGGAACTGAACGCGGAACTCGCCGAGGTCTGGCCCAACATCACCGAGATGAAGGAAGCGCCCGCCGACGCCGAGGAATGGGCCGGCAAGCCCAACAAGCTGGCGTTGCTCGAGCGCTGATTCGCAACCCGCGACACCGGGCCCCGTTGTGGCGACACAGCGGGGCTTTTTTGTGGGTGACGATGCACTTGTTTGATTCGGCATGCGGGCGCCGCTGTAGGGTCGAATTTATTCGACGCGGAACCACTTTCTCAATGCCAACTGCTGTCCGTATTGAGGCCTGGGTTCGAAGTCGAATAAATTCG
>JAUIEP010000159.1 GCA_030428835.1 Gammaproteobacteria bacterium | reverse complement strand
TCACCGGCATGTGCCTGTTCGGCTTCCTGTTCGTGTACTCCTTCATCGACATGCCGCGCTTCCTGCCCACGCTCGCACGCAGCATGCGCAGGGCGGTACTTTTCATCGCGCTGCTGGCTATCCCCGGGCTGTTGCTGCCCTACTACCACGGCGCCTTGTTCACCTACCTCGGCTGCGCCGTGGCCCTGGGCGCCATCACCCACATGGTGATCGCCGCACTGGTAGCGGGTGTGCGCACGGCGAAGTTTGTGGCACTGACCTTCAGCCTCACCATTTTTCCCGGTTCAATCGGTGCCTTCCTGTACCAGTACGGTGTCCTGCCCGAGAACGTCATCCTGGCGCACCTGCTGGAGATCACCACCGCCGTCGAGACGCTGCTGCTGTCGCTTTTCATGGCCTATCGCATCAAGGTGTCCGAGCAGGAGAAGCTCACGGCGCAGGCGGAAACACTCGAACTGCAGCGCAACTTCAACCAGCGGATGCTCGCCAAGCAGGAGGAGGATCGCTCGCGCATCGCGCGTGAACTGCACGACTCCGTGGGACCGAACCTGTCCGCGCTGAGCATACACCTGCAATCCATGAGCGACGCGGGCGCCGACACCAAGCCGATGATGAGTGGCGAGGACGCGCTGAGGCTGCTGCGCCAGAGTATCAGCGAGGTCCGCGAGCTCTCCCACAGCCTGCACCCCAGCCAGCTCGACCGCCTGAGCCTGGTCAGTGCGATAGACGTGTTCTGCCGCCAGTTCCAGAGCGACGGCAGCCTGGAGTTCCGCAGCGCGCTCGCCGTGCCGGAGCAGGACATCGCGGAGAACAAGAAGATCCACCTGTACCGCATCGTGCAGGAGGCCGTACACAACGTGGTGAGTCATGCCGACGCGTCGTTGTGCTTCCTGTCGCTGGAGCGCAGGGGCGAACGCATCGCGCTCTCCATACGGGACAACGGCCGGGGTTTCGACCCGGCCTCCAGCGCGCCGGGCGGGCTCGGTATGACATCGATGTCGGATCGTGCCAACATCATCGATGCCACCTTCGAAATCGAGTCATCGCCGGGAGAGGGTACAACCATCAATATCGAGTTCGACGCCGCCACAGCATGAGTGAAGCCACTGTCCTGATCGCCGACGACCACCCGATTTTCCGCCAGGGCGTCCGGCACCTGATCGAGCAGCACGAAAACCTGTCCATCGTGGCGGAGGCGAATGACGGCCAGTCCGCCATCCAGCTCATCCGCCTGCACCAGCCGGATCTGGTCATCCTCGACCTGTTCATGCCGAACATCGACGGACTCGGGGTGCTGCAGTGGACCCGCGAAAACAGCCCGGCGGCGGCCTGCGTGATCCTGACCATGCAGACCGACGCGGCGCTGATCGAGCGCGCCATCGAACTCGGCGCGCGCGGCTACCTGTTCAAGGAAGACGCCTACGACCAGCTGCACCACTGCCTGGAAGCCGTGCTGGACGGCAAGACCTACACCAGTCCCTCCCTCGCCTCGCCGGCAGTCCTGCAGTCACCCATCGACAGCGACGTGCTCGAGCGACTGGCGCAACTCACCCGGACACAGCTATCGCTGCTGCAGTTACTGGGCGAATTCAAGACCAGTCGCGAGATCGCGGACCTCATGCACATCAGCCATCGCACGGTGCAGAACCACCGCCTGAACATCTGCACGGCACTCGACATGGCGGGTTCCGGCAAGCTGCTGGAATTCGCGGTGCGCCACCAGGCGGAGATCAGGCAGCTCACCAAGGGCGGTTGATTCGCGCCCGGTCCGCGCAGGCGGGGGCATTCTCACACCCCCTGCGTCGATCTCCCGGTTCCTGTGAGTTACTCACAAGAATTGGAGCAATCCTACTCTCACACCCGGCGCCGCCCGGACGTATGGTTTCCCTTGAGAGCCCCCACAAGCGACAGCCGCGCACCCCGCCCGGTCACCCACGCGGATGGAGGCAGGATACGAATAAAGGTGAACGAAGGGAGCCTGGTATGCAATCCACCCAAGAGAAGCAACACAAGAAGCTACTGCCGCTGGTCGCCGGGCTGCTCATCGCAGGCCACAGCTACGCGGTGGTGGAATTTGAACACGACCCCATCGAGGAGGCGCCCTCCGGCAAGCGCATCGAGGTCGAGGCCGAGGTCCAGGTCGACGACGGCGACGACAAGGTGCGCGAGGTCCGCACCTACTTCCGCGCCGACAAGGACGGTCGCTGGCACTATGTGCCCATGCGCGCGGACGGCGACGACTACAGCGGCATCATGCCCGCGCCCGACATCCACACCGCCTTCGTGCGCTACCAGCTGTTGTCCATCACCGACCAGCGCCAGCTGGCCAGGACGCAGATCTTCAACATCGAGATAGAGAAGGACGAGGACGCACTGAAGCGCCTGGAGCGCAAGGAACCCCGCGATATCAAGATTGACGTGTCGGAGCTGCAGGAAGCGGAGGACGCCTACAACCAGTGGGACAAGGCCTCGGATGCGGACAAGCAGAACATCGCGCAGGATTCCGGCCGGCCCGAGCCCGACTCGCGCGTGGACGTGCGCTCGGAGAACGACCCGGCGACCGACACCTTCGTCGGCTTCGATGACTACGTGAACATCACCTACACCGGCGCCGCCAAGGCGTTCGGCACGGCGGCCGGCATCGTCAGCACCAGCACGGCGGCGAGCCCGATCGCGCCGAAGGTGGCGGGCGTCACCGGGGTCACCGCGACAGGTGGCGGCTCCGCCTGGCCCTGGATCATCGGCGGCGTGGTGGTAGCCGGCGGCGGCGCGGCGGCGGCCAGCGGCGGCGGTGGCGGCAACGGCGGTGGCGGCGGTAACGGTGGCGGCAACGGCGGCACCAATGGCGGCACCGGCGTGACCGACTTTTCCGGTCGCACCGAGAGCCCACAGACCTGCCCGGGCAACACCGGCAACGCGGCGAACCGCTACGTGGTGGACCTGAACCAGGCTGACGCCGACGTGACCGGCGTCATCGCCTTCCACGACTGTCCCGGCGGCGGTCGCGCCCAGTACAACGTGACCGGCACCGCGACCACTTCCTCGACGCTGACGCTCAACGGTACCTTCGACCCCGCCTTCGCCGCGGGGCCGCTCGGCGGCAGCGCGCCGACCAACCAGACCTTCACCTACTCGCCGGGGGGTGCCCCGAACCCGAACCTGGCGAACTGATAGAGGTCTTCGCACATGAATGAGCGAGCGCTTTCACTCCTGCGCGCCGCGGCCCTGGCCGCGTGCGCGTTGCTTGCGGGTACCCACGCCGCGGCCGAGGAGGCGGAGGAGGAGCGGCCCAGATACGTCGGCCCGAAACAGGTGGTCGCGGTACTGCCCTTCGAGAACCGCGTGGAGGGCATACCGGAGAACTGGCTGCTGGGCGAGGGAATGGCGGAGATCCTGGTCACGGAACTGATTGCCTCTGACCGCTTCCTGCTGGTCGAGCGCGAGGCTATCCAGGACATCATCCGCGAACAGGAACTCGGCATGAGCGGACTGGCGCGACCGGAGACCGCCACACCGACCGGGCAACTGGCCGGCGCGCAGTTCATGATCAAGGGCGCCATCACGGAGTTCAACGCCGAGGCGGGCGGCGGCGGGCTGACCATCGGCTTCCGCGAGGCGGAGGCCGGTGCAAGGACCCGCAAGGCGTACGTCGGCATCGACGTGCGCATCGTGGACAACCTGACCGGGCGCATCCACGCCTCCTACAACGCCCATGCCGAGGCGCGCTCCGGCGGCGCGAGTCTCGCGGCGCGCTTCCTCGGTTCCGACGATTTCAAGATCGGGGCATCGGGCTTCTACGACACCGCGCTCGGCATCGCCACGCGCGACGCCATACGCCAGGTGATCGACTTCATCCTCGAGGAGAGCGCGAACATTCCCTGGCAAGGCTCGATCATCCAGGCGCGGGGTATGACCGTGTTCATCAACCGCGGGGAGAGCGCCAACGTGCGGGTCGGCGATGCCATGGAACTCTTTCGCAAGGGGGAGGACATGATCGACCCCGAGACGGGCTTCAACCTTGGCAGTGACGAGGAATTCCTGTGCTGGCTGAAAGTCACGCGCGTGCGCGCCGAGTTCTCGAGCGCGATGATGCTCGAAGACTGCCGCGGCCTGCAGGTGGAGCGCGGCGATATCGTGAGGTACGGCAACCCCGATGAATAGGCTCGCGCGCTGTGCGCTCTGCCTGGGCCTCGTGTTCCTGGCGGCCCTCGCGCAGGCGCAGGTCAGCATTGACGGCAGGCCGCGGGTGCTGGTGTTGTTCGACGAGAAGGTGCTCGGCGTACTGGGCACCACGGGCTGGGAGGTACCCAACCAGACCGAACTCACCCTGATCGAACACCTGCGCGCCGACGGTTTCGTGCTGCTCGACCCCAAAACGCTGCGCCGCAACATCGACCGCGATCGCGGCATGCGCCTGCTGGAGGGCGACGAGCGCTCCGCCGCGGCCGCCGGCCTCGCCGTCGGCGCGGAGATTTCCATTCTCGGCACGGCGATCAGCAAACCGGCCGGCGCCAAGCTGCTCGGCACACAGATGCAGTCCATCCAGGCGACGGTGACCGCGCGCGTGGTGCTCAACGATACGGGCGAGGTGGTCGGCACCGCCAGCGCGCGGGCGTCGAAGGCCAGCCTCGACGAGGTGCAGGGCGGTGTCCTCGCACTTGAGGAGGCCACGGAGAAACTCGCCGCGCAGCTGCTGCCGCAGATACTCGCGGCAACGGATCGGGTGGACGGCGCGGCGCGCGGCATCGAGGTCACTATCGCGGGCCTGAAATCCTACCGCCAGCTCGACTACCTCCTGTACTTCTTCGAAACGGAGGTGCCGGGCATGACACAGGTGTACCTGCGGGACTTCACCAACACCGTCGCGACGGTGCGCCTTGAGTACGACGGCACCACCCAGGTGCTGGCGCGCAAGGTGGCGCGCGAGTCGTTCAAGGGCTTCCGACTGGAACCCACGGAAGTGACCGGCAGCAAGCTGCAGTTCTCGGTCATCGGCAGCCCGTAGCGAGGTGCGCGAATGAGCAGGCCGGCGCAGGACACGACAGGGACAGCAGCGCGGTACGTGTGTCTCGCACTGCTGGCCTTTATCGCGATCATTCCCGCCGCGTGGGCGGACGCCGACCCCTGGTACGCGGCGGTCGAGCAGGCGGACGCCAGGGTCGCGGCATTCGAGCAGGCGGTCACCCGTGGCGATGCGGCCGCCATGCAGCGCGCCGCGCTGGAGTTGCAGGCCGACCCCATCGCGGTGAAGCGTTTCAACCAGAACTCCACGGACGCCTTTCGCGCGGCGCACAACGAGGTCACGGACGCCATCAAGGCGCGCACGCGCGAGATCATGCGCCAGGAAATGGCGAAGAAACTGGGCGTCAAGCCGGAGCAGGTCACCACCTTCGAGGCCACCAACCCGCCGCGGCCGGGCGACCCGATCAAGGTCGGGCAGGACTGGGATGTCACCGTGCGCGTCGACGGTCGCGACGTGCACCACACTGTCTCCGGGCAATATGTCAACGACGCCTACTACGAGGCGGTGCACGGCAGCAAGCCGCCCTCGGCGGAGGCGGCCAACGCCCTCGCCCATCGCCAGGCGATAGAAGTCACCAGCTACCAGCATCCCGAGGCCTACGGCGGCGCGCAGTCCGAGGGCGGCAGGATCATCTCGGACCCGCAGGGCAACCCGGCCCTGCGCGACCCGGAGCAGCTCGGCAACACCATCGACTACAAGAGCCGCCTGCCCGGCAACGAGGCGGCGCGCCTGGAGGCCGCAGGCAACTTCGTGGAGGCCCAGGGCTTCCGCATGGAGCAGGCGCGCCAGGCCGCGAAACAGTTCGACCGCCAGGTGGCGGTGCGCGTGGCCGCGATGGGAGGCGAGGTGCCCGCGCACGTGAGTCGCGCCATGGACATCCTGCGCGACATCGGCGACGGCAAGCTCACACCCACCCAGGGCCAGCGCCTCCTCGCCGAGATGGGCGAGACCATCGACTCCGTGGCGTCGAAATCCGCGAGCCTGGTCGAGAGCGCGCAGACCCTGCGCCCCGGCGGTCTCGGGGCCGCGGACGATGTGTTCGTGGACAACGCGCGCAATCGCCTGCGCTCGAAGGGCATCGACCCCGATGGCCTGCGGCCGCTGAGTCCGAACGCGGACCTGTCCGACCTGCGCGGCGGCGGCCAGGCGGTGCGCTCCTGGCTGGACACCGCGATGAAGACGCTGGAGGTCGTGGGCTGGGCAGCCGACTTCTACGAACTGTCACAGGCTACCTACGAGTACCTGAGCCTGCTGGAAAAGGCGATGGACCCGAACACCTCCGACGCCGAGGCGGAACAGCTGTTCGCGAAAATGGAGGCCGCGGGCATGCGCATCGCGGCCCTGGGCGGCATGGGTGTCCTGTTCGAGGCGTACCCGCCCGCCGCCGCCGTATTCGGCGTCTACACCATCACCCGCCTCGGCCTCGAGAACACCGAGACGGGCAAGGTGATCGACGCCGCGGCGCTGGGTTACATCGACCGTCATTGGCAGGCGGCGGAGCGGGCCAGTTGCGACGCGCGCGAATTCCTGGGCCTCGAGAATGTCTGCGCGCAGCTCGAGGACGACAAGCGCGACCTGCTGCTGGCCTACCTGCAAGCCATCAGGGAAGGCAAGCTCGTACTGAAGGAGCCGTTCACGGCGGCGGACCTCGGCAAGGCGGTGCTCGCGGGCATCAACGTCGACGATATGCTGATCCGGGTCGACGAGCGCGAGCGGCTACTGGCGGCCAACGCGCGCTACGAGGCGCTGCTCGCCGCACTTGCCGCGGCGCAGGCGCAGTGCGGCGACCTCGACACCAAACGCGCTGCCAACCGCACCTACTATGAGGACACGGTCGCGCTGTCGCAGCAGGTAAACGCCAGCCCCGTCATGAACATCAACCAGGACGCCGCCATCAAGGACGCGGACTACGCCTGCAAGAACATTCCGGCGCTCGCGGAGAGAATGAGAGCCGATGCCCAGGCGACCATCACCGCGGGAACGGCCGCGCAAAAAGCCCGCGCCGGCTCCGTCAGTCGCCTGCAGGCATGCGACTCCACAGACGACCTCGATGCCGCGCGCGAGTTGTTCCGTACGGGCAGCGCGCTGGTCGAACAGGCCGCCTACCGCTACGCGGATACGCGCGCGGACTCGGAGGTCTTCGAGCTCCTGCAGCAGCGACTGCCCGGCGGCTACGCCAGGCTGGACGAGATCAGCAACTCGCTCAATGAACTCGAGATTCGCGCGCAGACCATCAGCAACAGGATCGGCGTCCTGCGCAGCATGCAGTCGGACATGGCGGGACTGGAGAAGACCTGCGCGGCGCAGGCCGCGGACCTGCTGCAGCAGGTCAACGCCCTCGCACCGATCCTCGGCGAGCAGGTGCAGGGACACCGCGGCGACATACAGGCAATAGCCTCGGCGGCCGCCGCGGGCACGCAGCAGTACTCCACCGAGGAACTGGTCCTGCTCGAGGGGACCAACAAACAGGCCGGGGAGGCGCAGGCGGCCATCGCCGCCAAGCGCGCGGAGTTCGCCGAGTGCGACGCGGTCGAGTTGCCCGTGGCGGAGCTGGTGGCGATGAATACCGCGGCGGACGCGCTGCCCGACGTCGAGGCGTGGCGCGCACAGATCAATGCCCTGGCGAGCCAGTGCTTCGCCGACATCAACACGCCGGGAGACGCTGACGCGCTGGAGGAGGACGACGATCGCGGCGACTACGAGGGCTTCGACGCCGACCCCGGCAATATCGACCCCGGGCGCTCTGACTCTGTGGCGACCGACTTCGACGAGGGCGACCGCGTGGGTCCGGCGGGACTGGACGAGCGCGCGGACAGCCCGGGCGGCCAGTCCGGTGAGGTATTCGACCCGGGCTATACATTCGATCCCATCGAAGAGGAACGCCGCGAGCGGGAACGCGCCCGCGACGCGGAGCGCATCGCCACGGCGCGGGACAACGCGCGCCGGGGTCGGGACCGCGACAGCATCGCGGACGAGTTCGGCCAGCCGCCGGACCCGTCGCGCCTGCCCGGTGACGACGAGCGCGACAGGAACGACCGCAATCCGGGTGACGATCGCGGCAACCGGGATGGTCGCAACGCGCCGGGTGACGCACCGCCACAGCCGGGCACCGGTGACCAGCCAGACATGGGTGACATCGCGCCGGCGCCGGACCTGGGCTCCTCGCCCGACCTGCCCTCCTCGCCCGACCTGCCAGAGGGACCGGACCTGCCGCCAAACCCCGACCTGCCCGCCAGCCCGGGCCTGCCCGCACCGGGCGAGTCCGACCGCGGTCGCGACGAGCCACCCCCCGCGCCATCGCCCGCGCCGGCACCCGCACCGCCGCCTGCCACGCCGCCGCCAGACAACAACACCCAGTGCCAGCGCCTGATGAACCGGTTGCAACAAAAGGGGCCGCGCCTGACGAGCCTGTTCAGCCAGTTCCAGGCCGCGGCCAACGCGGAGGACGAGGCGCGGGCGAACCGGCTGGCCTGCGACCTCCTCGGCGAGTCCGACGAGATGCTCAGCCTGTTCCAGGAATACGAGGGCGCGCGTTGCCCGCTGCAAAGCAATGTCACCAACCTGCGCGCCACCCTGGATTCGATCCGCAACACCCTGCAGCAGGGGCTCGCCGAGCAGTGCGCGCGCGGCGGCGCGGCGACGACGTCCTTCGCCGGCAGTTGGACGTCCAGCGGGCGCTGTTCCGGCAACACAGGCAGCGCGGCATTCCGCTGGACGGTCAGCCTGGACCAGTCGGGCAGCGACCTGAGCGGGACGATCACATTCCATCGTTGCCCGGGCGGCGGCCGCGCGAGCTACAGCGTGCGCGGCGTGGCCGGCAGCGGCGAGGAAGCCACGGTGCGCGGGTCGCTGAGCGACAGCCGCGGGCCGCTGGCCGAGACCGCCGCGCGCAACGTCACTTTCACGGTACGCAAGAATGCAGCGCCTTCACCCAACCTCGCGCCCTGAGCGGCGCATACGCCGCGCCGCCGCGCTGGCGGCCATGTGCCTGTGTGCGCTGGCACCGCGCGCGCCTGCACTGACGCTGGAGGAGGCGATCAGCACGGCACTGGCGCAGAACCCGGGGGCCAGGCAGTTCGAGTCGCGTACGAGTTCGGCGGACCTCGGCGTCGATGTCGCCGAGACGGCGTTCGCGTTCAGCGTGCAACCCGAGAGCGCGATTGCGGTGAGTGACGGAGAGGACGCGACCGGCTTCTACGGCCTGCGCGTGTCGCGCAAGAACCGCTACGGCGGCGAGTTCACCGTGCGCGGCGGCACCGACGCCCTGCTCGGCTCCGGCAGCGGCGAACGCTTCTCCGTACAGTACGCGCAACCCCTGTTCCGGCGCGCCGGCAGGCTGGTCAACGAGGAACCACTGGTACGCGCGGAACTGGCGCGGGTGAGTGAACAGCGTGCGCAACTCCTCTATCGCTCGCAACTCGCCGTGCAGGTGGCGGCAACCTTCGAAAACGCGCGCCGGCTCGAGTTGCAGATGGCGGCTGACGAGCAGGCGCTCAAGCGCGCGGAGTCGCTGTACAAGCTGACACTGGCCAAGGAGCGGCTCGGGCGCACCACGCGTATCGACACGCTGCGCGTGCAGCTGCAACAGGGCGAGGCGCGCACGCGACTTGCCAGTACGCGGGAGCAGTACGAGGCCAAACGCATGCGCCTCGCGGAACTGATGGGCCAGGGTGGCCTCGGCGACGCGGAACTCGTGGAACCGCCACTGCTGCTGGTCGATCACACCACACCCGCGGAGGCGGTGGCGACCGCGCTCAACAACCGTCTCGATTACGCCGACACCCAGCAGGCCTACCGGGACGCCGCGCGCGCGTCACGCATCGCCAAGCAGAACACGAAGCCGGGCCTGAAACTGGTCACGGGGTATGAGCGCCTGAACGGCAGCGAATTCATCGACTCGGACATCGCGGGCAACGAAAACGCCTGGTTCGTGCGCCTGGTGGCGGACACGGACTCCAACCGCAACCGCCAGGACCTGGAATACCGGCAGAGCGTGCTGCGCCAGGGAGAGGCCATGGAGGATATCCGGGCCCGCAACCTCGCGATCACGCGCGAGGTCGAGGAGGCGCTCGCCGCGCACCGCCGCGCGCACCAGCAGTTGGACATACTCGAGGGCAACTACGAGCACGCGGGTGCGCGGCTGAAGCTCGCGCGGCGCCTGTTCAGCCTCGGGCGTGCCGACGGGTTCTCCGTCACGGACGCGGAGCAGGCGTACTTTACCGCGCAGTCACAGTTGCTCAGCGGGCGCTCGGAAGCGTCCGTGAGCGGTTACCGGCTGCTGCACGCCACCGGCACACTCATCGAGGCACCCGCCTCGCTCAAACCGGGAGCATTCTGACATGCACAGGTTCTATCGCGTGATCCTCCTTGC
>JAUIEP010000010.1 GCA_030428835.1 Gammaproteobacteria bacterium | reverse complement strand
GGGTGTGATCCGCTCCCACATGCCCGATACCGTCAAGGATCAGTATGCTGATGCAGGCTACGATCCTACAAGGCCTCACCAACAAAGCATTCACGAGATCATGGATGAGTACTCGCTGCTTAGACTGATGAGGTGTCTGAGTGCAGGATCTAGGGCCCTTCGAAACAGCGATTACGCAGATACGGGGACTCGGCACGAACTACTCGGGCAACTGCTGGAAGGTTTCGAGGAGTTGACAAAGGTATTGGTAGCGCTTGCTCCAGTAATGGCTGATCAGGGAAAGGTCTCGCTACAAGGAGCTTCATTCTTCTTGACAGAAGAGGTGAAATCGGTAGATGAAGCCAAGCGCGCGATATATGTGGTTCAATTGCTTCCGTGGAACGTGGTCGATTGGTACATGGATGATATCTATTCCGCGAAAATGGGTCCCTTATTCTATAAACATTTAGAGAATTTAGACGCAGATTTGGCTTCTTATCTAATGCATATTCTAATAGCACGAAAGAGGCCTAATGGGTGGGAGAAGCAAATTGAAAAAATGATTGTTGGGGAACACAAGAATTCCTTCTATTTAAGCGATATGTATCAGACGTTAAAGTCAGAATACCAATATAGTTTTTCGACCAGCGCGACGTTAGACAAAATGGAAAGATTAATAAAAATGTCAGCCGCAAAGCACAGATTGGGCGCTAAAAAGCCGAACAAAAAGCTACTGGACCGTGTTCCTGATAGCGTATTGCCCGAACGAGTAGAGTCCGACGATTAAAGTACGCCTCCGCCGACCTAAGTAAAAATCGAATACACTAGTAGTGCGTGGAGTGTGATCGTACCCCCGCATTCGAGCATAGCTGAATGTGGGAAATGGAACATATGAAGGGCCCTCTTTAGTGCTTCCTTGGGCACGCTTAACTCGATGCTAGTGGGTGAACCTGATCATCTCTTCCTTCACCACGCTGCCCCACGTTCTGTCCTCAAATGCGACGCCGTCCAGCGACGACCTGTCGCCTGGAACATCGGGCTGAAAGAACGCCAGCGTCTGGCGGGCGGTGGCCAGGTTCTCCTTTTCCTGGTCTGTCCTGGTGGCGAAGAGAAGCACATCGATCGCTGACCTGATCTCCGTCTTGGTGTGAGGCAGCAACGCCTCGTTCACTACCTCCGTGCCGTTGATGCCTGTCTCCGTCAGCACACCGTAGTAGCTCTGAATCATTTCAACCGAACGCAGGAGCGCTTCCTGGCGGTAGGCCTCCTTGCGTAGTCCGGCGAAGTTCCGCAATTCCACAATGGGGCTTGCGAGTCTTGGGTCTTCGAGGGTTCTCAGCAACTCATCGTGCTGTGGGTGCGATGGGAGGTGAACTGCGCGTCGCTGGTACTCGTCCTTGGTAAATACGCCGGTATTGCCAATCTGTATGAACAATACGGAGGTAGCATTGAACGACTCACCCAGTGAGGCGAAGTCCGGCATTTCATGGTAGTTGTTTGCCTGCACAACAAAACTGATGGTGAATTCCCTGATTTTTCCGCTTGTTATCAACTCGCTGACAAATTTCAGGTTTTCCAGCAGCTTGCTCCAGTCCCCGCCACGGTTCACGGCGTAGGTTTCGGAGGTGGCCGCATCCATCGAGATGTAGACCACGCTGATGGCGTCGTGGCAGATTCGATTCCAGTTTCGTTCGGTGAGTCCCAGTCCATTGGTGCAGAGAGTGATTTGCAGGTCAGGGTAGCGAGACGCGTCAAACTCGCGCAGGAATTTGAAAAATACCGGGCTGCCGAACGCGTCGCCGGAGAGTGTCACGTTCAGTTCGCGGGCATCCTTGAGGTGTTCGCCCGTCGCCCAGGTTTGTATCACTTCCGCCCTGGAGCGCTCTTCCCCCTGCAACATGATGGGTTCAACCCGGCACGTGCGACACGCAAGGTTACATGACTTGTCATAGCTCAGTACGACACTTCTCGGGCCATGTTCCAACACGGTTGTGTTGTTCCGAATGATTTCCACGTGTTCGGGGTTGGTAACATCCCCGCGCTTCGGCAGGGTCTTGTTCTGCAGGTGTGGGCAATGTTGTTCGAGACACTTGGAGAAGCTGCCGTCAAGAATGGACTGTCGAATTGCCTGTGCCCTGGGCGAGTTCCAGACCTCCATGAACGTGCCGGACTGGTAGTCCCCGGCGATGTCGGGGAGCCACAGAGCGCAACACAGGTTTAATTCCCCCCTGGACCCGATGTCCGCGAACTCGAAGGGCTTCTCACAGAAGTAGTCGCTATAGTCCTCGCGGGTGGAGTCGTCTGATGACAGGTCATTGAATCGACGCATCAAAGCCGTCTCGCTCATGGAGTATTCGACACAACCCAAGAGCGAACGCAATCCTACCTTGCGAAATGTATGGCGCTGTTCCTCAGTCAGTAACTGTTCGATGCCTCGGCGGCAATCTGGAGCGATCGCTCTATCTGGTGCGGCTGCAGAATGGCCAGGTACGCTTCGTCCAGTCGCAGGTAATCGTCGAACGGCAGATCCGTGACCGGTGCATGTCCCTCCAGCTTCTGTTCGACCGCGAAGAAGGCAAGCTCCTCTTTACATTGCGAGAGACGCTCGACGACAGCATTGTCAAGCTCGCCAAGCCAGGCCCGTTCCCCCTGCAATATAGAATTCAACTGGACCTCCCTCCAGAGCTAGGGCGCATTGGACCGGGCTATCGCCCGGGTTCCGCAGACGCAACTACCAATAACCGCGTCGTCCTCGTGACAATCGGCTATCGCCATACCATAGCAGAGTCCTGCGTTTGTAGAATATGCCTATACGACGCGTCACGGCAAGAACTGTGCCGGTGCTGGTGAATCGCGCGCTCGAGGGCTCCTGGGGTCCGGCGATGGCTCAAAGGAAAACGATGCGTTCAGCGTTTGCGTTACCGCTTATCGGGGCGCTTACCACGGGCCAGGCAACCGCCGACGATGCACAAGCAATCTGTGCGTGGCGGCTCTATCTGCTATAGCCGCCCGTTTCTGGAGAGTCCAGCGAGGCGGACGGCCTGGACGTTACAGCAGGGCGAAGGGATCCCGCTTCTGCGAGGTTATGTGCTCCTGGCACTCCAGTAACTTGAGTCCTACCTTGTAACTGTCAGTCAGCTGCAGCGAGGCGATGACCTCGTCCTCGTAGTAGAACGTCACATAGTGCTCGCGCATGAATTCCTCGTAGAAATCATCGATGCCGTTCTCCACGCGGACCGTGGCCGCCCAGTACGGCTGGTCTTCGGGCGGGTCGAATGAAAAGCCCGTTGCGTTGGCGTCCCACTCATCCCTTTCGCCGAATGCGAGCTGAATGTCGTAGTCTTTGCCGTATTCGATCGAGTCCCAGTTGGGGTCGCCCACGATGATGTAGATCTGCTCACCGGTCAGGTCGAGACCCAGGCGGAATACGGTGCCCTGTTCATAAGTGACGAGGGCGAAGCAGCTATCGTTGAGCGAGGTATCCACGCGGATGGTCCAGCCACCGACAGTGGCATACTCCGGCGCTTCCCGGCTGTCGGTGTGCGCGACGGGCGATGTCAGCAGCAACGCGGCCAGCAGCGGGGCCAGTCTGTTCATTTTTATTGTCATAATTCCATCCATTCGCGGGTTCCTGTGTATCAGAGTGTAGTACGTAACGGCGGGGCCTCAAGTACGTCGGAGACGGTCCGGCGATGGCCCAATCGGGTCCGGTTCAGTCAATTCCCGCCCCGGTCTTTCTCAGGTGAGGGCGGCGCTATGTAGTAGAGGCGCCATCCCGGCTCGGGCTGCAAGTCCACGTCGCTGCTCGCCCAGCGCAGTGAGCCCTTGTCGTCCTGTGCGAACAACAGGACGGTCTCGTCGTCCTCGTTGTCAGCTCGCCATTCATCGATGGTGTAGTTCTTGCTGAGCAGCGTGCTTTTCACCTGGCCCCCGGCCTTGTCAAGCAGCCATAACAGTGCGCTGTAGTTGTGCGCCTCGTCGAACAGCAGCCGGCCCACGTAGAACTCGCTGGCCTTCTGCTTCCCGAGTCCCGATTCACCGTTGTCGAAGGGCAGGATGAACACCCTGCCGATGTCGAAGTCTTCCCGAAAGCGCAGGGCAGCGGTGGTATTTACCGCGTAATTGTCGGAGAGTCCCAGCATGCCGCCCAGGCTGGTCAGGTCGAGCCGCAGCTCCGCCTGGTCCGATATGGGATTGCCGTAGTAGGTCTTCAGGCCTTTCATGCGCGCGGCACTTATGTGCGACCAGTTGGTGTCGCAGAGTACCGACGGCCGTCCCGCGTCTTCCAGTGCCAGGGCGATAGCCCGTGCGACCGGGTTGGCCCCGATGATCAGATAACCCTTGTTGTCCGGTTCGGTCACCTTGAGAAGCCTCGCGAAGGCCCTCGCGGTCAGGCTCTGCACGAGCACGGTGCCGACGATGATGGTGAACGCAAGCGGCACCAGTACCTGGGCATCGGGAACCGCCATGGCCTCGAGTTTCAACGCGAAAACCGCGGCGATCGCGGCCGCGACGACTCCCCGCGGCCCGATCCAGGCCAACAGCAGGCGCTCATTGCGCGTGAAGTTGGTGCCGAGCGTCGAGAGGAATACTTTCGCGGGGCGCGCCACGAACTGCATGACCAGCAATACGCCGAATGCACCCCAGCCCAGCGACACGATATCCTCCAGCTGCAGCCGGGCCGGCAGGATAATGAACACGGCGGACACGAAGATCAGCGTCAGGCTCTCCTTGAAGCTCAGTATGTCGCGTGTGTGAACGTTGGGCATGTTCGCGAGCCACATGCCCATGATGGTTACCGCCAGCAGGCCGGACTCGTGCATGAGCGTATTCGAAAAGCCAAACACGCTGGTAACCCACGCGATGGCGCCGAAGTTGTGGAGATAAGACGGCAGCATGCGGTGGCGCAGCACCAGGCCGAAGCAATAGCCGCCGACCACGCCCAGCAGGACGCCCGCGGCGATCGTCTGCCCGAAGATCAGCAGCGCGTGCGACACCTCTGCGCCCGTGTGTATCGCGACGATGAACTCGTACACGAGCACCGCCAGAAGCGCACCGAGCGGGTCGATCAGTATGCCTTCCCAGCGCAGCGTGCGCGCCAGGTGTGCGTTGGGCCGGACGGTGCGCAGCATCGGCACGATCACCGTCGGCCCGGTTACGACCATGATGGCGCCGAACAGCGCCGCGAGTGCCCAGTCGACACCGATCAGGCAATGGGTTGCCACCGCGATGATCACGCCGTTGAGCAGCGCCCCATAGGACACCAGCCGCCTGACGACCAGTTCCACTTCCGCGAACTCGGAGCGATGTAACGTCAGCGCGCCCTCGAACAGGATCACGGCGACCGCCAGCGAAACGAACGGTATGAGCAGGTCACCGAACAACTCGTCCGGCTGCAGGATGCCCGATACGGGTCCGAGCAGCATGCCGGAAAGCAAAAGGAAGAGGATGGCGGGCAGCTTGACGCGCCAGGCCAGCCACTGGCAGAGCAGCCCGATAAAGCCGATGAGTGCGAGCGTGAGCAGGTCGGGAAGTGGCATTGACACGTGCTCCGTCTAGCCTGTGTTGCGCATTCCCGCGGCCACCCCGGCGAACGTGACCATCAGCGCCTGCTCGATGTCATCGTCCTCGGAGCTGCGGTTGCGCGCCAGCAGTTCCACCTGCAATACGTTGAGCGGGTCGGTATACACATTGCGCAGTTTGATCGACCCGCGGGCCCAGGACTCGTTCTGCAACAGTTCGTCCTCGCCCAGCAGGTCCAGCAGTACTGCCATGTCCGCTGCCACCTGCTGGCGCAGCGCCGCGCCGATAGGCTTCAGCTCGTCCTCCACCAGCTTGCTGTCGTAATACGCCGACAGCTCCGGGTCGGCCTTGGCGAAGACCATTTCCAGCATCGACAGCCTGCTGCCGAAGAAGGGCCAGTCCCGGAGCATCTCCTCCAGCAGCGCGCGTTTACCGCCCGAGATGCAATTGTCGAGGGCCTGGCCGGCGCCGAGCCAGGCGGGCAGCATCAGGCGGTTCTGCGTCCAGGCGAAGATCCACGGAATGGCGCGCAGCGACGCGATACCGCCGCCGCCCTTGCGCCGCGCGGGCCGGGAGCCTAGCGGCAGTTTGGCGAGTTCCTGCTCCGGCGTGGCCTGGCGGAAGTAGCGCACGAAGTCCTCGTTGTCGCGCACGTAGGCGCGGTAGGCGGCGCAGGAGTCGTCCGCAATGGTGTCCATGAGGTCGCGCCACGCCTGTTTGGGCCTGGGCGGCTCGCGCAGGTTGGCTTCGAGGATAGCGCTGGTGTAGAGCGCCAGGGTCTTCGTCGCGAGGCTCTTGAGCCCCAGCTTGTTGCGGATCATCTCGCCCTGTTCGGTCACCCGCAGGCCCTGCCTGAGTGAACCCGGGGGTTGCGACAGCAGCGCGGCGCGGGCCGGTGCGCCGCCGCGGCCGATGGTGCCGCCGCGCCCGTGGAACAGGCGCACCTGCACGCCCGCACGACCGCACGTCTCCAGCAGCGCCTCCTGGGCGCGGTACTGGGCCCAGCCCGCGGCCATCATGCCGGCGTCTTTCGCCGAGTCGGAGTAACCGATCATCACCATCATGGCGTGGCCTATGTGCTCCCGGTAACCCGGTATGCCCAGCAGTCGCTCGACGACCTGCGGGGCGCGGTCGAGGTCGTCGAGGGTCTCGAACAGCGGCACGACCGGCAGGGAGTAGGGCACGCCACTCGCTTTCAGCAACACCTCCACCGCCAGCACATCGGACGGCTGGCGCGCCATCGAGATGATGTAGCAGGCCAGCGCGCCTTCCGGCTGCGCCGCCACCACGCGGAAGGCGTTCAGCACCTCCGCGACGTCCTCCCCGGGCCGCCAGTCGCCGGGAATGAGGGGGCGCTTGCTCTTGAGTTCCGCGATGAGGAACGCCTGCCGCTCCTCCTCGCTCCACTGATCGTAGTCGCCCAGTTCGAGGTAGCGCGTGAGTTCAGCGAACACGGCGGTGTGCCGGTCGGAGTCCTGGCGGAAGTCGAGCTGCACGAGGTGGATGCCGAAGCACTTCACCCGGCGCAACAGGTCCAGCAGCCTGCCGTTGGCGATGACGCCCATGCCGGTGTCCAGCAGGGACTGGTAACAGGTGTGCAACGTGTCCCACAGGTCAGCCTCCGCGAGCGCCATGGCTCCGGCGTCGGGCGTCATGCCGTCGAGTTGCACCTCGATGGCGCCGCGCAGGGCCAGCAACCTGTCGCGCAGGCCGCGCAACACCACGCGGTAGGGTTCACGTGTTTCGCCCGCCATGGCGCGCAGGCCCGCGTTGCAGTCCGTCATGGACAGCTCCTCGGTGAGCTCGTCCACGGCGTGGTAGTACAGGTCGGCCGCCTGCCAGCGGCTGAGCAGCAGGACCTCCTCACTGACGGTTGCGGTCACATTGGGATTGCCGTCGCGGTCACCCCCCATCCAGGACGAGAACTTCACCGGCGCGGCGTCGAGCGGCAGGCGCCGGCCAGTGGCCTCGCGCAGGGTGTTGTCGAGCCGGCGCAGGAACTCGGGCACCGCGTTCCACAGCGACTTCTCCACGACCGCGAAGCCCCATTTCGCCTCGTCCACCGGGCTGGGCCGGGAGTGGCGGAAGTCGTGGGTGTGCCAGATCTGCGCAATGAGTTCGCGCAGTCGCAGCTCGATGGCGTCCTGTTCGCGCTCGGTGAGTCCGTCCAGCTCACGCTGTGCCAGGCAGGCGTCGATCTCGCCGTACTTGTGGATCAGCGTGCGGCGGGTGATCTCGGTGGGGTGCGCGGTCAGCACGAGTTCAATACTCAGGGCGTCTACGGCATCGACGATGGCCTCCGGGCTCTGCCCGCTGTCCTGCAACTCCCTGAACACCGTCGCCAGGGTGTTTGTGGCCGAGGTGAGATGGTCCATCTCGCGGGCCGTGGTGAAATGCTGGTCGGCGATATTGGCGAGGTTAAGGAACTGGCTGAACGCGCGGGCGACCGGCAGCATCTCCTGCCGCTTGAGACCCAGCAACGTCTCCTGCAGCCGTTGCCGGTCCGCCTCCACGCCGGCGCGCCCCGACTTGGACAACAGCCGCACGCGCTCGATCTGCTCCAGGAACTCCGGGCCGTGGGCCTCGCTCATGGTCTCCCCGAGCAGGCGACCGAGGTAACCGACGTTGGCGCGCAGGGAGGCGTAGAGTTCGGCAGGCATGGTGTCTCCTTTGGTGTGCGGTTTCGCGGTGCATCCGGCATTTACGGCATGCGATTATCGTGCCATGGCGGCCGCCCGACTGCGCCCGGCGTATCCGTTATAGTGCACCTTAGCTGAAGCTGTCAGGAAGCGCCCGCATTGTTCACACTCGAAGACTCCGCCATCGCGGTCGCTGTCGCCTTCTTCAGCTCCCTGGTCCAGAGCAGCTTCGGCATAGGCGGTGCGGTCATCGCCGCGCCGCTGCTGTTCCTGGTCAACCCGGTATTCGCGCCGGTCCCGATACTGGTGTCCAACGTCGTGATCTCGGCACTGGCGGGCCGCCGCGAGTGGGACCATGTGCAGCGCTCCGACCTGGGTGCGATGTTGTCCGGGCGCTTCGTCGGCACGCTGCTGGCCGCCGGTTTCGTCGTGGCGTTCGGCGCCACCCATTTCGACGTCGTGTTCGGGCTCATGGTGCTCGGCGCGGTCATGCTGCTCATGGTCGGTTTGCGGGTGGCGATCACACCGCTGACGCTCGCGGCCTCGGGCGTCGTCTCGGGCTTCATGGGTACCATCTCATCCATCGGCGGCCCCCCGATTGCGCTGGTCTACCGGGATGCGCCGGTCCGGCAGTTCCGGGCCACGATGTCCATGCAGCTCTGCATCGGCGGCGCACTCTCCGCCGCGGGTTTCGCGCTGGCCAGCGGCGTGACCCGCGAACTCGTCTACGCAACGCTGCTACTGCTGCCGGGCTCGCTGCTGGGTTATCACGCCTCGGGGTACAACCTGGCGCGGGTCAACCAGCGCGCGCTCAACGTTGCGGTGCTGTCGATCTCGGGTGGGGCAGGGCTGGTGGTGATCCTGCGGGCGCTGGCCGGCGGTGGGTGACCCGGGGGCGCCCCATTAACGCTCGCGCTCAACCAGCTCACGCAACAGCGCAACCTGTTCCGGGAAGCGCCACTCGTACTCCCCGAACTCTGCGGGTTGCAGGTAGAACGCCTGCCGGACCTCCCTGCGCCAGGCGGGCGGGTTGATCTCGCCGGAGCGTTCATCGCGTTCGCAGCGGTACAGGTAAAAGCCGGTCTCGAACACGGCCACACGCTCTCGCGGCACGAGTTGCAGGCCGCTTTCCTCCCAGGTTTCGCGAAAGGCGGTGCACATGGCCGACTCGCCGCGCTCGCTGCTGCCCCCCGGCAGGCTGATCTTGCCGTTCAAGCCCTGCACCACCAGCAGCGCGCCGGACTCCGTGGCAAAGCACCCCGCGCTCGGTGCCCGCGCCGCGTCCGCCTGCCACGGACAGTCGGGTGACTCGAAACCACAGGCCGTGGCCAGAGCAAGCGTCGCGAACAACGCCAGTCTGGTCGGGGTGCGCAGCCTGTCTGGTCGCATGGCCTGCAATCGACGGCCGGTTCAGGATTCGCCAGGTGTCACGGCCAACGCCATGAGATCGATCTCGAGGTGCTCGCGCGGTGCCTGGTACGCATTGAGCCACTGCACCGGCAGCGTAACGCGGTCGCCGGGCGCGACCTCTTTCAGATGCACCACGAACTCGCTGCCGGGCGCCACGGTGAAGATGTCGTGGGCGTCGTAGAAGTAGCGCTCGCTGGTCTGGCGGAACACGAGGGGCAGGGGACCGCTGTTGCTGATGCGCACTTCGAGGCGGTCGTACTCCTCTTCCTGCTCGGTGCTGACCGTAAGCATGCCTGCGAGCACAGGTTCGAGGTTCTCCGCCCTGCCGATGAAGGTCTCCTTCACCAGCGCCACGGTATGGCCCGCGAACAGCGCCTCGCGCAGGGCGTCCTCGCTCGTGTCGGCGGTGAGCGCCAGCGTCACGGTGCGGTGCCGGCCCTGGCGCTCCTGGTAGTCCCACTCCGTGATGCCGTGTATGTCGGAGGTGCCGAGTATGGTGAGATCGTACTTGAGGGCGATCGCCAGCGTGTCCTCGGCGTAGTCCGCGCCGTTGGCGACTTCCACGCCGTGGATGAGGTCGTCCCTGATCAGCGCCCGATGCACCTTCTGCATCTTCGCGACGCCGTCTTTTTCCTGCTTGCGCCAGTAGGGGTGGTTCCAGAAGATGAACGCGCCCTGGCCGGCCGCGGCCTCTAGTCCGGCGCGGTAGTCATCGACCAGCATCGCGTTGGCGTCCTCGAGGAAGACCGCGTTGATGTGCCCGGGCGGCATGGAGCGGGTGATCTCGGCGCCGTTGAGCACGATGATCGGGCGTTCGTCTTCCTTGTGGCCTTCCTCCAGCGCGATCTCGAAGGCGCGATTGCGGTCGGGGTGGGGGATGTCCGCCTTGTGCGGCTGGTACTCCAGGTGTTCGGTGATGGCCACCGCGTCCACGTGTTCGCGGCGCGCCTCGCGCACGCGCATGTAGGGCCAGACGCGCCCGTCCGAGAACACGCTGTGCGTGTGCAGGTCCACGACCTGCACATAGCGGCCGTCGGGCGTGTGCGGGAAGTCGAGCTGGACCAGCGGTTGCGCCGCGGCGGTAGCGGCGCCCAGCAGCAGTGCGCTCATCAGGGCAGGGCGGATGGGACTCATGGGTGCCGGTGTCTCCGGTTGAAAAGGTCAACGGTAAGGCGGGCATGTTACGCCGGTATTGCGTACCGGCGAACAGCAATTCGGGAGAATCTCAGGTCTTCTTCGGCGCCGCGCTGCGGCCCTTGACCACGCTCTCGAGGGCCGCGAGCGCCGTGGGGCAGCGGCTTTGCAGTTCCACGATGTCGCTGCGGCGCAATTCGTACACCGCGCAGGGTGTCAACGCCCGGCTGGTGGCGGCGTGGGGGCCGCCGCCGAGGAACCCGCCGCGGCCGACGAAATCCCCGGGGCCGAGCAGGTCCACCTCGATCTCCTCGTCACCCTTGCGGCGCAACACGCGGACCTTGCCGCGGGCGATGATGTAGAGCGAGTCGTCCTTGGAGCCCTCCTGGATCAGGTCCTGTCGCGCCGGAATGGTGCGCTGTCGCAGGCAGCGCAGGATATCCGGCACTTCCGACTCAGGGAGGTCGGTCAGCACCGGCACCTTGCGCAGCATCTCGCGCGGGTCGAGCGTGAGTTCCGCGGTATCGTAGCCGCGCAGGCGGCGGATCTCGCTGTCGATCTCCTCGATGAGCAGGCCGGCGACGCTGTTGGGTATGGCGCCGCTCTTGCGCTGCGACACCACGAACTGGCGCTGGCTGTGCAGCATCATGCGCTCGGCCAGGCGCTGTTGGCTGGCGTCGTAGAACTCGGGGAACTCCTCCGCGACGATCTCCAGCTTCCTGCGCGCGCCCTGCGCCCAGCGCTGGAACAGGCTGCGCAGTTCCGAGACCACCTTGTTGCGCGCCTTGCTGTGCCGCGACAGGCTGTCGATGCTGGACAGCACGCGCATGCAGCCGTGGTAGCCCGCCCAGGCGTACTCGTAATCCTGCGCGGTGGAGTGGCTGCGGATGGACTCCGCGTAGTCATCAAACCAGCCGGTGCGCTCCACCAGCCGCATCCACGAGTTGCGCCACCATTTGCCGAACTGGGAGCGCGGCGGCACGCGCGGCAACTCGCCGTGGTAGCGCAGGGCATCGCCCTCGACGTTCAGGGCATAGACGAGGTTGCGGTAGGTCGGCTCCGACAGGTGGCCCTCGCCCAGCATCTGGCGGTAGAACGCCTTCTGCACCGAGAAACACTTGAGCAGCAGCAAATTGTGCTCCTGCTCGTCATCGAGTTCCTGCCGCCGCTGGTTGTCGAAATACTCCTCGGCCTCGTCGGCGCCGAGCTGGTAGTGGGTGCGCAGGCGGGTGGCCGTGCGCGAGGAGAAGTTGGCGTTCTTCTGGATCTCGGGCAGGTCGGTGACGGCGCTCTGGCGCGCGCCCATGCGGGCCTCGGCCTCCGCGAGCCGGTCCGCCAGCGGCGGCAGGTGCAGGCCCAGCGAACGGATGAGCTTTTCGATGGTGAGGCCGGGCACCAGCAGGGTGAACAGCACCGCGCCGGTCACCAGCACGACGAAGGTGTCCGCCCATCGGAACTCCCCGAGGCTGAGGGCGATGGCCAGCGCGATGGCGCCGCGCAGGCCGCCCCAGTACATCACGGCCTGGTAGCGCCGGTCGATGTGTTCCGAGCCGGGCAGTTTGCCGACCAGCGGCACCATGCCGAACACCACCACGGCACGGGCCAGCAGCATGGCCAGGATGACCCACACCAGCATGCTCCAGGAGTCCGCCAGTGCGCCCAGGTCGATCTCGAGCCCGACCAGCAGGAAGATGAGGGCGTTGGCCACAAACGCCAGGTACTCCCAGAAGTGCTCCAGGTATTCGTTCACTGAGTGGGAGATCTTGGAGTGGCCCCAGCCGCCGATCGTGAGCGCCGCCGCGACGGTCGCCATCACGCCGCTCACGTGCAGCACGTGCTCGGCGATCAGGAACGAGAAGTAGGCAAGGATGGTAGTGAGCGAGATCTCGATCAGGGCGTCTTCCTCGACCTTGCCCAGCACGAAACCCACCGCCACGGCCATCACCCAGCCCACCACCGCGCCGCCGAAGAAGACCAGCAGGAAGTCGCCGACCCCGGCGACGATGGTCTGGGTGGAAACGTAACCGGCCACGGCGATGGCCAGCAGTATCTGCGAGGCGACGATGGCGGTGGCGTCGTTGAACAGGCTCTCGCCCTCCACGAGTATCGTGAGGCGGCGCGGCGCGCCGAGTTGCTTGAACAGTGAAATTACGGCCACCGGGTCCGTGGCGCTGAGGATGGCCCCCAGGACCAGGGCAGCGCTGAAATCGATGGGGGTGACGGCTGCGATGAGCGCACCGATGATCAGGGTCGAGATCAGCAGCCCGGGCACCGCCATGGTCAGCACCGGCAGCAGGTTGCGGCGCAGCTCCCGCGCGTCCAGGTGCAGGGACGACTCGAAGATCAACGTCGGCAGGAAGACGAACAGGATGACGTCGGGTGAAATATGGAAGTCGACCAGCGGCGGCAGGAGGGCGGGGGCGGCCTTGGCCAGTTCCGACATCGCGATGCCGACGACCACCAGCATCACGGTAAAGGGCAGTTTCAGGCGCTTGCTCAGGGCCAGCACGGCGGCGGCGATGAGCAGCAGCGTGGTCACCACGCTGACAAGGTCTATAACCGCACTGGTATGCTCCACCTGTCACGCCTCCACGGTGTCATGTCTGGTCGTCCTGGACCGGGTTCCAGGTGCGCGACGCAATCCTGCCAGTAGTGTAGAGGAAATGCCCATATTTACGAATATGCGCCCCGGATGAGGGTGCTACGCTCACGTGCGGGCGACCGGCCCGCACGTGAGCGACGTCACAATCGGGGTCGGCTGTCCTTGATTCGTCACACGGACGATCTAACATAGACAGTGAGGAGTTGGGTTTTAACACCTCGGGGGCATCATGCAATCGACAGTACGACACACCCTGTTGTCCACAGCGGCGGCCATTGCCGTGGCAGCCGTTGCCCTGCCGTGGGGCGCTGCTGTCCACGCGGGCCCCATGGATGAGCCGCCGACTCCCCCCGCGAGCCAGGACGAACTGCTGAACGCCGCGGTCTCCTACCTGGAACGCAACTGTGGGGTGCAGCCTGACTGCGGTAGGGGCGAGCCGCTGCTCGTCAACCTGATGGACGGCTGGGAGCACGACGTGCGCATCAAGATCGCGGACCTCGTGGCGGTGCGCTTCGGCTTCTCGCTGCCCGAGCGGCACGAGCAGCTCACCGCGCCCACCGATGACTGGGCACCGGCATTCCTGTCCGATTACATCCAGGTGACCCTGTCCCCGGCGCATTCCATCGAGGTGCGCCGCCAGCGACACGAGTCCTGGCGCTGAGCACCGCCACGACCTGAAGCGCTTGGCATTGCCCGCCCGGGCGTTAAAATGCCGCAGGTATACCTGGTTCCCGGAGCCCCGCCCGACGTGTCCGCCACCGCCCGTTTGCTGGGCCTCGCCGCCGCCATACTGATGCTGCTGTTCAGCAGCTACATGTACCACTCCACCGGGGACTGGGTGGCGCTGGTGTTTGTGCTGGGCAGCGTGGGGTATATCGCTTTCTTCGTGTCCGGATTGAGGTCGTAGCCATGTTCCCGAAGCGCCGTGTTGTACATTTTTTACTCGCCCTGTTCCTCTTACTCGGGCTCGGCGCGTGCGCGACCCTGTACGGCGAGATGGACCCGCCCAGTATCACCATAGAGGACGTCAAGGCCGTACCCGGGGATTCCGGCGTGCCCCGGTTCGAGGTGATCCTGAACGTCGTCAATCCCAACAAGCGCGCGCTGGATATCGCCGGCATCGCCTACAGCCTCGAGATTCTGGGCAAGGAACTGGTCATGGGCGTGACCGACGAGGTACCCCGGATCGAGGGCTACAGCGAGGAGAAGGTCACCCTGCAGGCCGGTGTGCAACTCGTGGGTATCCTGCGGCTGATGGCGCAACTGGGTACCACGCCCACCGATGCGCTCGACTACCGCTTCACGGCCAAGATCGACTTCGAGGGCTTTTTACCCACGCAGCGGGTGGAAGAGACCGGGCAGATCAGCCTGAAGCCGGGCGGTGACGGGTTGAAGGATACCTGACGCGCTCAGCCCAGCGACTGCGAGAAGATCGCCAGGATGATCAGCGGGCAGACCAGCTTCACGTACCAGGGCCAGATTTTCCAGAACAGGCCGTCGCCGGCGTCCGGGTTGCCCTTTTTCAGCTCCTGCAGGATCTCGTCGCGCCGCCATACCCAGCCCGCGTAGATGCAGAACATGAAGCCAAGGAGCGGCTGGCTGTAGCGTGTGGTGAGGCTGATGACGAAGCCGAACAGGGTCTCGAAATTGAGCAGGATGACCGTGCTGATGAGCGCGATTCCGCCGCCGATTACCCACACCGCCAGTTTGCGATCCACGCCGTGGTTCTCGATGGTGTAGGCCACCGGCACCTCCAGCATCGAGATGGAGGACGTGAGTGCGGCGATGCTCATCAGGAAGAAGAACAGCAGCGATACGATGATCCCGGCGAGCCCCATGGTCTCGAAAAACGCGGGCAGCACGGTGAAGATGAGCGTGTCTTCCGAGATCAGCGCACCGCTCTGTGTGAAAATCTCCACCCCGTTGTGCAGGGCCACGTACATCGCCGGCAGCACGAGGAAGCCGGCGATCACCGCGATGGAGATGTCCACCAGGGTCACCAGGCCGCCGACCACGGGCAGGTTTTCGTCGTCGGCGATGTAGGAGCCGTAGATCAGCATCGTGCCGACGCCGAGCGAGAGTGAGAAAAAGGCCGACCCCAGCGCGGCGATGATCAGGGAGGGGCTCAGTGCGCGGCTGAAATCGGGCAACAGGTAGACCTTCAGTCCCTCCATCGCACCTTCCAGCGTCAGCACGTACAGCACCAGCAGTACCAGCGTGATCAGCAGGACCGGCATCAACCGCGCCGACCAGCGCTCGATGCCGCTCTTCACGCCCTCCGAGATGATGCCGATGGTGCACACCATGAACAGGCCCATGAAGATCAGGTTGCGCGGCAGGGCGTGTGTCGTCAGCCAGTCGGCGACGCCCGCGAGCCCGACGAGATCGGCCAACGACGCCAGGCCGTGGGCCATCATCCAGCCGGCCACGATGGCGTAGAAACTCAGTATGAGACTCGCGACGACCAGGCCGATAAGCCCGGTGGTCGCCCCGATGTTGGCGAGTGCACGGTTCGGCGACACCAGGCGCAGGGCGCTCACCGCGTTGGCGTGGGCGTGGCGCCCGATGATGAGCTCCGCCATCAGGGCCGGGTAGGCCAGCGTAAAGGCCAGGAAGAGGTAGACGAGCAAGAAGGCCGCGCCGCCGTTGCCCGCCGCCTGGGTGGGGAAGCCCCAGATATTGCCGAGTCCCACTGCACTGCCGGCAGCAGCCATGACAAAGCCGAAGCGCGAGCTGAACTGCCCTCTAGCGGAAGCCATTCCCCGGTGTCCCGTCACTGTTATTTCGCGGCAGTGTAGCACGATCAATCACGCCGGCGGGCGGCCTATCGGTGCCGGGGCAAGGACGGGGTATGTTAGAATCGCGCGGCATCCCGGGGGCGTCGTGGTTCCCTGTGGGGTCGAATTCATTCGACTACCGGCACCTGCGAGTGTGGTGGAATCGGTATACACATCAGACTTAAAATCTGACGGCCGCAAGGCTATGCGGGTTCAAGTCCCGCCACTCGCACCAACTTACGCTCAGTTCATTTCAGCACTAGTTTCCAAGTAACCGCTGCGCCGCCGACCACAGGTCGTCCACCACGTCCCAGCCGGCCGCGTTGGTCTCCTCGTAGTGGCCGTCGGGCTCGCCGAGTTCGCGGCCGAGGGCCTGGCCGTAGCGACAGATGGCCGCCACCGAGTCCGCGTCGGCGCCGAAGTCGGTCAGTGCGGCCGCGTCGTCGGTGATGCGCTTGCAGGTGTCGCCGCTGATCCAGTCGGCGCCTTCAATCACGCCGCGCGCGGCGAGGTCGGCGCAGGTGTTGCCGCCGGGCAGCACGAGGTCGAGGCAGCGCAGGCGGTAATCCGAGACCGGCACGAAATAGCCGATCTGGTCGCCCCCCAGCCCCACGGTCAGGGTCAGATCCTCGTCGACCAGCGACAACAGGTGCCCGGGTATGGTGTAGTCGGCACCGACGGCGTGCAGGTGCGGCTCGCGGTAGTACTTCTCGGGTGACGCGGTCGCGAAGTCCTCGGGCAGGCCGATGACCAGTTCCGGCGGCAGTTCGCCCGGCATGAACAGCATGCCGACGTCGCCGAAATCCACATGCGAGAGTTGTGTCGGCAGTACATCCCCCTTGGTGATCTGGCTGCCGAGCAGGGGCGTCAGCAAACGGTCATCGATGAATTCGCCGCCGTCCGCCACGCAGTTATCATCGGTAAACGGCACGCCGTCGCAGTTGTACAGCCGCGGCATGGACCAGCCGATATCGCCGTCCGCGATCAGCAGGCGAAAGCCGATATTGGTAAGGCGGGTATAGAAACTCTCGGTGTGCACGCTGAGCTCGGACACGAGCGTGGTGCTCGCGGTGTCCAGCACCCGTTCCACGGCCTTGGCCAGTTCCGAGCCGATGGATTCAGTCTTGGCGAAGCTGCGGCAGTAATACGCCGGCCGGTCGTCGCACTCGGTCAACGGTGCAGCACCTTCCGGCACGCTCAAGCCGTCGCCGACCGGGTGCGCGTCGGTCACCACCCAGGTCGGCGCGCGGCCCGGCCCGACCTGGTTGCCCAGCGGGCCGTTGAAGTACAGCACCTCGCCGCCGCGCGAGGCCTGCAGCCGCTCGCGCAGCACCCCGGGGTAGTCCGCCGTGAGGTACCGCCCCTCCGCGGTGCAGTCGCCGCCGCTCCAGCCCTTGGCGGCACAGGCGGCCTCGAGTCCTGCGGCCTCCGCCGGCGGGTGCCAGCCCAGTGTGGATTCGGGGTGGCTCGTCCACTGCACCAGCGTGGCGATGGCCGCGCCGGTTTTCCTGTGCTCCAACGCGAGCACGTTCAGTTGCGGGTTGCGGATGATCGGGTCGCGCGCATCGTCGACGCCGTAGCTGTGTTCGCCCCTGCCGGCGCGCAACAGCGCGGGCTGCAGGGCGGCAACGGCGTCTTCGGCGGCGAAAGCGACCTCGTCGACCATGAGCGAGAACCAGTCATCGTTAATGCTGAACGCTGTATCGGGGCCGTGGTGGTTGTGCGTGGCGGATACCAGTATCGGTGCCTCCTGCCACTCGGCGGGCAGGCGCGCCCGCGCGCGCTCGACCATGACCGCGATATCCGGGCTGAAGTAGGAGTACGTGTCAGCCATGATGAGAATCGCGTGCTGCTCGCCAAAGACCAGTGCCAGCGCGGTCACGCGCAGGTCGTCGTGCACCCAGGCGGAATCCGAGCGGCCGTTGCCGACATCAACGCGGCCCTGGTCCCAGGCCGCGACGAACACGCCAGGGTTGTCGGGGTCGAGCGCCGCCTGCGCCGGCCAGCCCGGCGCGTCCGCCAGGTAGGCGCGGGCGCCCGCGACCGTGGGCAGGATGCTGCGACTCGCGGCACCGGCATACAGCGTGGTGGTATAGGCGCGGATCCCGTCCAGGTTATCCGAGCCGTCGCTACAGGCCTGCAGTGCCAGGAGTGTGATGAAGGTCAGCAAAAGCGTGTGCCGGCGTGTCATGGGCGTGCTCCGGTGGATTGTTGTTATGCCGGCAGTATAGTGGATCAGCGCCGGCCGTTTCCCGGGTTTTGGCCACGGCCCGGCTGTCGGCCCCCGCGTCGCGCTGCTATATTCGCTCCCACAGCCATACCACAACCGTGATCGTGATATGAACGAGTCCGAGTACCTCGTCTTCGTCAAGCGTGACTGCCCGACCTGCGCCCTGGTCGAGCCCGTGCTCGCGGACCTGCAGGGCGAGGGCAGGGCACTCAAGGTCTGGTGCCAGGACGACCCGGCATTCCCGGCATCGGTGACGGGTGTCGGCGAGGATGCCGACCTCGAGCAATCCTGGCGCCATGCCATCGAGACCGTGCCGACGGTTATACGCCTTGAGGGCGGTGAGGAGCGCGAGCGGACCGTTGGCTGGGACAGGGCGGAATGGCAGCGGCTGTTCGGGGCCGATGCGCTCGCCGCGGACCTGCCCGATTTCCGCCCGGGTTGTGGCTCGAAGAGCGTCGAGCCGGGGATGGCCGAGACCCTGGCCCTGCGCTTCGGTGACATCCGCCTCGACTCGCGGCGGGTAAACATCGGCGAGCTGGAAGATCCCTTCGAGGCGTGCTTCGAGCGCGGCTGGAGCGACGGCCTGCCGCTGGTGCCGCCGACGGAACTGCGCGTCGTGCGCATGCTGGCGGGCACCACGCGCGAGCCGCGGGAGGTGCTGGGCCTGGTACCGCCCGACCTGCAGCCCTGCACCGTGGAGAAAGTCGCCATCAATGCCGTGATGGCGGGCTGCAAGCCGGAATACCTGCCCGTTGTGATCGCCGCGGTCGAGGCGGCGCTCATGGACGAGTTCTGCATGCACGGGCTGCTCGCCACCACCTGGTTCTCCGGGCCCATGGTCGTCGTCAACGGGCCGATCGCCCGCGCCATCGGCATGAACAGCGGCGGCAACGCGCTGGGGCAGGGCAACCGCGCGAACGCGACCATCGGGCGCGCGCTGCAACTGGTGATCCGCAATGTCGGCGGCGGTCGTCCCGGCGGTGTGGACCGCTCCACGCTGGGCAACCCCGGCAAGTACACATTCTGTTTTGCCGAGGACGAGGAGCACTCGCCGTGGGAATCCCTCGCCGTGCAGCGCGGTTTCGGGCAGGGGCAGTCCACCGTGACGCTGTTCGCCGCGGACGGCGTACAGGGCGTGGCGGACCAGAAGTCGCGCGACCCGGATTCGCTGTGCCGCTCCTTCGCGGCCAGCCTGCTCGCCGTCGGGCACACCAAGTTCGCCTTCATGAGCGACGCGTTTCTCGTCGTCTCCCCAGAACACCAGCGCGTGTTCGCCGACGCGGGCTGGAGCAAGCAGCAGATGCTCGATCGCATCACTGAACTGACCACGCGGCCCGGGGCGGACCTGCTGCCGGGAGTCGACGGCATCGCGGAAGGTATGCCAGAATTCGTACAGGACATGGACCTGCCGAAGTTCAAGCCGGGCGGCCTCAATATCGTCTGCGCCGGCGGCCAGGCAGGCCTGTTTTCCGCCATCATCGGCGGGTGGCTCGCCAGTGGCGACATCGGCAGCGCACCCGTCACCAGGGAGATCGCGCAATGACAGAACGACTACTGGATCCGACAGCGGAACTGAGTCCCGCCGCCCGTGCACCGTTGCCGCGGTTGGCGACGCTGCAGGGCAAAACCGTCGGCTTACTCGACATCAACAAACCCCGCGGCGATGTGTTCCTCGATCGACTGCAGGCGCTGTTTGAAGAGCGGGGCGTCGCGGTCCGGCGCTACAGCAAGCCGACCATGACGCGGGTCGCCCCGCTCGAGGTGAAGCAGCAGATCGCGAGCGAGTGTGACGCCGTCATCGAGGCGCTGGCCGACTGAGGCTCCTGCACGTCGTGCAGTTTGCATGACATCATGGATTTGGAAAGCAGGGGCATTCCCGGCGGCTACGTCGTGTCCGAACAGTTCCGTGAGGCGGACGAGGCGCAGTCGCGCGCGCTCGGCTTCGAGGCACTGAAGGTCTTTGTAAGGCACCCCATCCAGGACCGCACCGACGAGGAAATGGCGGCAATCGCCGACGGCGCCTTTGCCGGCTGCGTCGCCATGGTGGTCGAGAGCTAGGCGACCCGTCCGCGCGCTGCTATTCTTGCGCCACTGAATTTCCCACCAGGAGACGCCCCTTGAAACAGGCCCTCGTCAATATGCTGGCCATGCAGGACCGCATGAACACCCGTGTGCATGAGCAGTGGGTTGAGAAGCATTTCGAGTGGTACCGCGCAATCTGGATCGAGTGTGGCGAACTGATCGAGCACTACGGCTACAAGTGGTGGAAGAAGCAGGCGCCCGACATGGAGCAGGTGCGGCTGGAGGTGATCGATATCTGGCACTTCGGACTCTCCGCGCTGTTTGTCGAGGGTAAAACCATCGACCAGATCGCCACGGAGATTGCGGCAGACATCGCCGGTGGCACCACGCAGGGGCTGGGCGTGCGCGAGGCCACGGAGGCCCTCGCGCTGCACGCCCTGCAGACAAGGGGGTTTTCCCCCGCGCTGTTCTGGGAGCTGATGCTGGCGGCGGGATTGGATTTCGAGAGCCTGTACAGCGCCTACGTGGGCAAGAACGTGCTCAATTTCTTCCGCCAGGACAACGGCTACAAGGACGGCACCTACGTCAAGACCTGGGCCGGGCGTGAAGACAACGAACACCTCGTGGACCTGGTCGCGCCGCTGGACAAGGGCGCGGCGGATTTCGCGGACCAGGTCTACCAGGCTCTCGAGGTCCGCTACAGGGAAGTCATCGGCGGCTGACTGATGGAAGCCGGCGACAACAAGCTGTCCACCACCGCGCTCGCGAAAAAACTCAATATTCCCACGCAGCAGCTCTTTGCCACGCTCAAGGACTACGACTGGATCCGCCGTGTGGGCGACAGCTGGAAGCTGACGCAGAAGGGCGAGTTCGAGGGCGGCACCTACCAGAGCAGCCGCAAGTACGGCAACTACATCGTGTGGCCGGAGCACCTCGACCAGCACCCGCTGCTCGCCGCGATCGAGTCCAACCAGCGCATTACCGCGGCCTCCCTGTGCCGCTATTATCCCCACACCGATCCGCGGCAACTCAACCGCGCGCTGGCGGAAATGGGCCTGCAGGAGCACAGCGTACTGGGCTGGGAGCTCACGCCGCGGGGTCGCGCCCTGGGCGGGCAGCAGGAGGAGAGCAGGAACAGCGGCGCGTACTACGTCACGTGGCCCCACGAGATTGTCGACGACCCGGTCGTGCACCGCGAATTGTCGCGCCTGGGCGCACAGCATGTTGCGCCGCCGGCGGATGAGGGCGCGGAACCCGATCTCTTCGCGCAACAGGGCAGCGGCCCCGAGTCGCTGCAGGGCCTGGATGGCCACACCCTGACGTCGCCGCTGCAGACCCTGGTATGCAACTGGTTGTACCTGGCGCAGCTCGCCCACGCGCACCGCCGCGCGCTGCCGGTCCAGGAAGCGCTCTTCGCGGACTTCTACCTGCCCGCGGGCAACGTGTACATCGACTGCTGGGAGGCGGAAGTCCCGGCCGGGGAACTGGCGGCCCGCCTGGCCAAGCGCGATGTCTACCGCGAGATGAAACTGCGCAACCTGCAGGTCAATGCCGGTGACGGCGAGCGCCTCGACGCCGTGCTGGGCCGCGGGCTGCTGGGCTTCGGCATCCGCGTCTAGCGGCGCTGCAGCAGTACGCCGCACTCCATGTGCTGCGTGTACGGGAACTGGTCGAAAAGCGCGAACGACACGACGGCGTGGCTGCTCGTGAGCACCCGCAGGTTGTCCGCCAGGCTGTGGGGATTGCAGGAAATATAGAGAATGCTGTCGAACCCGGCGCTCATCGCTGTGGTCTGCATATCCATGCCCGCGCGCGGCGGGTCCACGAATAGCGTGTCCAAACGGTAGTCGCCAAGCGGCTGTGGCAGTTCCGCCAGGCGCCGAAAGACCCGGTCGCCGCGCATGGCCGCAGCGACTTCCTCCGCGGACAGCCGCACCAGCTCGACGTTGTCGATGGCATTGTCTGCGATGTTATGGCGCGCGGCGCGCGCCGACACCTTGGCGACCTCGGTGGCCAGCACGCGGCCGAAATGGCGCGACAGCGGCAGGGTGAAGTTGCCGTTGCCGCAATACAGTTCCAGCAGGTCACCGCCAAGTCCCGCCGCCTGCTTGCAGGCCCACTCGATCATGGCGATGTTCACACGCGCGTTCGGCTGGCTGAACGCCTGCTCATACTGGCGATAGCGATACGCGCGGCCCCCGATCGTGAGCACTTCCGTGACGAAGTCATGGCCCAGTACGATTTTCTGCCTGCGGCTGCGGCCGATCAGGGAGACGGGGTGACCACCCGCAGCGAGGGTATCGCGCAGGGCACCGGCCGCATCCTCCCACTCCGTGTCGAGACTGCGGTGGTACACGAGCGTCACCAGCAGTTCGCCGGACAGCGTGGCAAGAAATTCCGCCTGGAAGAGTTTGCGTCGCAACACGCGGTTTTCCCGCAGCGCTTCACGCAACGCCGGCATCAGCGACTGGATATTCGCGGCGGCGATAGGAAAGTCCGTGACCGGCAGGGGTGTCTTCGGATCACCGGGCCTGAACATGACGTAATTGAGGTCGTCACCATCATGCCAGACGCGGAACTCGGCGCGTTGCCTGAAGCCGGTTGCGGGCGACGGGTACACCTCGGGTTCTGGCGGGGCGAAGGGAGCCAGCAGTGACCCCACGGATGCCACCTTGTCCTGCAGCAGTTGCGCGTACTGCCCCGGTTGCACGTGGGACAGGGGCATCAGGGCAGCAGCTCGACGGTGCGCTCACGCCACAGGCCAGCGGCGCGCTCCCTGGCTTCCGGCGCGTCCAGGCCCGGCTGCAGCAGGAGCAGGGCGGCAGCCGTCGTCGCCAGGGTGGCGTCGAGACCGTAGTCGTGCCGGCCCGTGTCCCGCCAGAGTTCACGCAGCGGCGCAACGGAGGGTGTCGCGACGTCCGCAACGCGCTCATGCCTCGTGCGCTCCAGCACGATCTCCTGCGCCATCGAGCCCACCAGGCGGTACAGCCGTGTATCGGCGTTGGGCTTGATCTCCACCTCGCCGCTCTCGCCCTTGAACACCAGCGCGGCCGGTTGCCGCAACAGCCTGTCGGCTTCCTGGTGCAGGAGCGCATAGGCGGGATGAAAGATGCTCTGCAGGCTGGCCGGCGCGCCGGCGGGATTGAGCATGCGTGTCAGGGTGTTGACCGGAGAGCGCAGGCCCAGCACGGGCTTCAGGTGCACCAGTTGCGCGAGCGGCGGGCAGAGGCTCTCCAGCGGAAAGTAGGCGGGCAGCCCCCCGGTCAGGGCGACTCCGGCATCGCTCCAGTCACGCGTGACGGGGAGACCAAGATCCGCGAAGGCCTGCTCGGTGTACAGCCGCCCGGGGGTATGACCCGAGCAGCCGTGTACCAGTACCCGGTAACCCGCCCCGGACAGCAGGAGCATGCTGAGAATGAACCACGGGTGCTGGTGCTTCTTCCCCGCATAGCTTGACCAGTCGAGGTCTACCGCCAGTGGCGGCGGTGGCACCATGCAGGCACGACTGGCCTGCACGAACCCCGCGAGTTCCCCGGGCGACTCTTCCTTCACCCGCAGCAGCATCAGGAATGCGCCCAGTTGCAGGTCCTCGGTCTCGCCGCGCAGGATCATGCCGAACGCCTCGCGCGCCTCGTCGATGGTGAGCGAGCGAGTGCCGGTCTTGCCGCGGCCGAGAATGCGTACGAACCGGGCGAAGGGGTGTGCGCCATCGCCGCTCACAGGCAGTTGTCCGGCTTTGGAAGTCCCGCGATCTTGCTCCCGAGCTTCGCGGGTGAGCCGGGAAACAGCGCCAGCAGGTAGATGCTCCTGCCCTTGTCCGCGCCGAGCTTGAGCCCGCAGTACTTCACCAGCGGTCGCATGGCGGGTGAACTGTCGAACTCCTGGTAGTAGGCCCGCAACAGATTGACGATCTCCCAGTGCGCGTCGCCGAGTTCGATGCCCTCGGCGAGCGCGATCTGCCGCGCCACCTCGGGGGACCAGTCTTCGAGGCGCCGCAGGAAGCCTTCCGCATCGAAGGCGTCGGCTGGCAACATCGTCAATACCAGGCCATCTGGCGGACAAAACGCTCCGTCAGCACGACGCAGCCGGCCATGTCCACCGCCGTGATGCCGTCGAGTTCCGTGCTGACGCCACGCGCCAGGGCGTCGGTTTCGTAGAGGTAGAGTTCGACACTTGCCGCGATCGCTACCTGTCCGGCGGCGTAGACCCCGTCGCCCCATAACAGCAGCGCGTCACCGTCGGCCAGCAGTCGCAGGCAATCGCGGCATGCCTCGCTGCCGGGCAGGGCGCTCAGTGTGTGCAGCGTACTCATAAGCTGATGATCTGCCGGTGTTCGCGCAGCAGGCGTTGCAGTGCTTGCGCATCGAGCGGTTCCGCCGGCACAGGACTGTCCTGGGGGCTGACGCCGTAGCGGGTGCCGGCCTCCGCATCGAAGTACACCGACTCGATGTCGTACAGGGGAAGCGACGCCAGTTGTTTGCCGATGTCCTTCAGTCCCAGGCTGTTGCCGTCCTGGCGGGGACACAGTTGCAGCACGCCCGCACCGGCGAAGAGCAGGCTTACCGGGTGCTCGAAGGCGCCGCAGGCCAGTGCGAGGTCCACCCCGGCGCGGGCGAGCCCCTCGCCGTAGGGCGAATGCCTGAAGACCAGTAACAAAGACCTCGTCTCGTCGTCGCTCACGTCAACCCCCGAACGTGATAAGGCGGTCCGAGGCCGCGCTCGCGTCGATCAACTGCCCGAGGCCCGAGATGGTGAAGGCCGGGTGGATAGTGGCACCGCCGCGCTCAAACCGCGCCGCCTCGCGCTCATCCAGCATGCCCTGGCGCAGGGCGGAGGTGACGCACAACACGAGGTCCACGCCGTGGTCCTGTGCGAGACTGACCCATGCGTCCAGTGGTGATGACTCATCCTGCGGATAAATGCCACACGCCGCGCCGCACAGGACGCCCTTGTCGAGGAAGAATACCCGGTGTAATTCATGACCCCGGGCGAGCAGGGTATGCGCGAACGCCGCGGCGTTGCGCGCCATGCTGCCGCGGGTCGGGTCGGACAGGACCAACAGGGAGTAGATCACCGGCGCCCTGTCCAGAAACAAAAAACCCCGGCGAACACCGGGGTTTGCGGAACAGGAAGAATGGGCTTAATCGTCGCCACTGAGCGCCGTCAGCAGGTGCAGCAGGTGGATGAACAGGTTGTAGATGCTCAGGTACAGCCCAACGGTTGCCCGGATGTAGTTGGTCTCGCCACCGCTGATGATGCGGCTGGTGTCGAACAGGATCAGGCCGGACATGATCATCACGATCGCCGCCGAGGTGGCCAGCGACAGCGCCGGGATACCCAGGAAGATATTGGCGATCATGGCAATAACGGCAACGATCAGGCCGACCATGAGGAAGCCGCCCAGGAAGGAGAAATCCTTGCGGCTGGTCAGCGCGTAGGCAGACAGGCCGAAAAACACGACGGCCGTGCCGCCCAGCGCCTGCAGGACGAGCCCCGGACCCTGCGGCATGGCGAGATAGTGATTGAGCATGGGGCCGATAGAGGCGCCCATGACGCCGGTGAAGGCAAAGATGGCGAGCAGCCCTTTGCTCGAATCGGCCATGCGGTTCACGACGAACAGCAGGCCGAAGCCGACCAGGGCGAGGATCATGCCGACACCGTGGCTCAGGCCGATGGCCATTGAGATTCCCGCTGTAAAGGCGCTGAACAGCAGGGTCATGCCGAGCAGCAGATAGGTGTTCTTCAGGACCTTATTGGTGCTGACGGCCGACTCGATGCCGACGTTCGCAGTCTGGTAAAGGCCATTGTTTTGCATAACGCACTCCAAATGTGTTGACGCACTGGTTGGTGTTGCTTCCTTGGACAGATAATAAGGGTGAAATATCCAAAATCCAAGTGAGTCCGCAGCGGAAAGCCCGCGGTTTAGGCGCTGAAAGACCCCAGGTTTTTCCCGACATTTTAAGCACTTGCAGCGGATATGGTACGCTGGCCGCAGACAGCCCCGGCCACGGAAGGCGCCTGGAGCGCGGTGCACGGTCCGGGGCGCCAGAGAGCGCCGCCAGGCACAGGGTCCACCTGCTATGAACGTCAGAAGAGTCTCAGCTGCGGCTGTCGGCGTGACCGCCGGACTCGCTGTCCTGGCCGGCGTGTGGGTTGCCACAGCCGGGCGGCACGGCGATGGCTCCGACTCTCCCGCCGTCATCCGATTGCGGGACCACCCGGCGTTCGACACCTCCGATTACCGCTCCAGTACCTTCAGCCTCGCCGTGGCGGATATCAACAGGGACGGCCTGGATGACATCCTCATCGGCGCGCACAGCGATAACCCCTTCCTGCTTACCAGCACCGGTGCGGGGCTGAAGGACGAGTCCCGCCACCTGTTTCCGGAACCGCGCAACGACGACCGCCATGCCTACACGCTGGCGGACTTCGACAACGACGCCAGACTGGACCTCATTATCGCCTGTGGTGGATCCGGCGGGGTAGGCGAGGGGTGGCCCAACCTGTTGTTCCGCAATGTCACAGGGCGTGACGGGCTCCGTTTTGAGCCGCAGCCGATCACCGCGTCACTCGGGTTGCCCGCGGGCCGCTCACGCAGCTTCATACCGTTTGCCTCCGCCGACGGTGCCGCCGTCGATCTGTATTACACGGCGTTGCGCAGGGACGGCTTCAGCAACCTGGTGTTCCGCAATTCCGGTGGAGCGGGGTCGCAACCGTTTACCGCGGACCCCGGGCATTTCCTGTCCCGTACATTGAACGACGCGGGCCGCGGCGCGCTTGCGGACCTCGACGGCGACGGCGGCACGGATTACCTCGTGGTGGAGGGCGACAAGCTGAAGATTTACTGGCATCGCGATGCCGGTGCCAGGCCCGCCGTGATCACCAGTGCCGCACGCATGGCCCTCCTGGCGGATTTCAATAACGATGCGCTGCTCGACATCTTCGTCGGGCGGGAAAGTCCGCGGGCAATGGCGGACGAGGCGACCTTCGGCAGCGACGGCCTGCTGTTCACGATTCGCAGGGCCGCGGGCAGTGAACAGCGTACGCTGTCATTCCGGTCCGCTTCGGACACGTTGCTGTTCAAGGTGAGACAGTCGCAACCCGCCACGGGCAAGGGGTTGCCGGCGCGGGAGCACATATTCCTCGGGCAGGGCGGCGCGCATCCACGTAAGCGCAATTTCCAGGTGAGCCGCCAACAGGCGCAGGGAACGCCTGCGGCGTTCGCTGCACCCGGCATGTACATCTGGTACACAGCGCCTGACGATACCTGGCACCTGCACTGGGCCTTTCCCGAGCGGCTGGATCTTTTTGCCGGCCATGTGCGCGGCAGCGGCCTTGCGGAGGTGTCGCGGCAGAACTTTCAGCGCGGTTCCGCCCCTGCGGTGTCTGACCAGATTTTCCTCAACGAAGGCGGCGGCCACTTCGCGCAACTCCCGGAGCTGCAGGCGCCGCACGTGGCCTCGACCCACGGCGCCACGGCGGCGGACTTCAACGGCGACGGCTGGCTCGATGTGCTCGCGGCGCGCCACCAGCCCGGCGGCGGAAATCTCGCGCCTTTCCTGCTGACGAACACTGGCGGTACCGCGTTCACGCAGGCACTGCTACCGATCCGCGAACAAGACAGGCTGCACAGTGCCGACCAGGTCGCGCACGGTTTCATCGATGCTGACGACTTGCCGGACGCGGTGATAACGAACGGGTATGGCCAGATTTCGGGTAACGGCGAGCCCAGGGTCCTGATCAACGCCACGGAAGGCGCCGGCGGGAGTCTCCTGGTGTCGCTACAGGGTACCCGCAGCAACGCGTTTGCCGTGGGTGCAGCGCTCAGCTTGTACGGTGGCAGCCGACTCCTGGGTTACCGCGTGGTGGGCCTGAACACCAATACCTCACAGGATACGCTGTGGCAGCATTTTGGGCTCGGTGACCTGACAGGACCCTATCGGCTGGTCGTGGACTGGCCGGACGGCACGTCTTCCGAGCACATCCTTGCAGAGCCGGGGCGACACGCAGTGGTGCAGCCTCCGTGAGTACATTGTGCGAGGGTGCGCCGGCATAAGCAGTTAAACGCAGCGGGAGTGCAGGTTATCGTCGTGGGCGTGGCTGCGGGGATCCGCGCTCTAGCTATTCAAGCCGCGCGCGTATTCGTAAATCAGGTACTCCAACCGGAACGTGTCGCGGAACCTCTCGACGACCTGGGCCGAGGGCGTCTCGTCACGCCGCGACGTATTGATCACGGGCACGTCGATCACAGGCTTGCCCAGCTTCCTGGCAAATATGCGCACAGAGTCCTGCAGTGCATCGGTGACCCCGATGTGCACGAAATGCTCCTCGAGGACATCCTTGTAGTTGTGCTCATCGACGGGCCAGGGAAAGTGGTTGCGATAGTACGGCGGGCGCCGCATGGCGTGTTCCAGGTATTCGTCGACGCTGGCGGCGGCCGCCTCGCGCAGGCGCTGGCCCGCCCGGAACTCCACCCCTTTGGCAACGCGCGCCTTCTGGAAGAAATACAGCGAGAGTTGCCGGTCCAGCGGCTCGCGCAGTACGGTAATAAACTGCCTGATATCCGGGTAGTACTCCTGTACCCCGAAACCCAGGCGTTTCTGGAAGTGCCCGTGAATACACGTGCCCGCGGGATAGCGACCGTCGACTTTCTCGACCTTCGCGGTCACCGCTTGCGTGCGCGGGTCGTAGTGATGGCGATGAAAGCCGTCGCCGAACCAAGTCTCCAGTATTTTCCTGAAGCTCTGCCCGCCACTTTTCTGTATGTGGAGGTTGATGAGAGGCAGTTGGGGGTCGTAGGTTTGCATGAGCGGACAGGCAGTGCGTTAAATCCAGGGCAGATCGCGATCGTTGGCGGTGAAGTGTCCAGGGCCCAATAAATGAAAAAGGGGCGCCGACAGGAACCCCTTTTCATTAATGGCGGTGGGCCAGGGATTCGAACCCCGGGACCCTCTCGAGTCAACGGTTTTCAAGACCGCCGCTTTCGACCACTCAGCCAGCCCACCAAAACTTGTTGTCTTCGCCGAGACGAAGCGAGCGGCATTATACAATCCCGCATTGCGGAGACAAGGGCAGGCCCTTGTCCCCGTTGCACAAACGTCAACCTGTGGCTTGCGACGCCTCCCTGTCGGGTAGCGGGCCACGGGGGTCGTTGACCGCACGCGGCGTTACCCGTGCGCGCGACTGGGCTGCGGGCGCTGCCTGGTCGGAGAAGAGCTGCGAGTGCGTGGTGGTAATGTCCACCGCGCTGACGGGCTGCGCGTTGACCCGCGGATCATTAACGGCGCGACCATCCGACGCGAGACCCGCCGTTGAGGGCGGTTCCGCTGTCGGGGCGGGACTCGGCTCCGGCTCTGCCACCGGCTCCGGCTCTTCTGCCGGCTCTTCCACCGGCTCCGCGACGGCTGCAGTAGCGGCAACAGGCGCTACTGCAGAGTCTTCTTCATTGACCTGATCGTCTTTGGTTGCGGCTTCCGCCTCCGTGGCGGTGACCGCTTCCTCCTCGACCGCGGCTGCAGCAACGGCTCCGGTGTCTGTGGGAGCGGAGGCCTCAGCCTCGGCCGTCGCGGCAACGGGCTGCGGGGCGGCGGTCGCATCGTTTGCCGCTGTCCCGGCCTCCGGCTGACTGGCGCTATCGGCGGGTGAGTCGAGCAGGGTGGCGACATCCGCCGTCTCCTCCTCGCTACGAGGTCCACGGCTGCGACGGCGGCGCGGCTCGCTGCGCTTCATGTCGCTCGGGCGCTTGCGGGGCTTGTCCCGGCTGTCGACTGCAGTCTCATTGTCGAGCGGTTGGTCGTCTGATTTCGACTCGACAACCTCCTGGCCCTGCTCCCGTTCGCGCTTGCGCCCGCGTCCGCGATTTTCCGAGGAGCGACGCCGGCGACCGCGTCCTTCCTGGCCGCCGCGGGAGTCCCTGCGGTTCTCCTGTTCCTCGGCCTGCCGGGGTTCCTTCTCGCGATTCTGCGCCTGTTCCCGGGTCCTGGGGCGGTCCTGCCCACGCTGACCCTGGCCCTGGCCCTGACCGCGCCGCCGGTTGCGGCTGCGCCCTGAACGGTTCCCGGAACTCTTGCTCGTGGTTGCGTCGCTTTCCCCCGCCTTCTTGCGCGCGGCGTCGCGGTCCGCGGCCTGCTGGCGCTTGGCCTGTGCGGGGGTCGCGCCGAAGAACAGGGCCCAGACACGGGCGAGAAAGCCCGGGGGCTGGTGCTGCACCGACCCTGACCGGCGGCGTCGCTGCCCTGAATTGGCGGCAGTGCCGGAACCGCTGGGCTTTTCAGCCTGTTGCGGCTCGCTCTGCGGCTCGGCCTTGGGCTCCGGTTTCGGCGGCTGCGCATTGACGATACCCTGCACGGCGGCCTGCTGTTGGGGCGGTTGGGGCCGGTGCGCATCACTGATGTCGTCGGCGTCCGGCACCGCCACATCGACCTTGTAGCTCACTTCCTGGTCACCCTCGACCTCGCTGTCGCGCAGGCGCTGGACCTCGAAATGGGGCGTTTCCAGGTTCGGGTTGGGGATTACCAGTACGCGCGCCTTGGTAACCTGTTCGATTTCCGTGAGGGCGGAGCGCTTTTCGTTCAGCAGGTAGGCGGCCACATCCACGGGCACGATGCCACGTACCTCGGCACTGCGCTCCTTGATCGCCTCTTCCTCCAGCAGGCGCAGGATGGAGAGGGCGAGGGACTTGGTATCGCGGATAGTGCCCTGGCCTGTGCACCGGGGGCAGACAATCGCGCTGGTCTCGCCCAGTGACGGGCGCAGCCGTTGCCGCGACATCTCCAGCAGTCCGAAGCGCGAAATGCGCCCCACCTGCACGCGGGCGCGGTCGATGCTGAGCGCGTCGCGCATGCGGTTTTCCACGGCGCGCTGGTTGCGTGACGCGAGCATATCGATGAAGTCGATGACCACCAGGCCGCCCATGTCCCGCAGGCGCAGCTGGCGGGCGATCTCGTCCGCGGCCTCCAGGTTGGTGTTGAGAGCGGTTTCCTCGATATCGCCGCCGCGGGTCGCGCGGGCGGAGTTGATATCGATCGAGACGAGTGCCTCCGTGGGGTCGATGACGATTGAGCCGCCAGAGGGCAGGCGCACCTCGCGCTCGAAGGCCGTCTCAATCTGGCTTTCGATCTGGAAGCGGTTGAACAGGGGGATATTGTCGTCGTAGAGCTGGATGCGGCTCTTGTATTGCGGCATCACGAGGCTGACGAAGTCCAGGGCCTGCTTGTGCGCCTCCGGCGAGTCGATCAGCACCTGGCCGATGTCGTCGCGCAGGTAGTCGCGCACGGCACGGATGATCACGTTGCTCTCGCGGTACAGCAACTCCTTGGGTTTGGCCTCGTCCGCCGCGCTGGAAATCGCCTCCCACAGTTGCAGCAGGTAGTTGAGATCCCACTGCAGTTCCTCGACCGAACGTCCGATCCCGGCGGTGCGGATGATGACCCCCATGCCGTTCGGGATATCCAGGGCGGAAAGGGCGGACTTGAGCTCGGTGCGCTCATCGCCCTCGATGCGGCGCGAGATGCCCCCGGCGCGCGGATTGTTGGGCATCAGGACCATGTAGCGGCCCGCGAGGCTGATGAACGTGGTGAGGGCCGCGCCCTTGTTGCCGCGCTCCTCCTTGTCGACCTGGATGATGACCTCGGTGCCTTCCTTGACGACATCCTTGATCTTGAGGCGGCCCTCGGAATCACCCGACTTGCGGTAGAAGTACTCGCGGGAGATCTCTTTCAGCGGCAGGAAGCCGTGCCGCTCGGCGCCGAAGTCGACGAAGGCGGCCTCAAGGCTGGGTTCCACACGGGTGATCTTGCCCTTGTAGATACTCGCCTTTTTCTGGACGCGGGTGCGGTTTTCGATATCGAGGTCGTACAGGCGTTGCCCGTCGACCAGTGCTACGCGCAGCTCTTCTGGCTGCGTCGCGTTGATTAACATTTTCTTCATAGTGCCTAAGCCTTGTTGGAACAGGCCCGGCGCGGGAGCGGAATCGAGAGGGAGTGCGAGATGCGGGTGTAGCGACAACCAGGGGTCTGCTGTAACTTCACTGCAAACCGGCACGGGCGTAAACGCTGCCCGCTGCAGGTTGGTATCTTTACGTCCGCCGGCCGGTTGAGGCCGTCTTCGTACTCGGTGGCCCTGCAGTATGGAACTGGGCGGGCCGTCTTGCTAGGGTCGCCGCTCGTTGTGGGAGTGGGACCGCTGGTGGTACTAAATTCCGATTCTGTATCCCGGCAGGGCTCGCTGCTCGGTTCTCGTCCTTGTCATCTCGGCGACTACAGTGGACGCGGCCAGGGTTTGGTTTACCGGTGACCCGCATCGCGCCGGAATGACAGTTTTATGTACGTTACGTGTACGCTGTGGCTGTGCTGGCGGAACGGCCGATTGTCTTGAGCCGCCCAAATCTGTCGCCAGTGGTAGGTCCTCAACCTTTGGGGTCCAGGCCCCGCAAGTCCAGCCACGGCGCGCACTATAGCAGTATGTGACACAAATTGACATGATTGATAGGGATTATGCCTACCGAGTCAAACAATAGCGGCGCCGCGCGTGTTCGTCACGTTACCGTGGACGAAAACGCGTCGGGCCAACGCCTCGACAACTTCCTCGCGCGAGAGCTGAAGGGGGTACCCCGAACCCGCCTCTACCGGGCCCTGCGCAAGGGCGAGGTCAGGGTCAACAAGGGCCGCGTGGGCGCCGATTACCGCCTGGTATCCGGCGACGTCGTGCGGATTCCGCCCCTGCGCCAGCTCGCGCCCCGGGACCCGGCGGAGGTGCCGCGCCAGCGCCTCGAGGAGATTGCCGGGCGGGTAGTGTACGAGGACGCCGGGTTGCTGGTGGTGAACAAGCCCTCCGGGCTGGCAGTACACGGCGGCAGCGGGCTGAACTACGGCCTCATCGAGGGATTGCGCCAGCTGCGGCAGCAGGGACACTACCTCGAACTGGTGCACCGGCTGGACCGGGACACCTCGGGCCTCATCCTGGTCGCGAAGCGGCCGGCGGTACTGCGCGAACTGCACCGGCAGTTGCGCGAGAAACACGTGGACAAGCGTTACCTGGCCCTCGTGGCGGGGCACTGGCCCGCGGCGCTGAAGACGGTCGAGGCGCCGCTGGAGAAAAACATGCTGCAGTCGGGCGAGCGCATGGTTCGGGTAGGGCGGGAAGGGCGCCACGCCGTCACCCAGTTCAATGTACTGGAGCGCCTCACCGGCGCCACGCTGATCGAGGCGGTGCCGATCACCGGCCGTACGCACCAGATCAGGGTGCATGCCCGGCACGCGGGGTTCCCGTTGCTGGGGGATGACAAATACGGCAGCGAGCGCTCCGCGGCGCGCACGCGCGACCTCGGCCTGCAGCGCCTGTTCCTGCACGCCTGGAAGCTCAATTTCACCTTACCGGACGAACCGCCCCTGGCGTTGCAGGCGGACCTGGACCACGACCTAGAAAGTATCTTAGAAAGTTTACGTAACTAATTGATATTCAAAACATCAAACCCGGCATCGCGCAGCAGGCCTGCCAGCGCGATCAGCGGCAGTCCCTGCAGGGCGGTCGGGTCGTCCCCTTCCAGGCGCCGGAACAGCGCGATCCCCAGGCCCTCGACCTTGAAGCTGCCGGCGCAATCCAGGGCCGGCTCCCGGCCGATGTAACCATCGATCTCGGCCGCCGAGAGGTTACGGAAATGGGCGTGGAATGGCTCCACGTGGCACAAGGCTATGCCGGGCGCGACTACCGCCACCCCGGTGTGAAACGAGACACGCTGGCCGGAGCTGGCGCGCAATTGCGCCGTCGCGGCCGCCACCGAGCCGGGCTTGCCCCTGATCTCACCGGCCAGGGAGGCCACCTGGTCGCTGCCGATGACCAGTGCCTGCGGGTAACGGTGTGCAACCGACGCCGCCTTGGCGCGCGCGAGACGTCCCGCCAGTGCGCCGGGGCCTTCACCGGGCAGGGGCGTTTCATCGACATCGGGTGCCTCGCAGGCGAAGCGCGGAAGCAGTCGCCCAAGCAGGGCGCGCCGGTAGGGCGAGGTGGAGGCCAGGATGATGTCCATGGAATCAGGGTGAATAGCGCGGGCTGTTAGAACTACTTGTATTCTAAAGATTTTTTTGACAAAGGGAAAAACCGTCCCTATGATGCGCGCCTATGTTGACCGAGCCCCTTCCGCGCACGCTTGATGTGCGCAAGGCAGCGGTGCGAGGTGCGCGTGTCAGCGGGGTACTCAAACCACTGGATTTACAGCGTTTTCGTTCGCTCCTGGCGAGCGACGAAGGGCGCGTCGAGGTGGTTCTGGACTTCTCGAAAGACGAGGAGGATCGTTACCTCGCCCATGTGGTCGTCGATGCCGACGTGCGGGTTACCTGCCAGCGCTGCCTGGAGGAAATGACCCGACATGTGGCCTGTGACAATACGCTCGCGGTGGTACTGAGCGATGCGCAGGCGGCTGCATTGCCGCGGCACCTTGACCCGCTCCTTCTGGAGGACCAGGTGTGCGCACTCTGGCCGCTGGTGGAAGACGAGCTGATTCTGGCGCTGCCGCCTTTCAGCTACCACGATTCGGACACGTGTAGAGAGAGTATCGCGGCGTTTAACACCCCGCCTCCCGAGGAGCCGGGGGATGATCGCCCCAACCCGTTTGAGGTGCTGGCCCAGTTGAAGGCCGGCGAGAACAACCAGGAGTAACACCATGGCAGTGCAGCAGAACAAGAAGACTCGCTCCCGGCGGGGTATGCGTCGCTCCCACGACGGGCTGTCCAGGGCGACCACGACCGTGGACCAGACCAGCGGCGAAACCCATCGTCGTCACCACGTCAGCGCCGACGGCTTTTACCGCGGCAGGAAAGTCGTCGACACCGGAAGCGACGACTAGGCAGCCAGACACACCGGGGCCCGGCACTTGGCGACAGTCATGCGCAACGGCAGAGACATCCCCGGCCCCCCCTCGACAGCGGTGTTAGCGCTGTCAACACGAATCGCTGACCGTTCCGCGCGCATCATCCACGATGCGCGCTCCCCACTCCCCGACAACATCGCATAGTACCGCTGGCCCCGCAGGCAGGAATTCCTATGGCAGACCATTCCATTGCATTTGTATTTCCCGGCCAGGGTTCCCAGAAGGTCGGCATGCTGGCGGCGGCCCACGAGCGCTTCGCGAGCGTGCGCGACACGTTCGCCGCGGCGAGCGACGCCCTCGGCTATGACATGTGGGCGCTGGTCCAGGACGGGCCGCAGGAAGACCTTAACCTGACCGAGACCACGCAGCCCGTGCTGCTCAGTTCCTCTGTGGCCCTGTGGCGAGCCTGGCAGGAGTCGGGTGGTGCTGCGCCCGGCGTGATGGCGGGGCACAGCCTGGGCGAGTTCTCGGCCCTGGTCTGCGCCGGGTCCCTGGATTTTGCCGACGCCGTGCAACTGGTGCGCCAGCGCGGCCGTTTCATGCAGAGTGCGGTACCGGTCGGTGAGGGTGCCATGGCCGCCATCATCGGCCTGGACGACGACGCTATCAACTCGATCTGCGAGCAAATTGCGCGCGAACGCGGTGAAGTAGTGCAGGCCGTGAATTTCAACTCCCCGGGACAGGTGGTGATCGCCGGGCACACTGCCGCGGTCGACGCGGCCATCGCAGCCTTGCAGGACGCCGGCGCCAAGCGCGCCATGCCGCTGCCGGTGAGCGCCCCTTTCCACACCTCCCTGATGCAACCCGCTGGTGAGCGCCTTGCCGAAGCCATTGCGGACATCCCGATCAAAGAACCCGCGACACCGGTTGTGCAAAATGTGCACGCACAGGCAGAAACGGACCCCGCGCGGATTCGCGAACTGCTGGTGCAGCAGATTTACAGCCCGGTGCAATGGACCCGTTGCGTCAAGCAGATGCAGTCCATGGGCGCGACCACACTGGTGGAGTGCGGCCCAGGCAAGGTGCTGAGCGGCCTCACCCGCCGCATCGACAAGAGCCTGTCGAGCGCCGCACTGGAGGAACCCGATGCACTCATTGAGTGCATTCAGCAGTTAGCGGGCGGAGACACCCCATGAGCGATGACAGCAAAGTGGCGCTGGTTACCGGCGCGAGTCGCGGTATCGGCAGGGCCATCGCCACGCAGTTGGCGGGTGACGGCTACATCGTGGTCGGCTCGGCGACCAGCGATGGGGGCGCCCGGGCGATCTCTGCCTACCTCGAAGCACTCGGCAACGGCGGCCGGGGTATCGTGCTGGACGTGGCGGACGCGGACAGCGTGGCCAGTGTACTGAAAACGATCGGTGCGGAGTTTGGCGCGCCGCTCGTGCTGGTCAACAACGCCGGTATCACGCGCGACAACATCCTGATGCGCATGAAAGACGAGGAGTGGCAGGACGTCATAGACACCAACCTGAGCGCACTGTACCGGGTGAGCAAGGCCTGCCTGCGTGGGATGACGAAAGCGCGTTGGGGCCGGATCGTGAACATCACATCGGTAGTAGGCGCGATGGGCAATATCGGGCAGAGTAATTACGCCGCCACCAAGGCCGGCGCCGAGGGCTTCTCCCGCGCCCTGGCCCGCGAATTGGGCTCCCGTGCCATCACGGTGAACTGTGTTGCCCCGGGCTTCATCGACACCGACATGACGCGCGCTCTGCCGACAGAGCAGCGCGAATTATTGCAGCAGCAGATTCCCCTGGGTCGCCTCGGCGCACCGGAGGAAATAGCCGCGCTCGTGAGCTTTTTATGCAGCGATGCGGCGGGCTATATTACAGGCGAAACCGTGCACATAAATGGCGGCATGCACATGGCTTAAACAGTTGATAACTTTGAACTTAACCCCGTGGTCGGGAGGGTGCTCAAAAAAGTTTATTACTCGTCTTGAAAAGAGAGTAAACTGCGCGCTTCAGGCCGTCTTACCGGGATTGATCTGGCACAAAAAACCTCAGGAGTAGCAGAAAAAATGAGCAGCATTGAAGAGCGCGTTAAGAAAATTGTCGCAGAGCAACTTGGCGTTAAGGAAGAAGAAGTGCAGACCTCGGCATCCTTCGTTGAGGATCTGGGCGCGGACTCTCTCGATACCGTGGAACTGGTGATGGCGCTTGAGGAAGAGTTTGAAACTGAAATTCCCGACGAAGAGGCGGAGAAGATCACCACCGTGGCCCTGGCAATTGAGTATATCAATACCAATCTTGCCTGATTACTTTCCCGCGCTCTGGAAAGCCGTCTCTATTGGGTTAGAGCGGCTTTTCTTCTTTTCGTCTACCCGATAACACCGCCGCTTCTTGAGGAGTATTCACCTTGAACGGTAGAAGAGTGGTTGTAACCGGCCTCGGCATGGTGACCCCCGTCGGGCACGGCGTCGAGGATACCTGGGCGAGTATCCTGGCCGGAAAAAGTGGCGCCGCCACGATCGAAGCGTTTGATGTCAGCGCGTTCGCGACCCAGTTCAGCTGCGCCGTGAAGAACTTCGACATATCGCCGTACCTCACCCCCAAGGAAGCACGCAAGCTGGATGTGTTCGTGCAATACGGCATGGCCGCCGGCATCCAGGCGGTGAGCGACAGCGGCATTGAGGTCACCGATGAGAATGCCCCGCGTATCGGTTGCTCCATTGGCTCGGGCATCGGCGGGATAGGCCAGATAGAGAAAAACGCGGAGATCCTCAGGACCTCCGGTCCGCGTAAGATCTCGCCGTTTTTCGTTCCCGGTTCCATCATTAACATGATCTCGGGGAACCTCTCTGTGAAGTACAACTTCCAGGGCCCCAGCCTCGCCATGGTGACCGCCTGTACGTCCGGCACACACAACATCGGCCTCGGCGCCCGGCTCATTGCGCAGGGCGATGCCGACGTCATGGTAGTGGGCGGTGCGGAGATGGCCACCACACCGGTCGGGCTCGGAGGCTTCGCTGCGGCGCGCGCGCTGTCGACGCGCAATGACGACCCCGAGGCGGCGTCGCGGCCCTGGGACAGGGATCGCGACGGTTTCGTGCTGGGTGACGGCGCGGGCATCATGGTGCTGGAGGAGTACGATATCGCGAAAGCGCGCGGTGCAAACATTTACGCCGAACTGGTCGGCTTCGGGATGAGCGGCGACGCCTATCACATGACACTTCCGCCTGAAGACGGGCGGGGCGCCGCGGCGTCCATGCACAATGCTATCAAGGACGCTGGCATCGATATTGACCGCATCAGCTACATTAACGCGCACGGCACCTCGACCAACGCGGGCGACATCGCGGAATCGCGTGCGGTAGAAAAAGTTCTGGGCAGCGCCGCTGAGCGAGTTGCGGTGAGTTCGACCAAGTCGATGATCGGCCACCTGCTGGGCGCCGCCGGCGCGGTCGAGGCGATTTTTTCGGTGCTCGCACTGCGTGACCAGGTGGCGCCGCCCACCATCAATCTCGACAATCCCGCCGAGGGCTGCACGTTGAATTATGTGCCGCATACGGCGCAGGAGCTCGAGATTCACAGCGTGCTGTCCAACTCCTTCGGCTTCGGCGGCACAAACGGGTCGCTGCTGTTCACCAAGGTCGCCTGACCGGGTACCGTGTCCGCGGCGCACCTGACGTGGTTGGACGGCGCCCCGGCGACGGCGCTGCCCTTGCCGGACCGCGGCTTCAGCTTCGGCGACGGTCTCTTTGAAACGCTCCTGATCAGGGGCGGCCGAGCGCTCTTCCTCGACCTGCATCTACTGCGTTTCCAGTACGGCTGTGCACGCCTGTTCCTGCCCGATTGCACCGACCGCCTGCAGCGCGACATCCTGGCCTTTTGCGCCAGCCTCCCACCCGAACACCACTGGGCAGCCCTGCGCGCCACGGTCACACGCGGTGCGGGGCCCCGCGGCTACGCGCCACCGCCCGAACCCGCGCCGCGCATTGTCCTGGAAGCCACGCCGCTTGCCAGGGACTGCCTGGTGCAGTTGCCACCGGCGAGACTGGTGGAGGCTCAGCATACGGTGCCGCTGCAGCCATCACTCGCCGGCATCAAGCATCTCAACCGCCTCGACCAGGTGCTGATTGCGCGCGAGGCGCGCAGCGCTGCTGCAGACGACGCGCTCGTCTACGACAGTGCCGGGAGACTGGTGAGCTCCGGCAACGCCAATGTGTTTCTCGTGATTGGGGGAGAGCTGCACACACCGCTCCTCGAAGATGCCGGCATCACCGGCACCCGGCGCCAGTTGGTATGCCACGAATGGGCGAGCGCGCTCGGGTTGGATGTCCGCATCGGGGTCCTCGATCGCGGGCACGTGCAGCGGTCCGCGGCGCTCTTCCTGACCAACAGCCTCGTGGGAGTGCGCGCGGTCGGTCAACTCGGTGAACGCACCTTCGAAGATCACTCGATCGCCAGGCGATTGTTTGCGGAGTACGCCCGGTCATGCGGGTAGTACAGGTGGTGCGCGTCGGGTTGCTCCTGTTGCTGTTGGGGATAGCGACGTCAGTCTGGCTCTGGTCGGAAGCACAACGCTACTGGCGCGAGCCATTGCAGGTGCCCGAGCAGGGCTACCGGTTGCAGGTCGCGCCGGGCGCGTCCCTGCGCGGGGTTGCCCGGATCCTGGAGCAGGATGGGGTGACAGCACACCCGGAATTGCTGGTGCTGTTCGGTCGCCTGCGCGGCGCCGATGCGCGCATCAAGCTCGGCGAATACGCCCTGGCCCCCGGGCTCACGGGCGAACAACTGCTGGATCTGCTGGAGGAGGGCAGGGTGGTACAGTACCAGGTGACGCTGCCGGAAGGGTTCAGCCTTGCCCAGTCGCTCGCACGACTGGCGCAGGCCGACGGGCTCGTGAGCGTGCTCAGCGGCGCGGACGATGTGCGCCTGGCGCAACTCGTCGAGCCCTATCCGCACCCGGAGGGACTCTTCTTTCCGGACAGCTACCAGTTCACCCGGGGCGACACCGATCTCGAAATCCTGTCTCGCGCGCACGAGCGTATGCGCGATGTCCTGGCGCAGGAGTGGCAGGGTCGCGCCGAGGGACTGCCGCTGGAGTCACCCTACGAGGCCCTGATCCTTGCGTCCATCGTCGAGCGCGAAACCGGACTGCCGGAGGAACGCGGGGCCATCGCCGGCGTCTTCGTGCGCCGCCTGCAACAGCGCATGCTGCTGCAAACCGATCCCACCGTCATCTACGGCCTGGGCGACAATTACGACGGCAACCTGCGCCGGGTGCACCTCGCCGATGACACCAATCCCTACAACACCTATCGGCATCGCGGCCTGCCCCCCACGCCAATAGCCATGCCGGGGCGCGCCGCTATACACGCCGCGTTGCATCCTGAGGCCGGTAATGCGCTGTATTTCGTGGCGCGCGGGGACGGTGGCCATGAGTTCAGCGCAACCCTTGCGGAGCACAATCGCGCCGTGCATAAATACCAGCTAAGCCGACGCAAAGATTACCGCTCATCACCGGAGACTCCCTGAAACCCATGTCCGCCCGAGGACTCTTCATCACTATCGAAGGTGGCGAGGGAGTCGGAAAATCCACGAATATCGAGTTGCTCCGGGACTACCTGGCCGAGAATGGCGTCGATGTCATTGTCACGCGCGAACCCGGCGGCACGGCCCTTGGTGAGGCTGTGCGCGAGGTGCTGCTGGCACCGCGCGAAGAACCCATTGCCGACATGGCCGAGTTGCTGCTGATCTTTGCCGCCCGCGCGCAGCACCTTGCGCAGGTCATACGCCCGGCGCTGCGGCGCGGTACCTGGGTACTGTGCGATCGTTTTACCGATGCCACCTACGCCTACCAGGGTGGCGGTCGCGGCATGTCTTTCGAAGATATCGCCCGGTTCGAATCCCTGGTGCAGGGCGAGCTCAGGCCGGACTACACACTGCTGCTGGATGCGCCGGTCACCACCGGCATGCGCCGTGCCCAGGACAGGGGAGAATTGGACCGTATTGAACAGGAAGCCGGGGAGTTCTTCGCCCGTGTACGCAGCGCGTATCTCACGCTGGCAGAGCAGGGCGGGGGCCGCTATCGGGTGATCGATGCCAGTCGGGCGCTGAATGAAGTACAGGCGGAACTCGTCAAGGTTGCGGGGGAACTGCTGCGCTGCTGGCAGGCCAGGCACAGGGAAGGTTGATGGACAGCGAGAGTCTCCCGGCAATATCGGCACCGCTACCCTGGCACGCAGACCAGTGGGCCCGGATGTTGCGGCAGATCGACGACCGCCAATTGCCCCATGCGCTGTTGTTTACCGGTACCAAGCACACCGGCAAGTCGCAGTTCGCGCTGGCGTTGGCGCGCCTGTTGCTGTGCGCGGAGCCGCGCGATGGCCTCGGCTGTGGCCAGTGTCACGCCTGCGAGCTCAGCCGCGGCGGTAGCCACGGTGATTTCCTCTGGGTGGAACCGAAACCCCCGAGTCGCGTGATCAAGATCGAACAGGTACGGGAGGCCCTGCAATTCGCAGCCCGTACCGCCGGTTTCGGGCAGCGCAAGGTGGTGGTGTTCAATCCGGCGGACGCGTTGAACCTGAGCGCGTTCAACGCGCTGCTGAAGTGTCTCGAGGAGCCCGCCGCAAACACTCACCTGCTGCTGGTCTGCCACAGGCCCCATGGGCTGCCGGCAACCATTCGTTCGCGCTGCCAGCGACTGGAACTGCCTGCGCCGGACACCGTGGTGGCGCGAGAATGGCTCCGGCAGGAAGCCGGTGACGAGGCGGAGCGCAGCCTGCTCCTTGCGGACGGCAAACCGCTGCTCGCCAGGGCACTGTATGACAGCGGCGAGATAGAGGCAGCCGAATCCCGACTACTCGCCCTGCGCGGGCTTCTCGAAGGCAAGATTGACCCGGCGACCGCGCAGTCGGCCTGGGCAGAGGGCGAGTTGACCGAATTTCTGGATGATGTCTCCTGCCAGCTCTTCGCCTTCCTGCGCACGCAGGATGGCAGTGCCCTGCGTTCCGTTACCGCGCGCGGCCTGTTCTCTCTCCTGGACGAAACGGCGGCCCTGCGGGCGGCGGTCGCTGCCGGGGCCAACCCCAACCAGCAGATGACCGTGGGCGCGATTTTGGCAAAAATGCACACCCTATTGGGAGGGTCCCCACCGGGTGATAAGATGCCGAAGCGTATGGGGAGGCGCCAGCAATGAGTGACACTCGACAGAACAGCCGCAACGGGATTCTCTCGCTCACTATCAAGGACAAGGCGGTCCTGTATTCCGCCTATATGCCGTTCCTCGACAACGGTGGCCTCTTCGTTCCGACCAACAAGGCCTACAACATCGGCGACGAGGTCTTCATGTTGCTGACGTTGATGGACGAATCCGAAAAGATCCCCATCTCCGGCAGGGTCGTCTGGGTCACTCCGAGAGGGGCGCAGGGGAATCGCACTGCCGGCATCGGAGTCCAGTTCAGCGAGCAGGATGTCACCGCAAACGCCAAGATTGAGAACCACCTCGCCGGTTCCCTTTCCTCCGACAGGCCCACGCACACCATGTAACCGAGCCTAGAAAGGACTCTAGGAATCGCGTTCAACCCACTGATTTTCGAATGATCGGCGCAAAAAAATGGGTCCCGTGAGGGACCCACCAAGACCATTAGGAGTGAAACATAAAGGAATTGCTTCCATTCAGGAGCATGGGTATGCTCCCGCGACTACCCGGTTGAAATAGGGGATAGGTAGCCACGTCTTAAGTATCGCTAAAAATTGGTAATTTTCCACACCTGATTTCGCGTTTTTTACGATATTTGGCTATTTATATTTTATTTTTTATATCTAAAAGTAATATAAAGAGCGCGTGCATTTGGCTGAAACCGGCTTTCTGACTGGGGTTGTGGAAGGTTTCTTCGGACGGGAATGGCCACACGACACGCGCCTTGCCTACGCCGGCTTTCTGCGCTCGATGGGACTGAACACGTATCTGTACTGCCCCAAGGGCGATGCTCACCTTCGCGCCCGATGGCGCGAACCCTGGCCTGACGCGGCTCGCCGGCGCCTCGCTTCGGTGTGTGCCACGTACCGCGATGCGGGTCTCAACTGGGGAGTGGGCCTGTCACCGATGGCCCTGTACCAGGCCTACGGTGGCCGTGAGCGCGCGGCGTTACTCGGCAGGGTCCGGCAGCTCGAAGACCTTGGACTCAACCTCCTGGCGATCCTGTTCGACGACATGCCCGGTGCGCAGGCCGACCTGGCCCCGCGCCAGGCAGAGATCGTATGCGATGTCGCCGCGGCGGTGCCCGACGTAACACTCCTCATGTGCCCCACGTATTACTCGCTCGATCCCGCCCTCCAGGCGCATTTCGGGGCGATGCCGGAAAACTACTGGGGTGAACTGGGCGCCGCGCTCGACGAGCGCGTACACGTATTCTGGACGGGCAATGAGGTCTGCGCCCCGAGCATCACACACGAAGACCTGCAAGGCATCACGGGACGGCTGGGTCGGCCGGTGACCCTGTGGGACAACTACCCGGTCAACGACTCCGCGAGCCGCTGCGGACGACTCTTCACAAGCCCACTGCCGCATCGCGAGCCGGGCCTGGAGCACGGCCTGTTGCGAGGCCACTTGTGCAACCCCATGAATCAGGGGCTCCTGTCGCTGCCCGCGCTCAACGGCCTGGCGCACCTCTATGGCGCACCGGGTTTATCCGGGCGAGAGCTCGCCGGTGCGTTGGGTCGCGAGACCTGGGAACAACTGACGCAGGACGCCGGACTATTCCAGGAGGAGGGGCTCGAGGGCATCGGCGCGTCCCGCCGCGCGCAACTGCTGGGCCTTTACAGGGACCTTCCGGGAAAGGCCGCCGCGGAGGTGGCGGACTGGCTCGCCGGCGGTTACGCGTTCGACCCGGCGTGCCTGACCGCCTAGCACGGCGCATATCTCCGCAGCCCGCGTGGTTACTGCGTTTCAGGCGTGTTCCATTTGCCTGCGTTCGGGCTTTATGGCAAACTTCGCGCCCTTGTATACCGCCCCCCAGAACCCGGTTTCGAAAGTGCAGGCCGCGCGGCTCCAGCGTGTCGAGTCGCCGGCCGGGGCATGGCGCAAGCTTTCTGGGGAAGGCTTTCAGGCGGAAGTGGCGAAATTGGTATACGCGCTGGATTTAGGTTCCAGTGCCGCAAGGCGTGAGAGTTCGAGTCTCTCCTTCCGCACCATATTCGGGAACGGCCACCCACCCGCAGAAGCGCGGGGGCATGCCACCCATCCGGGGCCCCGGGCCTCGCAGTGTAATCGAGCAGTGAGGAAAGAACATGCAGGTCTCCATTGAAACTACGTCCGGACTCGAGCGCCGGCTGACCGTGGGCGTGCCCGCGGAGCGCGTCGATGGCGAGGTCGACAATCGTCTGAAGAAAGCAGCCGGCAATGTGCGTCTACCCGGGTTCCGGCCTGGCAAGGTACCGATGAAGGTGATGCGCCAACGCTTCGGGGAGGGTGTCCGCCAGGAAGTCCTGGGGGAGGTCATGAGCCAGTCTTTCCAGGAAGCGGTCGTGCAGGAGAACCTGCGCCCCGCCGGGCAGCCGAGCATCGAGCCGCGCACGCTGGAGGCGGGCAAGGATCTCGAGTACGTCGCGACCTTCGAGGTATTCCCCGAGGTTGAAGTCGTCGAAATGGCCGACTTTTCCGTGGAGAAACCCGTCGCCGAGGTGACCGACGCGGATGTCGACAACATCATCGAAGTATTCCGCAAGCAGCAGGGCACCTGGGAGCCGGTCGAGCGCGCCGCCGCCGAGGGCGACACCGTGAACATCGACTATCGCGGCACCCGGGACGGGGAGGAATTCGAAGGCGGCTCCGCCGAGGGGAGTGATCTGGAGCTCGGTTCGGGTCGTATGATTCCCGGATTCGAGGAGGGCATCGTGGGGCTCAAGGCGGGCGAAGAGAAGACCCTGGCCCTGACTTTCCCGGAGGACTATCACAATGAGGACTTGCAGGGCGCGGCGGTCGAGTTTGCCGTCACTGTAAACAAGGTCAGCGAGATGGTGCCCGCAGCCCTGGACGAAGAACTGTTCGCGAAGTACGGCGTCGAAGAGGGCGGCGAAGAGCAGTTTCGCAAGGAGATCGCCGAGAACATGTCGCGCGAACTCAAGAATGCCGTCGAGACCAAGGTCAAGCAACAGGTGATGGACGCGGTCGTCGAGGCGCATGGCTCCCTGGAGGTACCGCGGGCGCTCGTGCAGCAGGAAATCGGGGCAATGCGCAACCAGATGTTCCAGCAGTTCGGCGGTGCCGGGGGGCAGGACCTGGACCTCAATTCGCTGCTGCCGGATGACATGTTCTCGGAGAACGCAGAGCGCCGGGTAAAACTCGGACTGATCATGTCGGAAATCATCGCGAAGCACGACCTGAAAGCCGGGGCCGAACAGGTGCGAGCCGCTATTGAGGAGATGGCTTCGACCTACCAGGACCCGCAGGAGGTCATCGAATACTACTACGGCAACCAGCAGCAATTGGCCGCCGTGGAGTCAAAAGTCCTGGAAGACCAGGTAGTTGCAAAACTGCTCGAAAGCGCGAAGATATCCGAGGTTCAGTGCAGCTATCAGGAGGCGATCAGCCAGGAGCAGCCTGAGGCCTGAGCCCAACTCGCCGCGGGCTGACCGCGGCGCAGGAACGACAACGCAACGGGGACACAACACATGCCGGTCGATTACGGAAGCAAGCACACAATCAACAATCTGGGACTGGTCCCCATGGTGGTCGAACAGACCGCCCGCGGCGAGCGCTCCTACGATATCTTCTCAAGGTTGCTCAAGGAGCGCGTCGTGTTTGCCGTGGGTCCGGTCGAGGACCAGATGGCCAACCTGATCGTCGCCCAGCTCCTGTTCCTCGAGTCCGAGAACCCGGACAAGGACATTCACCTCTACATCAACTCTCCCGGCGGCTCCGTGACTGCCGGCCTGTCGATTTACGACACCATGCAATTCATCAAGCCTGACGTAAGCACAATGTGTATCGGCCAGGCGGCGTCGATGGGAGCCTTCCTGCTCTGCGGCGGAGCCCGTGGCAAACGCTACTGCCTGCCCAACGCGAGGACGATGATCCACCAGCCCAGCGGTGGCGCCCAGGGCCAGGCGACGGATATCGATATCCAGGCAAAGGAGATCCTGATCATCCGCAGGCGCCTGAATGAACTCATGGCCGAGCACACGGGTCAAAGCTTTGAGACCATCGAGCGCGACACCGAGCGCGACAACTTTATGAATGCCCAACAGAGCAAGGAATACGGTCTCGTGGACGAGGTTGTTGCGTCGCGTACCAAGGCGCCCGAATAACTCGTAATTACGTGATTTAGTTCCTATTGGGGCTTGCAAATACCGCCGAAAAACACCATCTTAGGGCCATCTAAGCACTTTTTCGGCACATTTTGGCTTGGGCGCACAGGGCAGGTGAATGAGCGACGAAACCACGACAACCGGGGATGATGGCGGCAAGCTTCTCTACTGTTCTTTCTGCGGTAAGAGCCAGCATGAGGTCCGCAAACTTATCGCCGGCCCCTCCGTTTTCATCTGCGATGAGTGCGTCGATCTCTGCAACGATATCATCCGCGAGGAGGTACAGGAGTCGGGTTCCAGCGCCCAGCAGGACCACCTCCCGGTGCCGAAGGAAATCAAGGCGATCCTCGACGAGTACGTGATCGGCCAGCAGCGTGCCAAGAAGGTATTGTCCGTCGCCGTCTACAACCACTACAAGCGCCTGCGCCACGGTGGCAGTTCCAGCCGCGGCGAGGACGTCGAACTGGGCAAGAGCAACATCCTCCTCGTGGGGCCGACGGGCAGCGGCAAGACGCTCCTGGCCGAAACCCTGGCGCGCCTGCTGGACGTGCCGTTCACCATCGCCGACGCAACAACCCTCACCGAGGCGGGTTATGTCGGGGAGGATGTCGAGAACATCATCCAGAAGCTGTTGCAGAAGTGCGACTACGATGTGGAGAAGGCCCAGGTGGGCATTGTTTACATCGACGAGATCGACAAGATCTCACGCAAGTCCGACAACCCGTCCATTACCCGCGACGTTTCGGGGGAGGGCGTGCAGCAGGCACTGCTGAAGCTCATCGAGGGCACGGTCGCCTCGGTCCCGCCGCAGGGCGGGCGCAAGCATCCGCAGCAGGAATTCCTGCAGGTCGACACCTCGAACATCCTCTTCATCTGCGGCGGTGCATTCGCCGGCCTGGAGAAGGTGATCCGCAACCGTTCCGAGAAGGGCGGTATCGGCTTCGGAGCCGAGGTCAAGAGCAAGGACGAGAACCGCAACGTCGGCGAGGTGCTGTCACAACTCGAACCGGAGGACCTGGTCCAGTATGGCCTCATCCCCGAGTTCGTCGGGCGCCTGCCGGTGATCGCGACCCTCGAGGAACTCGATGTCGAGGCGCTGGTCAAGATCCTGACAGAGCCGAAGAATTCCCTCACCAAGCAATACAGCAAGCTGTTTGAGATGGAGGGTGTCGAGGTCGACTTCAGGGAAGACGGCCTGCGCGCGATTGCCGAAAAGGGCATGGAGCGCAAAACGGGCGCACGGGGACTGCGCTCGATACTTGAGGGGGTGTTGCTCGATTCCATGTACAACATCCCGTCCCGCGATGACGTGAGCAAGGTCGTAATCGACGAGTCCGTTATTCGCGGTGATTCAGAACCGTTGCTGGTCTACCAGAACAGCGAACCGGCGCGCGCGGCCTCTACCGACGAGTAGACAAGCCGGCACCCCGCCGGTTACATCGGGCCGCGCAGGCCCGGAACGCCTGGCGCTGCCGGGAAGGGGCAACCCGGCCACGCTCCATTTACTAACGCCTGTCGTCATCCAACCCGGAGATTCATATGGGCTCTTCAGTTATAGACCTGCCATTACTGCCCTTGCGCGATGTGGTGGTCTACCCGCATATGGTACTGCCTCTTTTCGTCGGTCGGGAGAAGTCCATCGAGGCTCTCGAGGACGCCATGGCGAACGACAAGCAGGTCCTGCTGGTAGCCCAGCGCAACGCCGCCGACGACACCCCCGCGGCCACCGACCTGCACGACGTGGGTACCGTGTCCAACATCCTGCAACTGCTGAAGCTGCCCGACGGAACGATAAAGGTTCTCGTAGAAGGGGGTTACCGCGCCAGCATCCTCGACGTGGACGAGCAGGGTTCATTCGCGGTTGCCCGCGTGGAGGAAATCGTCAGCGACGACATTCCCCAGTCGGAGGTAGAGGCGCTGCTGCGCTCGACCATCTCCCAGTTCGAAAAGTACGTCAATTTGAGCAAGAAAGTGCCGACCGAGGTCCTGACCTCCCTCACCGGCATCGATGAGCCGGGCCGCTTGGCGGATACCATCGCCGCGCACATGAGCGTCGACCTCGAGGAGAAGCAGCACATACTGGAGATCTCCGGCATCCGGGCGCGTCTCGAACACCTGATGGGACTCATGGAAGCGGAAATCGACCTGTTCCAGGTTGAGAAGCGCATCCGCGGCCGCGTCAAGAAACAGATGGAGAAGAGCCAGCGCGAGTACTACCTCAACGAACAAATGAAGGCCATCCAGAAAGAGCTGGGCGACATGGACGAGGCGCCGAACGAACTGGATGAACTGCAGGCGCGCATCGACGAGGCCAACATGCCCGAGGAGGCGAAAGGCAAGGCAGTCTCCGAGCTGAACAAACTGAAAATGATGTCGCCGATGTCAGCCGAGGCCTCGGTCGTGCGCAGTTACCTCGACTGGATGGTCAGTGTGCCCTGGTCGAAGCGCAGCAAGGTCAAGCACAACCTCAAGCGCGCCGCGGAGATCCTGGACGAGGACCACTACGGACTCGAGGAGGTCAAGGATCGCATTCTGGAGTACCTCGCGGTGCAAAAGCGGGTACGCAAGGTCAAGGGTCCTGTGTTGTGCCTCGTGGGGCCGCCCGGTGTGGGCAAGACCTCACTGGGCGAATCGCTTGCACGGGCGACCAATCGCAAGTTTGTACGCATGGCCCTGGGCGGCGTACGAGACGAGGCGGAAATTCGAGGACACCGGCGCACCTATATCGGTTCGATGCCGGGCAAACTCCTGCAAAAAATGTCGAAAGCCGGCGTGCGCAACCCGCTGTTCCTGCTCGATGAAATCGACAAGATGGGTATGGACCACCGCGGAGACCCCGCATCCGCGATGCTGGAAGTGCTGGACCCCGAGCAGAATCACGCATTCAACGATCACTACCTCGAAGTGGATTACGACCTCTCCGATGTGATGTTCGTGTGTACCTCCAACACCATGAACATCCCCGGCCCGCTGCTGGACCGTATGGAGATAATCCGCATACCCGGCTACACCGAGGACGAGAAGCTGAATATCGCCCAGCGCTATCTTCTTCCCAAACAGCTCAAGCTCAACGGGCTGAAAGAGAACGAAATCAGCGTCGGTGCGGACGTCATCCTGGATATCATCCGCTACTACACGCGAGAGGCGGGTGTACGCGCGCTGGAACGAGAAATTGCCAAAATCTGCCGCAAGATGGTCAAGGCCATTACGCTGGAGGAAGCGGAGGCGGGCAGCACCGTTTCTACCGAGATGCTGGCGGACCTTCTGGGCGTGCGCAAATTCAACTACGGCGTGGCCGAAGAAGAAAACAAGATCGGCCAGGTCACGGGCCTGGCCTGGACTTCGGTTGGCGGAGAATTGCTGACCATCGAGGCAGTCGCAGTCGCCGGCAAGGGGCGTTACGTGAAGACGGGCTCGCTCGGTGACGTAATGCAGGAATCCATCCAGGCGGCAACGACCGTCGTGCGCAGTCGCTCTCAGTTGCTCGGCATTCCCTCGACCTACCACGACAAGCACGACGTGCATATCCATGTGCCCGAGGGCGCTACTCCGAAGGACGGCCCGAGTGCGGGTATCGCGATGTGTACCGCCCTCGTGTCCGTGTTGACCGAGATTCCGGTGCGGGCCGATGTGGCCATGACCGGGGAGATCACCCTGCGCGGCGAGGTGCTGCCTATCGGCGGCCTCAAGGAAAAGCTGCTCGCGGCGCGCCGCGGGGGCATCAAGCAGGTCATTATCCCGAAGGAAAATGAGCGTGATCTCAAGGAGGTACCGGACAATATTAAAGCGGATCTCGACATACGGCCCGTCAAGTGGATCGACGAGGTTCTGGCCATTGCACTCGAATCCATGCCCGAGCCGATGAGCGATGAAGACTTCCTGGCCGATGCCATGGCGGCAAAATCCGACGCCGCCAACGACGAGGAAAGCCGCATAAACACTCACTGAGAGCCCATGTTCTTTATTGACCGCTATTCCCGCTCTGTTATACAGTCAGGTGCGTGGTCCGTGCGGTTTTAGCCCGCTCGGTGGTAGGTTGAGGGGCTGTAATGACCTGTGGTCTGCCGGGAGAGGCTGAACATAAGGCCGCACGAAAGATATATAATTAACGCTTCCAGCTAAGTCTGAAACCAGGGTTGTAACCAGAGCAGTCGACGCAAATCTGGCTACGCCACCAACATTCAAGGGGATACGTGTGAACAAACAAGAACTTATTGATGCAATTGCCGCTGCTGCCGACCTGCCCAAGGCGTCCGCCGGACGTGCCCTCGACGCTGTTGTCGATAGCATCACCGACGCCCTCAAGAAGGGCGACCAGGTCTCCCTCGTCGGGTTCGGTACCTTCACGGTGAAGCACCGCGCGGCACGCCAGGGGCGTAACCCCCAGACGGGCGCGACAATAGAGATCGCGGCGTCCAACGTGCCCAGCTTCAAGGCAGGGAAAGCGTTGAAAGATTCGGTCAATTCCTGACCGAATTGTTTTGCGGCCGCCCCCGCGGCTGTTAAAATAGCCCGGCCCGCCGGGCGACCTAAAGCCAGGTTACACGGAAAGGCGCACTGTACTGTGCGCTTTTTTTTTAGTTCTCACGGATTTTCCACATGTTGCAAGACATCCGCAAAAACGCCCAGGGAACCGCCGCAAAGATCATCATCGGACTGATCGTCGTCGCATTTGCATTCTTCGGCATAGAATCCATCCTGCTCGGGGGAGGTGATAACAGCATCGCCGAGGTGAACGGGGAGGGAATCAGCGAATTCGACCTCCAGCAGGCGATAAACAACCAGAAGCGCAGCCTGCTGACGATGATGGGCGAGTCGATAGACCCCGCCATGCTGGATGACGACCGAATCAGGCCCACGGCGCTGGACGCGCTGGTCAAACGTACCCTGATGAAGCAGATGGCGGACGACCTCGCCCTGGGCGTGTCCGAGCGTGAAATCGGTGCGGTGGTTGCCAATATGGAGGCGTTCCAGGAGGACGGCGCCTTCTCGCCTGAGCGCTACCGGGCGACGCTTGCAAGCGCGGGGTATACCCCCGGGCTGTTCAAGGCCAGCCTGCACGACGACCTCCTGGTGGGGCAGATCGGCAGCGGCCTGGTAGGCAGCGAATTTGTTACTCCTGCGGAACTAGCCGCAAGTGTCTCCGTGGTAACGGAGCAGCGCGACCTGCGCTACCTGACAATCCCGCGGGACAAATTCCTGCCCGACGAGCCGCCCACGCAGGACGCCGTCCAGGAGTGGTATGCCGCACATTCGCAGGAATACATGACAGAGGAATCGGTCGACCTAGAGTATATCGAGTTGACGCCGGACGACTTCCGCCAACCCGTCCCCGAAGACGCTATTGTGGAGGCATTCGAGCTCTCGCAGCAGGGTATCGAGTATCGGCCGCGGAGCCGGGTCTCGCACATCCTGTTTACCGGAGACGGCGAACTCGGCGCGGAGGAGGGTCTAGCCCGCGCGCAAGAGGCCCTGGCTGAAGGTACCAAATTTGCCGAGGTCGCCGGCATGTTCTCGGATGACGTGGGCAGCGCCTCCAGCGGGGGTGATCTCGGCTATACCAGCGGCGACACGTTTCCCGAGGAAATGGAGGAGGCGATCAGTGCCCTCGAGGTCGGAGAGGTTTCAGGCCCGGTCAAGACCGACGCCGGCACCCACCTGATCCTGGTAACGGAGCGCACTGAAAGCTCGCCCCCGGAACTGGATGCGGAGCTGCGCGCACAACTCAAGGAGCAGTTGCAGTTGGAGGAGGCGCGCGCGGAACTGTTGCGCGTGGTGGAAGACCTGAGGGACCTCGCTTTCAACGCCGAAGACCTCAAGGGCCCGGCGCGACAACTCGATCTGGTGGTCGAAGAGGCCGAGGGCGTCAGCCGCCAGAACGGCCCCGGAGTCTTCGAACAGCAATCCCTGCGCACGGCCGCCTTCTCCGAGGAGGTCCTGAAGAACGGCCACAACAGCGAGGTCATCGAGCTGGCCGCGGAGACATTCGTTGTCCTGCGCGTACTGCGGCACCATGAGCCCGAGTTGCAGCCACTGGAGGAGGTACGGGCATCCATAGAGGCGGATCTTGCCGAGGAGGCGACACGGCGCGCCCTGCAAAGTGAGGCAGAACAACTCTTGGCAAGGTTGCGCGAGGGCGCCGCCATCGACGCACTGGCGACTGAAAAGAACTACCAGTGGCAGGTCGAGATTGCGGCTGAGCGGCGCAATCTCACGCTGCCGCCCGAGGTGCTGGAAAGGGCTTTCGAACTGCCAATACCCGAACCGGGTGGCTCGGTATCCGACATTACGTTCACGAGCAACGGTGATGCTGTGGTGGTGGAGTTATTTCGCGTAACGCCCGGCACGGTTGCCGCGCTTTCCGATGCCGAAAGAAGCCAGTTGACCCAAGGACTCGCCGGACAGAGCGGCGGCCTGGTAAATGCGGAACTACAGAGCGCAATGCGCAACCGCGCTGAAGTTGTCGTGCGCTAACCGCTGGAATTGAGGACACTATGGCCAAGCAGATACTCACGTTAAACCAGATTTCCGTTAAGGGACTCGAGCGACTACCGCGCGAAATCTACGAAATCGCGAGCGAGTTCACGCACCCCGACGCCATTTTACTGCGCAGCCACAAGCTGCAGGCCGAAGACATTCCTGAATCCGTGGTCGCAATTGCCCGCGCGGGGGCCGGCGTGAACAATATTCCCGTGCAGGCCTGCACCGAGCGCGGGATTCCTGTCTTTAACTCTCCCGGTGCGAACGCCAATGCCGTGAAAGAGCTCGTTGCAACAGGCCTGCTGCTTGGCTCTCGAGGTGTCATCGAAGGGGTCCGGTATGTCGCAACCCTGTCGGAGATGTCCGACCACGCTGAGTTGAACAAGACCCTGGAAGCCCAGAAAAAGCAGTTCAAGGGCAATGAGTTGATGGGCAAGACCCTCGGAGTGGTCGGCCTGGGCGCCATCGGGTCCCTGGTGGCGGAAATGGCGCTGGATTTCGGCATGGAGGTCGTTGGCTACGATCCGGCACTCTCCGTTGAGGCAGCATGGCGGTTATCGAGCCAGGTACAACGCGCCGAGGCTCTGGCGGCGCTTTTTGCGCGCTGCGACTATATCAGCCTGCACCTGCCGGTTCTTGACTCCACCCGCGGGCTGGTCAATGACGAATTGTTGGGCGCGGTTCGTCCCGGTACCTGCCTGCTCAATTTCGCCCGGGAAGAGATCGTCGACCAGGGAGCCCTGGTCAGGGCTCTCGACGACGGCCGATTGCGCAAGTACATCGCGGACTTTCCCGCGCCCGGACTTATCGGTCGGGACGACGTCATTCTCATGCCACACATCGGCGCAAGTACGGATGAAGCGGAAGATAATTGTGCGATCATGGCCGCCGAGCAACTGCGCGATTTCCTGGAGAACGGCAACATCCGCAACTCAGTAAACTTCCCCGCACTGCACTTGGAACGCGTGACCGGTTGCCGGTTGTCGGTCACGAACGAGAACGTACCCAAAATCCTCGGCAGCGTGTTGTCTATACTCGCCGATGAAAACATCAACGTGATCGACATGCTGAACAAGAGCCGTGACGAGGTGGCCTACAACCTGATCGACATCAGCCCGACACCATCAGGCGACGTACTCGACCGTATGCGTACACTTGAGGGCGTTATCAACGTGCGCCTGATCGGCGACTGTCGCGCCTAGGCCAGGAGAGCCGCTCTATTGCGTGTCGTCGTAGAGACTCTCGTCAAGGAGCTCTGCCACCACATATAAACCCTGTTCTTCCGGGTCCAGGCGAGCTGCGCCCTGCCAGGGCATGAGTCGCTGGTCGGCGTGGAAGCCGAGATCCAGGAACGGGTACTTGATAATGTCGAAGTACGGCGAATAATCGAAATCGCTCGGCGTGCAGAGTTTCGGGTTGCGCATGAACAATTGCACGCGATCACACTCCACACGCTTCACCAGCGGTAATATCGGAAACTGTATTTTTCCGAAAGCCTCCGCAATCATCGTCGAACACACCGTGTGTGTACTCTTGCCGGGGTGCGCACTGAACAGCGTTGACCGCCAACGGCGCGGCATGATTGCCCAGGGAAACAGGAAACGCGCAAGGTCAAGGATATGTCGGACGTCATAGGCCGTCCCAAGGCGGCTGATAGCGTACGCGATGACCTTCTGCGAATCCTGGAAATTCAAGCCGCGTGGCCTGCAGATGCGAAGGTGTTCGCCGTTGTATACGTCGAGTGACCGAACAACAGTACCCATGCCCATCTCGCTTTCTATGATCAGCTGTCGATCAGGGTTGCCGTGGTAGAACTGTCCCAGCTTCTCGCGCAGCTCGGGGTTTTCAAGATCGTGCAACCGCCCGATATACAGTGCCGAGTGTGACCAGCTACTCTGGGTGATCTGCTTGATGACTTCGCTGACGCGCGAGCGACCCTCGACCAACAAAACATCGCAGGGTTTCAGTTCGTGGCGAATCCGTTCGAAATCACTGAGAGGTGTCCGCGGCAGCGGCTTTTTGTGTTTCAGCCAATTGACAACAGCCGTGCGTATCCAGTTAATCATATCAATTGGACAGTTGAATTCGGCTACTGTTATAGCGCAGGGAAGCGGACGATTCCAGAGGAAACGCCATGACTAATACCATCGAGACTATAGCCGGACAGGTCGGTTCCGGACGCGACGTCGATGCTCCCCCGCTGCATCTCTGGGACCCGCCGCTGAGCGGCGATATCGACATCGAAATAGACCGGGACGGACACTGGTACCACGAGGGCAGGCGAATTGAGCGTGAGTCGCTGGTGCGCCTGTTTGCCAGCATCCTGCGACGCGAGGAGGACGGCGAGTATTACCTGGTCACACCGGTGGAGAAATGGCGTATCCGGGTGCCGTTTTTCCCATTGCTGGTCGTGGATGTGGAGGAGCGGCAGGGTGCGAAGGGCGAGCCACTGCTGACAGCAGTCCTCAATACCGGCAGGTCAGTGCCCATCCTGGATGACGGTGCGCTGTTTCTCGAACCCGCAGCGGACAATGTTGCAGCCCTGCGCCTGCCGCACGGGCTGACCGCGCTGTTCAGTCGAGCTGCCTGGTACCGCCTTGTGGAGAAGGCCGAAGAGACGGAGGGAGGCCTGCAAATCGAGAGCGGGGGCAGGCGGCTCCGGCTCACCCCCGCCTAGGACTACATATTCGGGTAGTTCGGCCCGCCAAAGCCTTCCGGCGTCACCCAAACGATGTTCTGCGCGGGGTCCTTGATGTCGCAGGTCTTGCAGTGCACACAGTTCTGCGCGTTGATCTGGAAGCGTTTGCCGCCTTCGTCTTCCACGATTTCGTAGACTCCCGCCGGACAATAGCGCTGCGCCGGCTCATCGTACATCGGGTAGTTCTTGGCCATTGGCACGTCGGGGTCGAGCAGCGTCAGGTGGCAGGGCTGGTCTTCCTCGTGATTCGTATTGGAGAGAAACACCGAAGACAACTTGTCGAAGCTGATCTCGCCGTCGGGCTTGGGATATTCGATTTTTGGCATGTCTGCCGCCGGCTTCAGGCACTCATGGTCCGGCTTGGGGTCGCGCAGGGTGATGGGCAGTTTGCCCTGGAAAATGCCCTGGTCGATAAACGCCAGCGCCGGGCCGATGAACGTGCCAAACTTGTGGAGGTAGGCGCCGAAGTTGCGCCATTTGTGCAGCTCTGTGTGTAGCCAGGAGCCCTTGAACTTGTCGGCGTAGGCCGTGAGATCAGTGCCGCCGGCCGCGCCACCGGCCAGCGCTTCGTACAGGGTGTCTCCCGCAAGCGAACCCGACTTCATGGCCGTGTGAGTACCCTTGATGCGCGCGAAATTCAGTGTACCGGCGTCATCCCCGACCAGCAGCCCCCCGGGGAAGCTCATCTTGGGCCGCGAGGTAGAGCCGCCCTTTATGAGCGCCCTGGCACCGTAGGTGACACGGGTACCGCCCTCAAGGTAGTTCCTGATCTTCGGGTGCTGCTTCCACTGCTGGAACTCGTCAAAGGGCGACAGGTGCGGGTTCGAATAGCTCAGCGGCACCACGTACCCCAGGAAGACCTGGTTGTTGTCCGCGTGGTACATGTAGCTGCCGGAGGCGGTGTTCTTGGCAGCCGGCCAGCCCGTGGTGTGCACCACGAGGCCAGGTTGGTGCTTTGCGGGGTCGATTTCCCAGATTTCCTTGAAACCGATGCCGTAGTGCTGGGGGTCGCACCCCGCATCGAGGTTGAATTTGCGGATCAACTGCTTGCCGAGGTGGCCGCGGCAGCCCTCGGCGAATACCGTATATTTGGCGTGCAACTCCATGCCGGGCATGTAGGAGTCCTTGTGGCTGCCATCGGCGGCTATGCCCATATCGCCGGTAGCGACACCCTTGACGCTGCCGTCGTCGTTGTACAGCACTTCCGCGGCGGCGAAGCCGGGGTAAATCTCCACGCCCATGCCTTCCGCCTGCTCGGCCATCCAGCGACAGACATTGCCCAGGCTGATGATGTAGTTGCCGTGGTTGTGGAAGCCGGGAGCGAACATGAGCGGAACATTGACAGCACCGGACTCGCCGGTCATGAAGAGGACCTCGTCCTTCGTCACCGCCACGTCGACCGGGGCGCCCTGTTCCTTCCAGTTGGGGAACAGTTCGGTCAGGGCGATTGGGTCCATAACGGCCCCGGACAGAATATGGGCACCGACTTCGGAGCCCTTTTCCACCACGCAGACGGTGATTTCTTTCTCATTTTCCTGGGCCAGTTGCATCAGTCGGCAGGCGGTGGCAAGGCCCGCAGGACCTGCGCCGACCACGACAACGTCATATTCCATCGCTTCACGTTCCACTTGGACTCTCCTTTCGCGGTGAGTGGTGCAGGGCGCCTGACCCCTGCTCCAAAAAGGTGCGCAAGTATATAATTTTTAAGGGATAAATTCTACAACAGCGGAAAATAACTGATCTGGCTCAAGTGTCCTTTTGAGTCGGTTTTTCTGGCGCGCGGCGCCCTTGACCCAACGCCGGATTGTGGGCAAGATACCCCGCCGATGCGCTGGGGTGACGCTGGATATCCCACTGCGAGCCGCTAATTACAGCCGCTTAAACCCACCTGAGAAATCATTGGAGAATCCATGAAGGTTCTTGTAGCCGTCAAGCGCGTGGTTGACTACAACGTCAAGGTCCGCGCGAAAGCCGATGGTAGTGACGTTGACCTGAACAACGTCAAAATGGCCATCAATCCGTTTTGTGAAATCGGTGTAGAAGAGGCCGTAAGACTCAAGGAAGCAGGCACTGCATCGGAAGTCATCGCCGTGTCCGTCGGCGACAAGAGCTGTCAGGAGCAGATCCGCACCGCACTGGCACTGGGCGCCGACCGAGGTATCCAGGTCGAGACGGACGGCAACGTAGAGCCCCTCGTGGTCGCCAAGCTGTTGAAAGGCGTGGTGGACAAGGAAGAGCCCGCCCTGGTTATCCTGGGCAAGCAGTCCATCGACGGGGACAACAACCAGACTGGACAGATGCTCGCCGCGCTGGCCGGTATGGGGCAGGGCACATTTGCCTCCGAGGTCGCTATTGACGGCGACAAGGTAAAGGTCACCCGTGAGGTCGACGGCGGCCTGCAGACGGTCAGCCTGAACCTCCCCGCGGTGGTCACCACGGACCTGCGCCTCAATGAGCCGCGCTACGCATCACTGCCAAATATCATGAAGGCAAAGAAAAAGCCGCTCGACGTCTACACGCCGGAAGATCTCGGGGTGACCGTAACCACCCACCTGACCCAGCTCAAAGTGAAGCCACCGGCCGAGCGCCAGGCAGGCATCAAGGTGGAGAGCGTCGATGAGCTCGTGGACAAACTCAAGAACGAGGCAAAGGTGATCTCATGAGTACTCTGGTAATTGCTGAACACGACAACGCGAGCCTCAAGGGCACGACACTCAACGCCGTAGCTGCCGCCCAGGCACTCGGCGCGGACATCGACATCCTCGTGGCCGGCGGAAGCTGTGACGGCGCCGCACAGGCTGCAGCCGCTGTACCCGGAATCGGCAAGGTCCTGGTTGCGGATAACGCTGCCTATGAGCACCAGCTGGCCGAGAACATCAGTTTGTTGGTCGCCGAAGTCGGCGCGGCTTACGACAACATCGTTGCCCCCGCTACCGCCAACTGCAAGAACTTCATGCCGCGCGTCGCCGCCCTGCTGGATGTTGCGCAGATCTCCGACATTACGGCGGTTGATTCCGCCGACACGTTCGAGCGCCCCATTTACGCCGGCAACGTGATCGCGACTGTGCAGAGCGCGGACGCGAAAAAGGTCATTACTGTGCGTACAACCGCGTTCGACGCGGTTGCCTCAGAAGGGGGCTCCGCCACGGTAGAGGCCTGTGGCGCGGTGCACGATGCAGGCATCTCGGCCTTCGTCGGCGAAGAAGTGGCTGTATCCGACCGCCCCGAACTTACGTCAGCGGACGTGGTGATCTCCGGTGGCCGCGGCATGCAGAACGGCGAGAACTTCAAGCTCCTCGAGGGTATCGCCGACAAGCTGGGTGCGGCTATCGGGGCGTCCCGGGCTGCCGTCGACGCCGGCTTCGTACCCAACGACATGCAGGTCGGCCAGACCGGCAAGATCGTTGCACCGGACCTGTATATCGCCGTCGGTATTTCAGGCGCTATCCAGCACCTTGCGGGCATGAAGGACTCCAAAGTCATCGTGGCCATCAACAAGGATGAGGACGCACCGATATTCCAGGTAGCGGACTACGGCCTGGTCGCCGATCTGTTCGACGCACTTCCGGAGCTTGAATCCAAGATTTGACAGCGCTCCGCGCATAAAAAGCCGGCCTGCGTGCCGGCTTTTTTGTGCCTGCATCTAATGCCTTAATCCCGCCTGAGTTTGTCGGAGATGGCAATGGGATTCGGGTAATTGAGCACCACGATGTAGGAGGATACGACCAGGGTGATGATCGTGGTGGCCTGTATGAGCAGTGAGGCCTGTTCCGAGATGAGCGCCGCGCCGATCGCTACATAGGCGATCAGCAGGGAGAATTCACTCGCCTGCCCCAGGCGAAAACCGAGGTCCCAGGCGAGGCTGCGTTTTTCACTGACGCCCTTCAGCAGGAAGCGGTAGACCACCGGCTTGCACACGAGCACCAGAGCCGACAAGAGCAGGGCAGGAGCAAGCACTTCGCTGAGCACCGCGAAGTCGAATCGCGCCCCCACCGAGAAGAAAAACAGGATCAGGAAGAAGTCGCGCAGGGGCTTCAGGTTAACCGCGATGTACTGCGAGATCGGACTCGTGGCGATCGTGATGCCGGCGATGAACGCGCCGATCTCGGCAGAGAGGCCCAGCGCGGCAGCGGTTTCGGCCACCCCGAGGCACCAGCCGATAGCCAGCAGGAAGATATATTCGTGAAAGCGATCGAACTTGGCGATCAGCGGCAGCAGCAGGTAGCGCACGATCAGCAACGCCCCGCCGACGAGCAGGGGCAGGCTCAACAACGACAACGCGAGATCGCGCCCCATGCCGCCCGCCGCACCCTCGGCGGCGCTGAACAGCACCATGAGAACGATAATGGCCAGCAAATCCTGCAACAGGAGGAGGCCTATCATCAGCTCCCCGATATGACGGTGGTGCAGGACGGTCGTCGGCAACAGCTTGATGCCGATGATGGTCGACGAAAACATCATTGCCGCGCCGACAACCAGGCTGTCCCGCAGGGCAAAGCCGAACAGGTAGGGCACGGCAAAGCCTACGGCGGCAAACAGGACCGAACTGAAGATGCCAACCACCGTGGATTTGCGCAGTGTTGCCCAGAGCGCCTGCGGTTGCATGTCCAGGCCCAACAGGAACAGGAGGAAAATGATCCCGACGTGCCCGATGTCGGACAGCAGGTTGAGGTCGGTAACCATGCTGAGCCCATAGGGACCGATAACCGCACCCAGGGCGATGTAGGCGATGATGAGCGGCTGGCGGGTGTAGAGTGCCAGCGACGCGAACACGGCGGCCCCGGTAAATATCAGGAAGAAGGAAAAGGTAACCGTACTCAGGTCCATGTAATGCCCGGGCTCTCCACTCCCGGAGCCTCATCGGGGCGTCGCAGCGACGTCAACGACAGTCTACGTACGTCGCCGGAAGAGAGGAAGCGGCTCGTTGTTGCTGGCCTGGTAAAACTCCGTAAAGTCGGCGAGGCTGCCCAGGGCATCGTCGAGGTCCAGGTCGCCCGCCGGCGCGAACGCATTGACCCCGACGCGCGACAGGTAGGTGAGCTGGTCGCGGATGAAGTGCCCGACCGCGCGAATCTCGCCCGTGTAACCGCGCTCGCGCAATTCACGCGCGTAGCTGAAGCAACGCCCGTCCATGAATGCGGGAAAGCTTACTGCGACCACTTCGATACTGCCCAGGTGAGGCAGCAAGGGAGACAGGTCGTCGCCTGGCTCCAACTGCACCGCTGTGCCGGTTTTGTCCGTCAACGCCTGCCAGTCTTCCAGGCTGTGCAGCATAGGAGCAGTTGGCTCCTCGACGATCCTGCCGTCCTTAATCAGCCGTGGCATAAACGCGCTCCTTGAAGGGTTCTATACCGACGCGGCGGTATGTATCGAGAAAACTCTCTTCCTCCTCACGCAGCGAAACGTAGGTATTGAGGATGCGCTCGATGACGTCGGGCATATCGTCCTGCCTGAAGGACGGACCGAGGATCTTACCAATTGAGGCGTCTTTGCCCTGGCTACCGCCGAGCGACACCTGGTAAAACTCTTCCCCCTTCTTGTCCACTCCCAGCACACCGATATGCCCGATGTGGTGATGGCCGCAGGCATTCATGCAGCCGCTGATATTGAGGTCCAGCGGACCGAGGTCGTAAACGTAGTCGATGTCGTCGAACCGGGCCTGCAGGGCCTCCGCCACCGGGATCGACTTGGCGTTGGCCAGCGAGCAGTAGTCACCACCGGGGCAGCAGATGACATCCGTGAGATATCCGATATTGGGTGTCGCCAACCCTTCTGCCTGCAGCGCCTGCCACAACGTGTACAGATCGCTTGCGGCCACATCGGCAAGTACCAGGTTCTGCTGGTGCGTCGTGCGCAATTCGCCAAAGGAATACCGGTCCGCGAGGTCCGCCAACAGCTCCAGATTCTCCGCGGTGATGTCCCCGGGCGGATATCCGGTGGCCTTCAGCGAGATCGTGACACTGCGGTATCCAGACACACGGTGCTCGCACGTGTTGCGCGCGACCCAGTTGCCGAAAATCGGCTCGTCCGCGCATTGCCGGTCGAGGGCCCGCGCCTCGTCGGCGCCGTCCAGTTCGCGATACGCGGGTTCGGTGAAGAAAGACTCCGCGTACTCGAAAGCGTCCTCGGTCAGTGTGGTGGGACCGTCCTTGACCGCCTGCCACTCGCGCTCTACGGCCGCACGGAAAGCGTCGACACCCATTGCCTTCACCAGGATCTTGATACGGGCCTTGTACTTGTTGTCACGCCGTCCGTGCTGGTTGTAGACGCGCAGGATCGCCTCCAGATAGGTGAGCATGTGCCGGCGGTCGAGCCACGGGCATATCTCGGAACCGATGACAGGCGTGCGCCCAAGGCCCCCGCCGACGAGGACGCGCAGCCCGATGACGCCGGCGTCGTTGGGTACCAGTTCAATGCCGATGTCGTGCGCGTGGATCGCCGCGCGATCCTCGCGACTCCCGCACACTGCGATCTTGAACTTGCGCGGCAGGAATGCGAACTCGGGATGTAGCGTCGACCACTGGCGAATCAACTCGCAGTAGGGGCGGGGGTCGGCCAGTTCGTCCGCGGCAACACCGGCAAACTGGTCGGTCGTGGTATTGCGGATACAGTTGCCGCTGGTCTGAATGGCGTGCATCTGCACCGCGGCAAGCTCGGCCAGTATGTCGGGGACCTCTGCCAGTTCGGGCCAGTTGATCTGGACATTCTGGCGGGTGCTGATATGCACGTAACCCTTATCATAAGTACGGGATATGGCGGCCAGGGCGCGCAGTTGGCGGGTGTTCAAAAGGCCGTACGGCACCGCTATACGCAACATGGGCGCCAGGCGCTGCACGTAAAGGCCGTTTTGCAGTCGCAGCGGCAGGAACTCCTCATCGGTCAGTTCGCCGGCCAGGTAGCGCTCAGTCTGGCCGCGGTACTGCGCCACGCGTTCGTCGACGATTTTCTGGTCGTGTCGGTCGTAAACGTACATTCCGATCCTGTCCTGTTACCTGGAGCAACGGGTCGCCTGGAGAAAAGAGGCGCTACATTAACAGAAAACCCCGCCCTTTAAATAGTCATGATATTCATATGCTTAGAACTGGAACGCAGGGTCGCCGGCCGGGTGCGAGGGGCACTCGGGAGGCCTTGGGATTTGAGCTTTCACTGCTATAATGGCGCGCCTTGCGTACTACCTCAATGGAGACACGACATGTCAGAGCAACTGGACCAGGATCGCGATGCGGACGGCCGCGCGGACGCATGGGCCGCCACGGGAATCATCACGTTGGTGGTGCTTACCCTGTATTTGTGGCTGTCGGGAATGCCTTCCTGATGAAGTGCGGGGAACGTCAGTTCCCCGCGCTATCCAGCACGATGTTCACCACGGTCAGCACCGTGCCGATGAACAGCAGCGTAAAGATGATTCCCGCCGCGATGAAGATGCCCGCGCGGCCCTGCTTGAAATCCCGCTCCCTGTTCTTGCTGCTCTGAACCCCCAGGGCGGCGGCAAACACGCTCCCCACGACCTGCAGGGGGTTCAGCCGGCGAGGCTTGTCCTCGCCAGACCCGGTTTCCCGCTCATCCATGTCGTCTATTCATCCAGGTTGGGGCGCAGCCAGCGCTCGACGTGATCGACCGATTCGCCCTTGCGCGCGGCGATGCTCTCCAACTGGTCGCGGCCGATCTTGCCGACATTGAAGTAGCGCGACTCCGGGTGCGAGTAGTAGAAGCCACTGACTGACGCTGCCGGGGTCATCGCGAAACTCTCCGACAGGCTGACGCCGGCATTGTTCTGTGCATCCAACAGGCGGAAGAGGGTAGCTTTCTCTGTGTGGTCCGGACAGGCCGGATAGCCCGGCGCCGGACGGATACCCTGGTAGCTCTCCCTGATCAACTCGTCATTGCTGAGCGTTTCACCGGGTGCATAGCCCCAGAGCTCGGTACGCACCAGGCGGTGCAAATGCTCCGCGAATGACTCTGCAAGCCGGTCGGCGAGTGCCTTGACCAGGATGCTGTTGTAGTCGTCGTGGGCAGCCTCGTACTGCGCCGCCAGTGCATCCACGCCATGCCCTGTCGTTACGCAGAAGGCTCCGATGTAATCATGCAGGCCACTGTCCTGCGGCGCGATAAAGTCCGCCAGGCTCGCATTCGGGTGACCGTTCACCTGCTCCTTCTGCTGCCGCAGGTGGTGCAGTGTGGCGATCTGCTCCTGCCGTGTCTCGTCGCTGTAAACAGCGATATCGTCATCGCCGGAACGCGCGGCGGGCCAGAAGCCGACGACGGCGCGGGCGGTCAGCAGTTTCTCATCGATGATGCGCTGCAGCATCGCCTGGGCGTCTTCGAAAAGGTCCCGTGCCTGGGCGCCCACGGTTGGGTCCTCCAGGATGGCCGGGTACTTGCCCGACAACTGCCATGTGAGGAAGAACGGCGTCCAGTCTATGGTATCGACGAGCTTCTCGAGCGGGAATTCATCGTACACACGTGTGCCGATGAAACTCGGCTTCGGCGGCGTATACTGCTCCCAGTCGAGCGCGGTAGCGCGCCCGGCAGCCTCGATGTAGTCCAGGCGCCGCGTCCGCGGCTGCCGATTGGCAACGCGTTCCCGCACGACCTCGTACTCCGCCGCCAGGTCGGAGGCGAAGGCCGCCTTGCCACCGCCCATCAGGGAGGTAACGACGGCCACGCTGCGCGAGGCGTCGGGGACGTACACGACCAACTCGTTCTGGTACTGCGGGTCGATCTTGACCGCGGTGTGTGCCTTGGAGGTCGTGGCCCCGCCGATCAACAGTGGCACATTGAAGCCCAGCCGCTGCATCTCGCTGGCGACGTTGACCATTTCATCCAGCGACGGCGTGATCAGGCCGCTGAGCCCGATGATGTCGACCTGCTCGTCCTTCGCCGCCTGCAGGATCTTGTCGCAGGGCACCATGACCCCGAGGTCGATCACCTCGAAGTTATTGCATTGCAATACCACGCCCACGATGTTCTTGCCGATGTCGTGCACATCGCCCTTCACCGTGGCCATCAGGACCTTGCCGTTGGACGAGTTGCCTTCCTCTTTCTCGTCCTCGATGTAGGGCTGGAGGTACGCCACCGCCTGCTTCATGACGCGGGCACTCTTCACCACCTGCGGCAGGAACATCTTGCCATCGCCGAACAGGTCGCCGACCACGTTCATGCCGTCCATGAGGGGGCCTTCGATCACCTGGATGGGCCGATCAAACTGCTGTCGCGCCTCCTCGGCGTCCGCCTCTATGTAGGTGTTGATACCTTTGACCAGCGCGTGTTCGAGCCGCTTGGCGACGTCCTGCTCGCGCCAGGCCAGGTCTTCTACACGGCTTTCCGTACCGCCCGAGTCGCGATATTTCTCGGCAAGCTCCAGCAGCCGCTCGGTGCCATCCTCACGGCGATTCAGGATGACGTCCTCCACGGCCTCCCGCAGGTCCTCGGGCAACTCGTCGTAAACCGCAAGCTGCCCCGCGTTCACGATACCCATGTTCATGCCGGCGGCGATGGCGTGGTAAAGGAACACCGAGTGAATCGCCTCGCGCACCGCATTGTTGCCACGGAAAGAGAACGAGACGTTCGAGACGCCGCCGGAGACCAGAGCGCCGGGCAGCTCCGCCTTGATCCAGCGCGTTGCCTCGATGAAATCGACGGCGTAGTTGTTGTGCTCCTCGATCCCTGTTGCCACTGCGAAGATATTCGGGTCGAAGATGATATCGTTGGGATTGAAATCCAGTTCGGTTACAAGCAGGTCGTAGCTGCGCTTGCAGATCTGCTTGCGCCGCTCGAGGTTGTCCGCCTGGCCGTTCTCGTCGAATGCCATCACGACTACCGCCGCGCCGTAGCGTTGGCACAGGGCCGCCTGGGTGAGAAATTCCTCCTCACCGGCCTTGAGGCTGATCGAGTTCACCACGGCCTTGCCCTGGACGCATTTCAGGCCGGCCTCGATGACATCCCACTTGGAGGAGTCGATCATGATCGGCACCCGGGCGATATCCGGTTCCGAGGCGATCAGGTTGAGGAACGTGACCATGGCATGCTTGGCGTCGAGCATGCCCTCGTCCATATTGATATCGATGATCTGGGCGCCGTCCTCGACCTGCGTGCGCGCGACATCCAGCGCCGTCTCGTAGTCGCCTTCGAGGATGAGGCGCTTGAACTTCGCGGAGCCCGTCACGTTACAGCGCTCGCCGACATTCACGAACAGGCTGTCCCGGGTAATGTTGAAAGGCTCCAGTCCGCTCAAGCGACAGGCCGGCGAGCGCTCCGGCAGGGCACGTGGCGTCGCATTGGCCACGGCATTGGCGATGGCGCGGATGTGTTCCGGCGTGGTTCCGCAGCAGCCACCGGCGAGATTGAGGAACCCACGGCCCGAGAACTCATCGTAATCGGCCTGCATGATTTCCGGCGTCTCGTCGAATTCACCGAACGCGTTGGGCAGACCGGCGTTGAGATGGGCACTGAAATAGGCGTCCGTCGAGTTCGACAAATCCTCCACGAAAGGGCGGATCTCACGGTAGGGGCGCCCGCAGTTGCTGCCGAGGATCAACGGCCTGGCGTGCGCCACCGAGTTCCAGAAGGCCTCCGGGTTCTGGCCGGACAGTACCCGCCCCGAGATATCCGGGAAGGTCACTGAAATCATTATCGGCAGCTCAACGCCGGTCTCCTCGAACACCTGCTTGACGGCGAATATCGCGGCCTTGGCGTTGAGCGTGTCGAAGATCGTCTCGATCATGATGAAATCGACCTTGCCCTCAATGAGGCCACGGGTGGCCTCGGCGTAGGCGTCGCGCAATTGGTCGAAGCTGATACTGCGAGCTCCCGGATCATTGACGTCCGGTGAAATGGAGGCGGTCTTGGGGGTCGGCCCGAGCACGCCCGCGACGAAGCGCGGCTTGTCAGGCTCCCGGGCGGTGAACTCATCGGCGACCTCCCGGGCAATGCGGGCGGCGGCGATGTTCTGCTCCAGAGCGGTGTCCTGGAGGCCGTAGTCCGCCTGGGCAATCGAGGTGCTGCCGAACGTGTTCGTCTCGATAATATCCGCACCCGCAGCAAGGTATTCGCGGTGGATCTTCGCGATGACGTCCGGCCGGGTGAGGCTCAGCAGCTCGTTGTTGCCTTTGACGTCAGCGGTGTGCTGCGCGAACCGTTCGCCGCGAAAGTCGGCCTCCTCGAGCTTCTCCGCCTGGATCATGGTGCCCATGGCGCCATCTATGACCAGAATACGTTGCTTGAGAGC
>JAUIEP010000158.1 GCA_030428835.1 Gammaproteobacteria bacterium | reverse complement strand
CGGGCGCCAGCCGCTTCCTGCTGCGCCCCACCGACCTCGGCCGGTACCTGCTGTTCGACCAGGACGCGCGCTTCATGACCTCGAACGGCGAACTGCTGCTGCGCCAATCCGGCCTGGCACCGGATACCCGCCTCGTCGGTGAAGCCGTGGTCATCGACCCCGACATGCGCTCCGAGGGCGAATGGCAGTTGCTCGCCGTCGCGGGCGACCGCTACCGCCTCAAGCACCTGCGCTCCGGCAAGTTCGTCGGACCGGGCGGTAACCTGGTTGCGAAAGCCGCGGCCGCCGACCTCGACCTCGTGGCCGCGACGGACTGCGCGACATTCCCGGAACTCACGCTGGATGCTACAGGTAACGTCAGCGTGACGGAGTTCGAGGACGGCTCGGTATTCGGCTTCGTCGAGACCCACGCACACCTGTTCACCAACCTCGCCTTCGGCGGGGGCGGCACCTTCCACGGCGCGCCGTTTCACCCGCTGGGGGTCGAGCACGCGTTGCCGGATTGCGACCTCGTGCACGGCGACGAGGGGCGCAGGGACCTCATGGCCGCGGGTTTCGAGGGCGGTGACCTCACCGCACTGCTCCCGGCGTTCATCACGGGCGAACTGCCGGACCCGCAGCACGATACGCAGGGGTACCCCGACTTTACCGAGTGGCCCGCGGCCCCCTTCAGCTCCACGCACCAGGTGCAGTACTACAAGTGGCTGGAGCGCGCCTACCTGAGCGGCCTGCGCCTGCTGGTGCAACACGCCACCACCAACTCGTTCCTGTGTGACCTGGTTATCGGGATCGGCGCGCAGCCCAGGCGCCATAGCTGCAACGACATGGTCAATGTCGATGAGATCATCGACGCCACCTACGCCATGGAGCGCTACATCGATGCGCTGGCGGGCGGCCCCGGGCAGGGTTGGTTCCGCATCGCCTACACACCCGAAGAGGCGCGCGGGTTCATCCGTGACGGCAAGCTCGCGGTGGTGCTGGGCATCGAGACCTCGGTGCTGTTCGACTGCTTCCTCGTGCCTTTCGGCGATTTCACCCAGTGCACGGAGGCGGACGTCGTCGCCAAACTCGACGAATACTACGCAAAAGGTGTGCGGGTGCTGTTCCCCGTGCACAAGTACGACAACGGCTTCTCCGCCGGCGACGGCCACCGCGGCCTCATCACGATCGGCAACTTCGGCCACACCGGCCACTACTCCAACTACGTCGAGTGCCCGGCGGAACTGCTCACCTTCCCGGGCGGCTTCGACCGGGGCGGCGTACCGTTTGCCAACCTGAACCAGCCGCGCGAGGTCTATGACTCGCCGCCGCCGTTCGACATGAGCGGCCTGCCGGACAACATCGTCGGCACCCTGCTGCCCCAGCTCGGCCTGCTGGGCGGCGGCGCGCTGGAAGGCGAGTATTGCCAGCATCACGGGCTCACCCCGCTGGGCGAGTTCCTGATGCTGGAAATGATGAAGCGCGGCATGATCATCGAGGTCGATCACATGCCGCGCAAGAGTTACGCGCGCGCGTACGAGATGCTGGAGGAGTACGACTACCCCGCGATGGGTACGCACGGGCGCAATAACAACGGCCGGCTGTATGCGCTCGGCGGGATGTCCAAGTCCAACCTGGGCCGCTGCCGCAACCCCAATGTGGCGGGCACCATGGACGACGGCTTTCAGCAGCGCATCCAGCTCATGCGCGATGTAGGCGCCTTCCCCGCGGAGGGCTTCGGCTTCGACCTCAACGGCTTCGCCGGCGCGCCCGGCCCGCGGTTCGGCCCGCGCAGCGGCTGCGGCAACCAGACGGACGCGGGCATCACCTACCCCTTCACCTCCTACGCGGGGGATATCACCCTGCAGCAGCCGGTGGTCGGCAACCGCACCCTGGACTTCAACACCGAGGGCATGGTGCACCTGGGCCTGGTGGCCGAGTTGATCGAGGACGTGCGGCGCGACGGCGCGACGGACGAGGATCTGGAGCCGCTGTTCAAATCCGCCGAGGGCTACCTGCGTGTGTGGGAGAGGTCGGAGGCGCGCGGCGCGGCGTTGGCGCCCTAGTTCGGTGGCAACGACGCGATTCTGGGACAGGGGTCAGAGCCCTTTTTTCCGGCAAGCGCGGCAGGCGGGTCAGAGCCCTTTGTTTAAGGCTTGATGAATTTAGAAAGGGCTCTGACCCCTTTTTTCCTTTTTTCCTTTTTCCGCTCAGAACTGGTACCTCGCGGTCGCGCGCCGTATCTCGAGGTCGTCGATTTTTTCATAGCTGACGCCGAGGACAAACCGGTCGGCAATTATAAAATGCGCTGCCAGCTCAGCGCTCGGCTCCTCCACGACATCGTTGTAGCCTACCTGCCCGCGCAGTTCGAGGAAGCGCCACAAGACGGAGCGCACCCCGACGACCACGGTGACGCCGTTGTCGTCTATCTCGCCGGTCTCATAAAGTCGGTAGGTTGAGCTCGACAAATCCAGGGACCAGTCCTCATAGCCCAGGCGACCGTAGAGGTCCGTGCCCTCCACAAGCTGCCACCGGTATCCCACGCCCGCACCGATTCGCTCGAATTCAGCCTTGATATCGGGCAGGCCGAGAAAAACATCGGAATTCGACCAGAACCGCTTGGCCTCCTCCGCCTCCTGCTTCGAGTACGACACATCAACAAACAGGTTCTCCCCGATGGCGAAGGATCCGGCAACCTCGAAACCGTCCGGCTCCGACACATCGGCGTAGCGACTAACCGGTTCGTCGAACTCCGACTCGATATACGACACCTGCAGGTAATTCCAGTCGGGAACCTGTGCAACCACCGGCGCCGAAACGCACGCCAGAAGCAGGCTCGTGGTAAACAGTACTTTTGCAGTTTTCATACGCATCTCACTTACTCCGGCTCACCGCGCCGCTATCGCCTTCTCACAACCCGGCAAGCCGCTTTTCGATCCGAACAGCGTGCACACATCAGCCTGTTCTCGCAGTGGCCAACTTTTTCGCTCTCACCGGGCGAAGAACAGCGATGCCGAGAAGAACCAGGGCGATGCTGGATGGTGCCGAGACAGGCTGTAGCGCATCACGATAAAACCAGCCGCCGATAAACGGCACCGCAATATTACCTATATAGTCACCCACGTAGGCAGTCTGTGTGTTGCGGATGGAAATGCCGGTGTAGGCAAGGCTGCAAATGACAATACCCAGGTCACGGCAGTTGCCTGCCATGAAACCATCGAAAATTCGCACCGACCCGCCGGTCGGGCGAAAACCAACGTCAAACATGCCCGCTGTGAATGCGTCGTCACAGTCGAAGCAACCTTCCGCCACGCCGCTATCGATATCAAAAAACGAAGTCGCGGCCACGGCATTGAACAGCCCCTTGATTACGGACAGGCCGCCCCAGTGCCACCCCAGCATATCAAACCCGTTCAATTGCACGTCAGCACACTCGCCCGACCCGCACGCCCGGCGCATATCGCTCCAGTTCAGGTTCGCGAACAGGTCGATCTGGGCCCACTCCTTGTCGTTGACCCGTACGGTGTCGGTAATGGGGATAGACAGCGCCCAGGATGAATGGAGCAGAATCGAGACAAGCAGGCACAGCTTTATCGCGTGCATGTGGCCTCCGGCCTGGTTGGCGAGCCAGCGCAATAACCAAGTGAAGCCCCCATTATCCGGGGAGCAGGCATCCTGAAGTGTAGACAAAGAATGGGGAGGCTGGGGACGATATTTTCCCCGACGTCTACTTCTCGTTATCGGGGGCACTGTGCCTTTTTGCTTACGCACAGGCGGGTGAATGCCTGTGTCGCGAGCTGCCCATACCGGTGATCGCCTAACCGATTCCACCGCAGTGGCAGAGAAACTGAGACTCAATGCAGCGCCCACCCGCCAACCGTTAAGCTGCCCCCGTAATCTTGGGCGGTCATACTCGGACGTTCTCCCGGGAAGAGCGGCAACCGCGCTCAGGGGTTCTCGCCAAGACGCCGAAGAATGGGTTCCCGGTAGGAATCAATTTTACCGACCAGGCGAACATGCTCTCTCCTGAAACGGGCTACATACTCCCTGGAAAGTTCGTCACCAATTTTCTGGTGACGGCTGTCCAGCCCATCCAACTGCTCGGCTCGCGCGCCGATATGGGCTGCAATCCTGGACACGCTTTGTTGCGGGCTGTTGTCAGTCAGAATCTCATAACTGATGCGCAACGGCTCCACTCCCGCGCGCCGGAAAAAGCCCTCCAGCTGCCTCTCCATGTAGAGCAGCCTGCCAAGATAGTAATGTATCTGCCTCGGCGAGTATCGAAACTCCGCCCTGCCTGTATTGGCCCGGACCTCGCCAACATTGTGGGCAACCCCCGTCTGTTTCATCCTGGAGGCCGAAACCGCCTGCGCAATGATATTTTCCCGGATCAGAAAAATGGATGCGGTGGGACGCAGTAGTTCGCTGAAACGACGGCCGCCACGAAATACGGCAACCATATGGCCACTGGTAATCTCACAACCGAATACCCCGGTGTGCCCGAATCTCCTCGTTAGCAGGTTCAGGTAATCGCGCAGACTCTGCGCACCCATGAATTCCGCGTTCTTCCTCATCCATGTGGGATTGAAGAATTCGCGGGGGCTTCCACACCCGCCGGCGTTCTCGATCAAATCCGTGAGCCTGGAGCTACCACTTCTGGGCGTGAAATAAATGACGTAGCGAACTGCTGGCGCCGAAACGCCCGAGACCTTGTCGCGAAACCCGGGCCTGTCGGGAATACCCCTGAAGTGAGACCTGAAGGAATCCAGTGCCTGCTTGAGTCTTTCAGCTCCACGCGCCGGTGCAAACTGGATCATGTGTATTGGCGGGCCTCCTGCGAATGTCGGGGAACGTTTACCTGTAACCTGCGCTGAGGCGGCTTGACTAGAGCGCCACAAACGGCCGATGTCCGCAATATTCCTCTCAATTCTTTCGCAGAGATCGATAAATTGAGATCCAGGGAGTTAGCATCCTGGAAATGGGTAAGCTAATTCGATACGGATGATTGCTAGCTTGACTCAGGCGCCTTGTAATAGCCAGTGCGCTCCAAGGAAGGATCCTCTCCAATGACAACCTTCGCAACCCGTCTCTTCAGGGACTTGCCAAGCAGGGTATCGTCAGTGTCCCTTAACTCTGTCTTGCATGTGGCGCGGTAACTCTTGCCACTTTCGACCGTGTAAATAATTCGAGGAGTCGCGGTTGAGGCGTTTTGATATCCCCATTGGCAATACATTTTTATGCTATAGCGTCCCGGTTGCAGCCAAAGAGTTGAAGTATAGCCATCCAGAATTGAAGCGGAGGTAGCGCTACCAGTCGCCCGAGATGCAGATCCACCTTCACCGGAGAGATAGTAAACCTGCATAAAGGAATGAGGATACTTTGTCTGGAGAAGCGCGAGGTCTCCCCGCTCGTATTGTAGTTCGTTGTATACGTTATAGGTCGCAGTGGTGCATCCGCAAACCGCCATGACAAGTATAGACAAGCTAAGTATCCGCATCTTGCCGTCTCCTTAATCTGCGTGCTCATAAAACCAGCGCCCTGTAAGAGCGCATTCAAAAACACCGCCGGCCCGGCACAATAGCGACAATCAACCTGGACAGGCGACCAGGCCTACCAGACACCCCTCAATCAGGCAATGGCCCTTGATACCCCGCCTAACTGACCTGCCGTTCCCGCCCCTCCCAGAAAGGCTTGCGCAATTCCGTCTTCAACACCTTGCCCGCCCCCGACAGCGGCATAGGCTCCTCGCGAAAGGTGATGCTCTTCGGCAGCTTGTAACCCGCGATCTGGGCGCGGCAGTGGTCCAGCAGCTCCTGCTCGCTCGCCGCCTGCCCGCCGTGCAGGATCACGATGGCGTGCACGGCCTCGCCCCACTCCTCGTGGGGGATACCGATGACGGCGACGTCCTGCACCGCGTCGTGGCTGATCATCGCGTTCTCCACCTCGGTGGTGAACACGTTCTCGCCGCCGGTCACGACCATGTCCTTCACCCGGTCGACGATGAACAGGTAACCGTCGGCGTCGAGATAGCCGGCATCGCCGGTGAAGACCCAGCCGTCCTGCAGCGCCTGCGCCGTCTCCTCGGGCTTGTTCCAGTAACCGATCATCGTGTGCGGGCCGCGCACCACGATCTCGCCGGACACGCCCACGTCGCAGTCGTTGCCTTCGTCGTCGACGATGCGCAACTCGGTCACGGCAGTCGGTTGCCCGGCGGCCTTCAGTTTGTCGCTGCCGGTGCGGTGATCGGATTTCGCCAGCATGGTGGCAATCGGCGCGAGTTCAGTCTGGCCGTAAGCCTGCACGAGTCCGACATCGGGCCACTTCCGCATGATGGTCTCCAGCGTGGCCGCCGGCATCGGCGAGGCTCCGTAGGCGATGGTCTCCAGGCTCGAAAAGTCCGCGTCATCCACACTTGGGTGGTTCAGCACCATCTTGATCATGGCCGGCACCAGCAGGGCGTGTGTAATGCCTTCGCCGGCGATGGTGTCCAGCACGAGGCCCGGCTCGAAGGCCCGCACGATGACGTGCGCGGCGCAGCTCACGCTAGCCCCCATGGAACCCGCGAAGTCCGCCATGTGGAACATGGGCGCGGCGTGCAGGTAAACGCTATTGCGCCCCATCTCCATGAGCGGCAGGGCGCCCACGGCACTGGCCCAGATGGCGCGGTGCGACTGCATCACGCCCTTGGGGAAACCGGTGGTGCCGCCGGTATAGAAGATGCCGGCCATGTCGTCGGCGTCCAACGCGGGCGAAGGCACAGCCGCATTGCTCGCGATCAGGTCTGCGATTGAGCTCGCCCAGTCGGGGCATGCCCCGTCACCCATGTAGACGGCGGCCTCCAGGCACTCGACATTCTGTAGCAACTGCTGCGCCTGCTCGGCGAAGGCGTCGTCGAACAGCAACACGCGCGCACCGGAGTCCGACACCGCGTAGGTGTTCTCGGGCAGCGCCCAGCGGGTGTTGAGCGGCACCATGGTGTATCCGGCCCAGGGAATCGCGAAGACGCTCTGGTAGTAGCGGTCGCTGTTGAGGCTGAGTATGCCCACCCGGTCGCCGTCGCCAAGGCCGAACGTGGCGAGCCCCGCGGCCAGTCGCGCTACCTGTTCGCGCGTCTGCGCCCAGCTGAATTCGCGACCCTCGAAGCGGGTACACAGGCTGTCGGGATTAAGGCGCGCGGCGCGCTCGAGAATGTTGGGCATGGATATCATTGGCGGTGGCTCCGATGTCGCGACACGAGACTATTGATAGTAGCCCATGATCGGCAATTGTCCCGGTAGCGAGTCAGGCGATAGGCGAACACACGCCGGAGGACGGATTCAGGCCGCCACGAACTCGTGGCGCGCGCCGAGAAAGTCCGCGGGGTCGATGGCGAAGCCGTCGGCGATGCAGTGCTCGCGCGTGACGCGCAGCCCCTTGTCGACGAAGAAGGCCTCGGCGCGCGCCATGTCCTCCACCTTCCACACATGGGCGTAGATGCCCGATCCCGGCGGCTCGAGGAACGCGCGCGCCGCGCCGGCGCCTGCGTCGTCCGGTTGCACGAACGCCACCTGCTTGTCGCCGAGTCGCAGCGCGACGCGACGCCCCGGCTGGGGCAGCGATGTCGCGCCGTCCGCCAGCACCTCGCCGTCACACAGCCCCGCGAAGAAGCGCAGCGCGGCATCCGCGTCACGGGTGAGGCAGGCGATGTGGTCGAGCCCGAGCAGGCCGCTGGGGTGGCCGCGCAGGACCTCCGGGCGCCAGTGGCCGCGATCAACAGGATCGTTGGGCATCGGCAGCTCACAGACCTCGAGCAGCACGCCGCCGGTTGACTCCGCGCGCACGAAGAAGAACTGCCCGTACTCGCTCGCAAGGCTGGCGCCACCCGCCTTGAACAGCGCCGCCGCCCGGGGGCCGTCGTCGACCTTGATCTCGAAGGAGTGAAACCCCTGGCCGTGGCGCGCGAGGTAGCGGGCGAACGACTTGTCCAGGTCGTGGGGGTTGCGCGGCGACATCGGCTCCAGCATGAAATCCGCCGCGTAGAGCAGCGCCATGTCCCGGTCCTCGGCGGCGAAGTAGCCCTCGGCAAAAATCACGCCGCCGAGCAGGTCGAGGTACTTCTCGCGACAGGCACCGATGTCGGCGACCGCGTGTATGGAGTGGATCACCCGCCGGATGGCGACCTTGTCGTGACTGGGGGACGCGTCGGGCATGCGGTTTCCTCGCTACGCAATACAGTGGTGTCGTACCTAACATGTGCGCGGCGGCGGCCTCCGTTAGTGGCGGAGCCCCGCTGCTGCTACCCCGGAGCTTAAGGTTATACTGGGCGCATGACCACAGCAGACCAACGACGATCCGCGGGCGAGGCCCACACGCTGCTCAAGGACCCGGCGTTCCTCGCCGAACTCAAAGCGGCCGCCGACGCCGAGGGCAAGCCGCTCGAGAAGGCCGAGCAGTACGCGCGGAAGTGCCTCACCGAGATCGCGGCGACGCCGAAATCCTCGTGGCTGGCGCCGGCGTCGCGCCTGGCGCGCTTTATCTACACGCGCCGCTACCACCCCGAACTCGATATTGACCAGGCCGAGCTCGAGCGCATTCGCGAAGAGTCCCGCGACAACCTGATGCTGTTCATGTGGTCACACAAGTCGCACATGGACAGCTTCGTGTTCCTGCTGTCGCTGTACGACAACAAGTTCGAGCCGCTGCCCCTGGTGTTCGCCGGCATCAACATGAACTTCGCCGGTTTCGGCGCGCTGGCGCGACGGGTGGGCGCGATCTTCCTGCGGCGCAACTTCCAGGAAGACGCCGTCTACAAGCTCGTGTTCCGACACTACATCGACTACCTCATTCGCAACCGCTTGTCGCTCACCTGGTCGATCGAGGGCACGCGCTCCAGGACGGGAAAGTTGTCGCCGCCGAAACTCGGGATACTCAACTGGGTGCTGGAGGCCGTCGAGCGGCAGCAGGTGAAGGACGTGAAACTGGTGCCCGTGTCCATCGCCTTCGACCGCATCGCCGAGGTGGACGACTACGTCGCGCTGCAACGCGGCAGCCCCAAGCGCCGCGAGTCGCTGCTCTGGTTCATCCAGTACATCTTCGGCGCGAAGGAGCCCCAGGGTAAAATCTACATCCGCTTCGCCGAGTCCTTCGGGCCGGAGGATGTGCCCGCGGGCGAACTCGAGCACACGCCCGAGGGACCGCCCTCGAAGGCCATGCGACTGGCCTTCGAGGTATGCACCCGCATCGAGCGAGTCACGCCGATCAAGGCGGCGGACGTACTCACCATGGTGCTGCTGGCCGCCAACGGCCGGGCGCTGCGCATCCGCGAGATCTACGAACAGGCGGGCCAGATCGCCGAGCTGGCGCGCGAACGCAACCTGCCGCTGGGCACCGGCTTCGACCTCGCGAGCGAGGAAAAGATGGCCGCGGCGCTGCTGTCGATACGGCGCTCCAAACTGATCCAGGACTACAGCAAGGGCAGCGCGCCCGTGTACTACATTCCCGAGGGCCAGCACCTCGCCGCCGCCTACTACCGCAACACCATCACCCACCATTTCCTGGACGCGGCGCTCGGTGAGATGGCCCTCGCACTCAGCGCCGACGACATCGGTTTTACCGGCGAACAGGAGATCAGCCAGCGGGTGGCGCAGCTGCGGAACTTCTTCAAGTTCGAGCTTTTCTTCAGGCCGCAGGAAGAAATGTTACGGCAGGTGATTGCCGCGCTGGGCAGGCGCTATCCGCAGTGGGACCAGCGCTCCTCGTCGGTGCCGAGCCAGTTGCGCGCGGCCCCGCCCCGCTTCGGCCACGCCATACTGCGCTCCCTCGCCGAGGCCTACTACGTGCTGGCGATCACCCTGCGCGATCTCGATGCCGCGCCCATACCCGAGCGCAAGGCCTTCACATCGATGCTGCTGGATCGCGGCCAGGAAATGTTGCTGCGCAAGCAGATCGGCGCGGAGTCGGCGCTGTCGAAGGACATCTTCGACTCGGCACTGCGGCTTGCCGAGCACCGCAAGCTGCTGGCCACCGGCGGCGGCGACCTGGCCGAGCGACGGGAGGCCTTCGCGCGGGAGGCGCTGGCTATCCTCGCGGCGGTGAACCTGTTGCAGGACGCCTACGACACCGCGTGGTTTCCGCCCCTGGGTGCTCCCGCGAAGGCATAGCACAGGCGCAAACAGCGGGCGCGCTTCAGATACTGACGCCGCCGTCGATGAGCTGGTCGGTGCCGGTGGTCGACGCCGACTCATCCGACGCCAGGTACACCATGAGCGAGGCGACCTGGTCCCGCGTGATGAATTGCCCCAGGGGAATGGTAGCCCGCACACGCTCCCGCAGAGCTTCGTCCACCCGGCCGGAGAACAGCCCCGTCTCGTCGACCGCACCGGGCAATATGGCGTTCACGCGAATATTCTGCGGTGCGAGCTCCATCGCCATGTGCTTGGTCAGGCCGCGGATGG
>JAUIEP010000157.1 GCA_030428835.1 Gammaproteobacteria bacterium | reverse complement strand
ACCCCGCGCGAGCGCCTCGCGCGCCTGCTGGACCCGGGCATGCCCTTCCTCGAGGTCGGCAACCTCGCGGGCTACCTGCTCGACACGAACGACGAGGAGAAGTCGATCCCCGGCTCGACCGTCATCACCGGCATCGGTTTCATCGGCGGCGTGCGCAGCATGATCGTGGTCGACGACTCCGGCATCGCGGCGGGCATACTCACGTCGGCGACGGGCTACCGCGTGCGCCGCTGCGAGGAGATCGCGCTGCAGCAGAAACTGCCCTTCGTGCACCTCGTGGAAAGCGGCGGCGGCGACCTGCTCAAGTACACCGTGGAGGGTTTCTCAGAGGGCGGCGCGCTGTTCGGCAACCTGGCGCGCCTGTCGAAGGCCGGCATCCCCGTCATCTCCATCCTGCACGGCTCGTCCACCGCGGGCGGCGCGTACATGCCCGGCCTGTCCGACTACGTGATCGCGGTGAAGAACAACGGCAAGGCCTTCCTCGCCGGCCCGCCGCTGCTGAAAGCCGCCACGGGCGAAATCGCCACGGAAGACGAACTCGGCGGCGCTGAGATGCACGCCACCGTGTCCGGTCTCGCCGAGTACCTCGCGGAAAACGACGGCCAGGCCGTGCAGATGTGCCGCGAACTCGTGCAGCGACTGCACTGGAACAAGGGCTGCGCCGCGCCGACGCGCGGCAGCATTAAAGAGCCGCTGTACGACCCCGACGAGATCGCCGGTGTCATCCCCGTCGACTACCGCTCGCCCTACGACATGCGCGAGCTGGTGGCCCGCGTGGTCGACGGCTCCGACTTCATGGAGTTCAAGTCGCGCTACGGCGCGGCGACGGTCTGCATACAGGCGGAGATCTTCGGCCTGCCCTGCGGCATCCTCGGCAACAACGGCCCGATCGACCCGGACGGGGCCACCAAGGCGACCCAGTTCCTGCAGCTCTGCGACCAGTCGGACATCCCCATGGTGTTCCTGCAGAACACAACGGGCTACATCGTCGGCACGCGCTCGGAGCGCGCGGGCATGATCAAGCACGGCTCCAAGATGATCCAGGCGGTGCGCAACCTCGAGGTGCCGCGTATCACCATGATGACGGGCGCGAGTTTCGGCGCCGGCAACTACGGCATGTGCGGCCGCCACTTCGAGCCAGACTTCCTCTACACCTTCCCCAACGCGAGCACCGGCGTGATGGGCGGCGAACAGGCGGCGAAGACGATGTCGGTCGTTGCGCGCGGCAAGGCGGAGGCCGCGGGCCAGGCCGTCGACGAGGAGGCGCTGGCGCAGCAGGAGGCGTACATCACCAACATGTTCGACAGCCAGTCGAGCGCGTTCTACACCTCCGGGCACATGATGGACGACGGCATGATCGACCCGCGCGACTGCCGCAGGACCCTCGGCTTCCTGCTGGAGACCGTGTGGGAAACGCGGCACCGCGACGTGCGCGAGAACAGCTTCGGCATCGCGCGGATGTAGTAACGCACGCAGCAGTACAAGCAGGAGAAAGACACATGACATCCCTTCCCAAGACAAACGACCTGGTACTGGAGCGTGCGGGCAGCGTACTGACCATCTGGTTCAACCGGGTGGAAGCGAAGAACTCACTGTCCGGCGAGATGGTCGCGGAGCTCGACGCGGTACTCGACGCGGTGCAGGGCGACCGCGACATCCGCACGCTGGTCATCCGCGGCAAGGGCGGGATCTTCTGCGCCGGGGGCGACATCAAGGGCTTCAGGTCCGGCTCGCAGGGTGGCGAGCAGAGTGAAGAGGACGTGGCGCGGGGCAACCGCGAGTTCGGCGACGTGATGATCAAGCTGAATGAACAGCCGCAGACGGTGATCATGCTGGTAGAGGGCGCGGCCATCGGCGGCGGCCTCGGGCTGTGCTGCGTCGGCGACGTGACCATAGTGACCCGGGACGCCCGCTTCCGGCTCTCCGAGACCAGCCTCGGCATCCCCCCCGCGCAGATTGCGCCCTTCGTCACCGAGCGCGTGGGCCTCACGCAGGCGCGGCGCCTGATGCTCACCGGGGCGCGCTTCAAGGGCGCGGAGGCGGTGCAGTACGGTATCGGTCACATCCTCGCGGAGGACGCCGACGACCTCGAGGCGAAATGTGCCGAGGTCCTCAAGCAGATCAGCGCCTGCGCGCCCGGCGCCAACGCCGTCACCAAGGCCATCGTGTTCGAGGCGCTGCGCAAGCCGCGCGGCGCGGCGCTGGACTTCGCCGCGCGCGGCTTCGCGCGCTGCATGCTGTCGGAGGAGGGCCGCGAGGGCATCAAAGCCTTCATCGAAAAAAGGCCGCCCGCCTGGGCCGAAGACTAAAGGACCCAAACCATGTCCCGTTTTTCCAGCGTACTGGTGGCCAACCGCGGCGAGATCGCCTGCCGGGTGATGCGCAGCGCGCGCGAGCAGGGTTACCGCACCGTGGCGGTCTACTCCGAGGCGGACGCCGGCGCACCGCATGTGCAACTGGCCGACACCTCGGTCTGCATCGGCCCGGGGCCGGTCGGCGAGTCCTACCTCGTCGCCGACAACATCCTGGCCGCCGCGCGGGAGTCGGGCGCCCAGGCCATACACCCTGGCTACGGCTTCCTGAGCGAGAACGCCGACTTCGCGCGCGCTGTCGCAGGTGCCGGACTCACGTTTATCGGCCCGGGCGCCGACGCCATTCATCTCATGGGCAACAAGGCCGAGGCCAAGCGCCGCATGCTCGAGGCGGGCGTACCCTGCGTGCCCGGCTACGAGGGCGAGAGCCAGGACGACGCGACGCTGGTGCGCGAAGCCGAACGTATCGGCCTGCCGCTGATGGTGAAGGCCGCCGCGGGCGGCGGCGGTCGCGGCATGCGGCTGGTGCAGGACGCCGCCGACATCGCGGGCGCCATCCGCCTGGCGCGCGCCGAGGCGGAAGCGGCCTTCGGCAACGGCGAACTTATCCTGGAGAAGGCCATCCTGCGGCCGCGGCACGTGGAGTTGCAGGTGTTCGCCGACGCGGCGGGCAACACCGTGCACCTGGGTGAGCGCGACTGCTCGGTGCAGCGCCGCCACCAGAAAGTGGTCGAGGAGGCGCCCTGCCCAGTGATGACCGAGGAACTGCGCGCCGCGATGGGCGACGCGGCCGTGGCCGCCGCGCGGAGCATCGGCTACCTCGGCGCAGGCACCGTCGAGTTCCTGCTCGACGAGGGCGGCAATTTCTACTTCCTCGAGATGAACACCCGCCTGCAGGTCGAGCACCCGGTCACCGAGTCGATCACCGGGCTGGACCTCGTGGCGCTGCAGTTACAGGTGGCGCAGGGCGAGCCCCTCGGCTTCACCCAGGACGACGTGACCCTGACGGGCCACGCCATCGAGGTACGGCTGTACACCGAGGACCCCGCGCAGGACTTCCTGCCCGCCTCGGGCCCGGTCGAACTCTGGGCGCCCGCGTCGGGTGTGGGGGTGCGCGTCGACGACGGCATCCGCACCGGCCAGGACATCTCGCCGTTCTACGACCCGATGGTCGCGAAAGTCATCGCCAGCGGCCCCAGCCGCGAGGTGGCGCGGCAGCGGCTGGTCGCCGCATTGCACGACACCGCGCTGTTCGGCACGGCGCACAACCGCGACTTCCTGGTCGCCTGCCTGCAGAAGCAGACCTTCATCGACGGCGGCGCGACGACCGCGTTCATCGCCGAGGAGTTCGCCGCGGGCGAAATCGCCGATCGCGTACCGACGTTCGAGGACGCCGCGGCCGCGGCGGTGCTGGAACTGGAGCTCGAGCACCGCGCGCTGTACGCCGGCAGTGTTATCGTCTCGCCGGAACTGCGCGACTGGTGCAGCGCGGGCACGCTGGTCTCGCGCAAGCGCTACGAGTTCGGCGAGGTGACGCACGATATTTCGGTCTCGCCCGTTGGCCGCGGTCGCTACCGGGCCTGGGACGGCGACGCGAGCGTCAGCGTGGAGCTGCACTCGGCGGACAATGCCGCGGGCAAGCTGCGCATCGGCGACAACGAGGAGCGGATCCGCTACCTGCACGCGGGACCGGGCCGCCTCTACCTGCAAGTCGGCGGGCGCGCGGCGCTGTATGCCGATCGCATCCTGCTCGACGGCACCGACGACGTGGCCGGCGGCAGCGGCAGCGTCACCGCACCGATGCACGGCCTGTTGCTGGAGGTGCGCGTGGCGCCCGGCGAGCGCGTCAGCGAAGGCCAGACGCTGGCCGTCCTGGAAGCCATGAAGATGCACTACGAAATCACCGCGCAGGCCGCTGGCACGGTCAGGGAAGTCACCGCCAGCGCGGGTCAGCAGGTCGCTGCCGATGACCTGCTCATCGAGATCGAGGTCGCGGAACCCGATTGAATCACCGGGGCGCGCCGAAGCGCGCGCGGAAGTCCCGCAACTCCAGCACGAAGTCATCCCCGGCGAGGAACTCCGCGTCGGTCATGTGCCGCTGCTCATAGGGCCTGTACCACGCCGCGTAGCTGCCAAGGTCACTCGAGTAGCTGTCGTAGTGACTGGAGTACGTGCGCACGCGAACACGCGGCGCCGCGCCGCCGAGCTCGAAGGTCATGAGCCGGAACCAGCCGTCACCGATGCCCTTCGGCATGCGCATGCGGGGATCCATGGGCTGCCCGGCATCGAGCCCTGACTGTCCCCGGCCCTGGTAGTCCGCCAGCACCTGGTGCACCTCGAAGCCGTTGACGTTGGCATCCACGCGACGGCTCTGCGCGTGCTGGTGACCGCACAGCACGAGGAAGATCTCATCGCGTCGGCTGAGCAGCTTTTCCCACAGCTGCTGCGCGCTGTTGTGCTGCTCCGGGTCCACCCGCGCGAGGTCGACGATCGGGTTGGCGAGTCGTTCACCCGCCGTGTTGAGATAGTCGTGGGTGCTCACAATCGTCGGCATGCCTGCGTGGGCGTCGATGACGGCGTGCGCCCAGGCGATGACGTCGTCCGCTGGCTGCATCTCGAGCGCGATGTGCAGGAACGTGTAGCCCCCGGCAGTGAACACCTGTGCGCTGCTGCCGCCGCCGTTGATGTAGTCGACATACCAGGGGCGGTCGCGGTAGAACGCCGACCGCGAACCGAACGCGCTGCGGAAATTGTCGAGACCCCCGATGTGCAGCATGCCGAGGTACTCCGGTTCCATGCGCAGTTCCCGGGGATCGATGTCGGTACGCGGCGGATACCCCGCCACGCTCCACATCGCGTCGTGATCGTGGTTGCCCGGCGCCACGCCGAAGGGAATGCCGGCGGCCGCGAGCAGGCTGTAGCCCTCGACGGCGGTCGGGACCTCGTCGGTCAATACCCGGTCGGTGACCGCCAGTTCCTGCGCGAAATAGGGATTGAAGATACTCTCGAAACCGCGCGCGCTGTGCTCCTCGTCCATCTCCAGCGTCTGGTGCTGCCAGACATCCCCCACGCCGACCGCAAACGCCAGCGGCGCGCCCTGCGCATCGCGCCAGTCGGCGATGGTCTGCATCTGGTGCAGGAACTGCGCCGCGCCGTCCAGCGCGAAGCCCTCCCCGGTCTGCTGTTTGTAGCTGACCATGTTCTGCGTGTCGGGAATCACGGCGATGGTAAAAGGCGCCGGCCCGTCGCCGTGCGGTGTCGCGCAGGCGCCCAGCATGACAACGGCTGCGGCCAGCAGGAATCGGGAAACGAGGGGCATGGAGACCTCCACAGGAAGGGCGGGGAACGCGATAGCGGGCACGTAGTGTAGCATCGGCACGATTACCAACGGCGGCGGGGCGGGATGACTATCGAAACCGAACAGGACCTGTGCTCACTGCGCGACGTCAGCCAGGGCAGGCCGATCCATGTCACCCAGCCTGGCCCCCACCGCCCGGGCGAGATGCTATAGTTGCCGGGTCGGGCGCAGCCCGACCTGTTGCAGGAACCGTTGCGCGGAGCACATGACATGAACGCGGGCACGCGACTCATTCCCGATACCACAGTTACTCGAACCGCTTCGCACCGCGCTGGGGGGCCCCGGGCGAACGATAAGATCGAGGCAGGCGGACACGCATGGGAATGAAGCGCCGCGACCTCCTGTGCCGCTCGGCCGCGCTCGGCCTCGCCCCCCTGGGCCTGCTGCAGGGCTGCGACGAATTTTTCGTGCCCTGCTACGACCCCGACGCGCTGGGTGTCGGAGAGCGGGAGCTGCGCGCGGAACTCGCGTACGTGAATGTGTCGGAGGACGAGGCAAGGACCTGCGAGGGCTGCCAGTTCTACTACCTGGGCGGCGAGAACTGCGGCGAATGCCAGCTACTGGACGGGCCGGTGACGCGCGGCGGCTACTGCACGTCCTGGGCGGTCAAGGTGTAAGCGCTGCGCTGACCGGACCCGCGTCGCGACGACTAGTGCGGCAACCGCGCGACCGCTGTCTCATGCAGGCTGCCTAACAACAGCTCGCCGTCGCACTCGTTCACGCTCGTGATCGCCGCGAACCCCGCGTCGGGGTCGTGCAGGATTTCGCGCACGTTGCCGTCGAGCCCCAGCCCGATCACCAGGGAAACGCGCGGCCCCATGGACTCGAGGGTCTCGTAGGGCAGCCGCGAGAGCATCTTGCGCAACACGGGCAGGTCGGCCAGCGCATCGATCCCGGCGCGCAGGCCGGGGTTGGCGACCCAGAACGTATCGCGGCCGTTGAAGGACAGGTTGTCCGGCGTGCCCGGCAGTTGTGACTTGAAGAGATCACGCTGCCCCGCTTTTTCCCCCGTGAGCCACAACCGCGTGATGCGGCCTGCGTGCGTCTCGTTGACAAGCACATACTCGTCCGCGGGACCGAGTGCGACGCCGTTGGCGAAGAACAGGCCGGTCAGGTGCACGCGGGTCTCGCCTGTACCGGGGTGATAACTCAGCAGGCTGCCGCTGGGCCGGCCCTCGAAGAAGTTGTACATGCTGTGCTTGTAACCGTGGCGCGAGGCGGCATCGGAAAACCAGATCGTGCCGTCGCCCGCGATATCGAGGTCGTCGGCGAACGCGATCCGCCTGCCGTCGACGCTGTCGGTGAGGACTTCCAGCCCGCCGTCGTCCGTCACCGCCAGCAGGCCGCGCAACCCGTCCGCGACGATCAGGCGCCCCGCCGCGTCGAGCTGCATGCCGAGGGGACGGCCGCTGGTGTTGACGATCTCCTCGTACTCGCCGGAGGGCGCAAAGCGCACGATGCGTCCGTCGGCAAAGCCGGTGTAGTAGGTGCCGTCGGGGCCGCAGGCCACGTCCTCGGGGCCTGTGCCCACGCCCTCCAGCAGTCGCTCGACACTCGCCAGCCGGTCGTTGGGGGCGTACGGGCCGGTCAGGCCGGGGTCGGGATCGGGCGTCCACGCCACCGGGTCGATAGGCGCGGGCAGCGCGGCGGCGAGGAGCAGGACAAGCAGGACAGCAAACAGCAGGGTGAAGAGGGTTCGCATCGGTGATCTCCGTCTAGCCTGTCTGTGTCAGATAACGCAGTCATTCCCGGCAAAAGCAATGCGCGTCGCGCCCTGTAGGGTCGAATTTATTCGACGCAGAACCTCGCTCTCAATACGTGCATCGGTTGGCATTGAGACAGCGGCTCCAGGTCGAATAAATTCGACCCTACAGGCGCTCGGCCACAATGATCACGCCGCCCGCAACGCCCGCCCCAGGCGTTTACCGCCGAGCGCCGCCGTTGTGGCCCCGTCGCGCCACACCGTCTCGCCGCTGATCAGCACGCGGCTGACCACGCCGTCGGAGCGGCTCAGCATCTGCTTGTGGTCGAAGATCTCCCGGTGCTGCGTCACGCGCTGCGCGTTGCACTCGAACCCCGCGAGGGCGTCCGGGTCGAGCAACACGATGTCCGCCTGCGCGCCGATATCGAGGGTGCCGACATCCAGGCCGAAGAACTCGGCGGGCTCCCGCGTCAGGCGCTTTACCATCTGCGCCACCACATCGAGCGACTGCCGCTGCGCGAGCCGCAACGATGCGAGATTGGCGTCGAAGAACGCCATATTGGTGATGTGCGCGCCGGAGTCATTGAAACCCGGCATGGTGTGCTTGTGCAGCAACAGCTCCAATACTGTGTCACCGTTGGTGTTACCGACGTCGACGTAGAAACGGAAGTTCTTGTCGTACTCGCGCATCATGTGCAGCATGAACTCGGCGTCGTCGCCGATGGGGCTGGGGAAACGCGCGAAGGCGTCGCGCTCGGCGTCGCTGCGTGCAGCGCCCCCGTCCCCGGCCTGGAAGCGCTCCAGCCGCTCATACACGGCCTGCATGCTCTGCCCATCCCAGTCACTGACCGGCGCGCCGTCGAAAATCATCAGGTTGAAATCGCGGATGACAAGGGTGTCGGGCGCCCCGATCTTCGCCTTGAAGTGCGCCAGGTTGCGCCCGCGGCGACCATGGTGCCAGTCGCGCCGGAAGCGCTCGATGAACTGCGGGTCGTTGAGCAGTGCGAGCCGCCCCTCCACGTCATCGTACTCCTTGGCGATCAGCTCGCAGGTTGATTCCAGCTCCTCGAACAGCGGCGACACGATGCCGTCGGACCACACGCGGAAGTTGGTGCCCAGCGCCTGGAAGTGAATATTGCCCTTGAGCAGGCGGCTGTTCGCCAGCGCGGCGAAACCCAGGAAGCCCTTGTGGCCGTTGGGCATCAACACGAACTCCATCACGGACAGCGCGGACGTCTTCAGCGTCTTGCCGAACAACCTGCCGCTGGTCAGCAGGAAATACAGGAAGGCCTTCGCGCGCTGCTCGATGATCGGCGTGGTCTGCCACACCCGGTCGCGCTCGCGCACCACGCGCAGCAACCGCTTCATCTCGCTGAAGCTCGCGAACTGGGTGGGGATGCGCTTGTCCGTGTGCGGCGTGTTGGCGAGGTAGTGAAACGGCAGGCCATCGGTGCTGAGGCCCAGGTAGCCCTGGTCCATGGCCTGGCCGAGCAGTCGCTCCATCGCGGTGAGCTCCGCGTCCGTCGGCTCGCGGCTGATGCTGTCCTCGAGGCCCATCACCTCCACCCGCAGCATGGAGTGCGGCACGAAGGCGCCGATGTTGGGTCCCAGGGGGATGTCGTCGAAGTGGTCCATGTAGTCGCCGGTGTTGTCCCACTGCACGGCCTCCACGCACTTGTTGAGCACGCTCTTCGGGATGTTCTCGACGCGCGTGAAACAGTCGACGATCGGGTTCTGTTCCCCGGCCTGCTGCCTGCCGAAGCAGGTGCCCAGGCTGCAGTTGCCCACCAGCACGGTGGTGGTGCCGTGGCGCACGACCTCCGGCAGGCCCGGCTCGAGGTCCACCTCAAGGTCGAGGTGCGTGTGGATGTCGAGCATGCCGGGCAGCAACCACTTCCCGGTGGCGTCCACCACCTCGGCGGCGGCGCTTGCGGGCAATTCCTCACCGCGCGCGGCGATGCGACCGCCGCGCAGCGCGATGTCCTGGCGCACGGGCGGCGTGCCCGTGCCGTCGAAAACAAGCGCATTCGTTATGAGGGTATCCCAGGCGGCCTCTGCCATGAACTGACTCCTTACCACGTCACGTATTAAAGAGGGCGCCCCGTGACCGCGCATGTCGGCGTTGCCCGGCGGCGCCCCTTGCGAACCCTGCCCGTTACTTTATGCTCGGGGGAGGATCCGGTGTAACGGCCCACTATAGCCAATCTCAAGGAGAACAGCGATTGCAGTCCCTGCCCTTTGACAACAGCTACGCGAGACTGCCCGCGACCTTCTTCACCGCGCTGGACCCCACCCCGGTGGAGCAACCCGGCCCGATCCGCGTCAACCGCGCGCTCGCGCTGGAGCTGGGTCTCGACCCCGACTGGCTCGCCTCCGGGGAGGGCACCGCCGTGCTCGCCGGCAACGAGATCGCCGGCGGTTCCGAGCCGATCGCCACCGTGTACGCCGGCCACCAGTTCGGCGGCTACAACCCGCAGCTCGGCGACGGCCGCGCCATCCTGCTGGGCGAGATCGTGCGCGAGGACGGGCGCCGCTTCGACCTGCAGCTCAAGGGTTCGGGCCCCACGCCCTACTCGCGCGGCGGCGACGGCCGCGCGCCGCTCGGGCCGGTGCTGCGCGAGTACATCGTCAGCGAGGCCATGCACGCCCTCGGCGTGCCGACCACTCGCAGCCTGGCCGCGGTCACCACCGGCGAGCTGGTGGTGCGCGAGGGCTACCTGCCCGGCGCCGTGCTGGCGCGGGTGGCGAGCAGCCACATCCGCATCGGGACCTTCGAATACTTTGCGGCACGGCGCGACAACGACAACCTCGCGACCCTGTGCGGCCACGTGATCGAGCGGCACTTCCCGCAGGCCGCGAGCGCCGACAACCCGGTACTGGCGATGCTCGAGGGCGCGATCGGCCTGCAGGCGGACCTGGTGGCCCGCTGGCAACTGCTGGGCTTCATCCACGGCGTGATGAACACGGACAACATGCTGCTGTGCGGCGAGACAATCGACTACGGTCCCTGCGCCTTCATGGACGCCTTCAACCCGGAGCAG
>JAUIEP010000156.1 GCA_030428835.1 Gammaproteobacteria bacterium | reverse complement strand
CCTGGTGGCCCGCTGGCAACTGCTGGGCTTCATCCACGGCGTGATGAACACGGACAACATGCTGCTGTGCGGCGAGACAATCGACTACGGTCCCTGCGCCTTCATGGACGCCTTCAACCCGGAGCAGGTCTACAGCTCCATCGACCACCAGGGCCGCTACGCCTACCGCAACCAGCCGGGTATCGCGCACTGGAACCTGTCGCGCCTCGCGCAGTCTGTCCTGCCGCTGCTGCACGACGACGAGGAGCAGGCGGTGGCGCTGGCGCAGGCCGCGATCGACGCCTACCCGGGCCGCTTCCTCGACGCCCACAGCGCCGGTCTCGCGCGCAAGCTGGGCCTTGCGGCACTCGCGGAGGAGGACACGGCGCTGGTCGAGGACCTGTTCGCCGCGATGGCGGAGCACCGCCTCGACTTCACGCTCACGTTCCGCCGCCTGGCCGACCTCGCCGGCGAGCGCCCCGACGCCGACGGCTCGGTGGCGGCGCTGTTCGAGTTCCCGGATGCGCTGGCGCCCTGGCTCGCGCGCTGGCGCGAGCGCGCGGCGCGCGAACAGGGCAGCCCGGCGCAGCGCCAGGCGGGCATGTACCGCGCCAATCCCGCGCTGATTCCGCGCAACCACCTGGTGGAGCAGGCACTGGCCGCGGCCCACCACGAGCCGAACTTCGCCACTTTCCACCGGCTGGTGGACGTGTTGGCGCGGCCGTACCAGTACAGCGCGGAACTCGCGGATTTCGCGCGTCCGCCGCAACCGGAAGAGGAGGTGCGGCAGACTTTCTGCGGCACCTAGCGTCCTGCGCATTTCCCGGGCAGTGAACGCGTCCCCGGGCGGTCGCGTGTATTCCCGTGGTGGTCGAACTCAATGCTGTGGTGGTCGAACTCATCCCCATGGGAGTCGAACTAACCCCCATGGGAGTCGAACTAACCCCTGTGGGGTCGAATTCATTCGACCTCGGACACCACTGGCCTGACCATCAGTTCCGTAGGGTCGAATTCATTCGACCGCGGACCCCACCCTCGATCCACACGGCGCGCGGTATCGAGAACACCCTCCGCCATCGAACAACTGCAGCCCCACAGGTTGCGCCCGCGCACTGAAAAAATAGGCCAAACAGGCTGGCAAGCCCCGCGGTCGCGGGTACACTACGGGTACGCCGTGCGGTCACGGCAGGTTCTTGAATCGCGATAAAAGGTAATCACTATGGCTGGAAGTTTCGAACTCAAGCTCGCCAAGAACGGCGAATTTTTCTTTAACCTGCTGGCCGGTAACGGCCAGGTCATCCTCAAAAGCGAGATGTACAGCTCGCGTTCCGCGGCCGAGAACGGCATCGCCTCCGTGCAGAAGAACTCGGGCGACAAGGGCCAGTACGAGTGCAAGACGTCCACCAGCGGCAAGCCCTACTTCGTGCTGAAGGCCAAGAACCACCAGGTGATCGGCCAGAGCCAGATGTATGACTCCGAATCCGGCTGCGACAACGGCATCGAGTCCTGCATGACCAACGGCAGTACTACCACGGTCAAGGATCTCACTGGCGGCTAACAAGTCCTGCTCTAACCGGAGTATGGGCGCTTATCGGCCACCGGGGACCGCCAAAAAGCGTACATCCCTGTACAGGCTCGGCTGGCGACGTCCTGTCGCCAGACGCCCCCGGTAACCGATAAGCGCCCATACTCCTCACTCCCGGGCAGTTTCAAGCACCCACTTCCGAACTCGTTCATATCGAAAGTCGAGTATCGACCAGCAAACCCGTATAATTGCGCCACTTTCCACCCCCGGAACCCACTGAGCGCGAGCCCGACCAGTTGAATATGGACTTCTTCGGCAGGACCCTGTCCGGCCCCTTCACCATCCCCTCGGGGATCGTTTCCACCGCCACTCCCATCATCCAGTATATTTTCGACCACATGCCCGAAGTCGGTGTGGTGACCACCAAGAGCATCGGCCTCGAGCCACGCGCAGGCTACCGCGAACCGGTGCTCAGTCAGTACGCGCCCGGTTGCTTCGTGAACGCCGTGGGGCTGACGAACCCCGGGGCGCACGCCTCGCTCGAGACGCTGGGGCAGCTCAGGGTTCCCGAGGACCGCTTTCTCCTGACCTCGATCTTCGGCGGCAGCGTGGAGGAGTTCGTCGAGGTGGCGACCCTCCTCGCCCCGGTCTCCCACGGCCTCGAACTCAATCTCTCCTGCCCCCACGCCAGGGGCTACGGCATGGCCATGGGCCAGGACCCGGAACTGGTCCGCGAGATCACCGCCGCCGTAAAAGCCGCTGTGGACATACCGGTGATTCCCAAGTTGACACCCAATACCGACGACATCACCGGCATCGCCCGCGCGGCGGTCGCCGGTGGCGCCGACGGCTTGTGCGCCATCAACACGGTGGGGCCGGGCTACACCTCGGCCCACGGCCACCCGGTACTGAGCAACGGCGCCGGCGGCATCTCCGGCAAGGGTGTGCTGCCGATCGGCCTGAAATGCGTGCGCGAGGTGCGCGCGGTCACCGATGTCCCCATCATCGGCTGTGGCGGCGTCTCCAGCGCGGCGGACGTGCGCGCCTATCGCGACGTGGGAGCCGACATCATCGGGGTCGGCTCGGCGCTGGTGGGGCTGACCACCGACGAGATCGCGACGTATTTCAGCACGCTCGCCGCCGACCTGGAAACGGGAAGCGACCGCGCCGGGCCGCAGGTGCGCTACGACATCGACATGGACTTCACGCCCGTGTCGCTGGTGAGCAACGAGCGGGTCTGCGAGGACATCGCCCTGCTCACCTTCGACCGCAAGGTCAACGTGCAGGCCGGGGAGTTCATCTTCCTGTGGATTCCCGGCCTCGGTGAAAAACCCTTCTCGGCCCTGACCGATGACCCCTTCTCCCTCGTGGTGATAGACGTGGGCGAATTCACCCATGCGCTGATGGACTTACCAAAGGGCGCGCAGGCCTACGTGCGCGGACCGCACGGCATCCCCGTGGACCCGGCGGAAGACGCCCGCATCATGGCCGTGGCCGGCGGCACCGGGCTCGCCGCCGTCTACCAGGTGGCACGGGATTTCGGCAACGCCGAGATCTTCGCGGGCGCCCGCACCGCGCAGCGCCTGTACTTCCTGGACGAGTGTCGCGCGATTGCGCAGGTGCACGTCGCGACGGATGACGGCAGTGCGGGCTACAATGGGTTAGTCACGGAAATGTTGCGCGAACATCTGGAAAAGCTGAGCGGCGAAGACCGCGCAAAGCTGGTATTTTACAACTGCGGTCCGGCCCCCATGGTGCGCGCGGCGATCGCCGTGCAGCGGGAATTCTGCGCGGCTGACCAGATCTTCAGCGCCATCGACTACCTGACCAAGTGCGGTGTCGGCATCTGTGGCGCCTGCGCCGCACCCGACGGTCGCCGACTGTGTGTTGACGGACCCTTCCTGCAGGAGCTGCCGAACTGATGGCGCGCAAAGGTATCTACAACGCTCCCTGGGAGCGCTCATTCGACCGGATTCTCACGCCGCTCGAAGAGTTCATTCATCGCCAGACCACCAGCGGCGTGCTGCTGATGATCTGTGCGGTTATCGCGCTGGTGATCGCCAACAGCCCCCTGCAGGACGCCTACGAAAAACTGCTGCACGTGCCGCTCGGTTTCAAGGTGGGAGAGACGGATTTCTCGTTAAGCGTCCACTACTGGATCAACGAAGCGCTGATGGCGATGTTCTTCTTTATCATCGGCCTCGAACTGAAGCGCGAGCTCACCGTGGGGGAGTTGTCGTCGCCGCGCCAGGCCCTGTTGCCACTGATGGCGGCGGTCGGGGGCATGCTCGTGCCGGCGCTGGTCTACATACTCGTCAACGGGACGGGCCCGGGGTTCAAGGGCTGGGGTATCCCGATGGCCACGGACATCGCCTTCGCCATCGGCGCGCTGAGCCTGCTGGGGTCGCGCGTCCCGAAAAACCTCGTCACCTTCCTCATCGCCCTGGCCATCGTCGACGACCTGGGCGCCGTGGTCGTGATCGCCCTCTACTATACCGAGGACATCAATTCGGCGGCGCTCGCCTACGCAGCGATCTTCACGCTGTTGCTCGCCGTGCTGAACCGGGGCGGATTCCGCGGGCCACTGCCCTATGCCATGGTCGGCATCTGCCTGTGGGCGGCCATGTTGTCCAGCGGTGTACATGCCACGCTCGCGGGCGTCATTGTGGCCTTCATGATTCCCATGCGACCGAAATTCGAGCCCGAGCACTTCATCGAGCGTGTCGAGGACTCGGCGCTAAAGATGCGCAAGTCCACCGCCGTGGAAGCAGACATCATTCACAACAGCCGCTTTCGCTCGCTGGTCACCGCCCTGGGCGACGGCGTGACTCTCGTGCAGGCGCCCGCCCAGCGTATGGAACACGCCATGCACCTGCCGGTCGCCTATATCGTCATTCCCATTTTCGCGTTGGCCAACGCGGGTATCCCGATCAACGGTGAGGGTGTCAGCCAGTTCCTCTCGAGCAGCATCGGCCTCGGCGTACTGGCGGGGCTGTTGCTCGGCAAACCGCTGGGCATTTCCGGCTTCACCTGGCTCGCCATCAAGCTGGGCTGGGCCGTTCTCCCCCCCGGCCTGGGCATGCGCCACATCTTCGGCGTGAGCCTGCTCGCGGGCATCGGTTTCACCATGTCGATATTCATCGCGGATCTGGGCTTCGACGGCCGGCCCGAGGACATACTGATGGCCAAGACCGGCATCCTGCTGGCCTCGGCAATCGCGGGGTTCAGCGGCTATTTCTGGCTGTTGAGCTGCAAAAAGCAGGTGGAGAAGGACAACGACTGACGCGGCGCCGCGACCGCGTCCCGGCGCGTCAGCCGAGGTACCAGTTAGCCGCGGCCAGCAGCGCGATGACGAGCGTGCCGATCACCAGGCCCTGCACCAGGCTGGACACAAAACCGGGGGCGGCTCTCCGTTTCTTCCTGGGTGGCGCGGCCGCCGCGGGGCCGGGTTCCGCGCCCTTCGGCCTGGCGGTTACCCTGGGCGCGACGTGCACGCTGGTCCTGTCGGCATCCGCCAGTTGCGCCGGCCGGGCATCTTCCAGCGCCGCGAAGATGGAATCCCCCGCGGAGGAAAAATACTCCACGCTGCCGTCCAGTCGCGCAATACTCACCGCCGGTGGTCGCGAGCTCGCCGGGGCGCCCGCATCCGGCGCCACGAGTAGCGCGGTGACGTTGTCCCGACCGCCGGCCTGGACAGCCGCGTCGACGAGTTGCGCGGCGCGCTCCCTGAGCGAGCCGCCACCCGACAGGATTTGCGCAATGGCCTGCCCCGACAGGACGTCATTGAGGCCGTCGCTGCACAACAGGAGTTCCTGGCCCGCGCCGAGCGTACCCCGCGCGCAGCCCACGTCCAGTTCCTCATCCGGCGACACGCCGACCGCCTGCGTAATCATGTTGCGCACGGAACTGCCCTGGGCTTCCTCCCACGTCATGGCGCCGCGAGAGAGCAATTTTTCAACATAGGAGTGATCGCGCGTGACCTGCACCAGCTCACCGTCCCACAGGTAGGCGCGACAATCGCCGATCCAGCACACCTCGTAGTCGTGCCCGTCGAACGCGGCCGCCACGACCGCCGAGCCCATCCCCTCGCCGCCGAGCCCGGTGTCGGCGCCGCGCTTGACCTCGCTGTGGGATTCCCGGATGGCGTCGTCCAGGGCGGCCCCGTTGCGCGCCTCGCGCCGCAGGGTGTCGACCACAATGGCGCTGGCGACCTCGCCGTGGTTGTGGCCGCCCATGCCGTCCGCCACCACGGCGAGCCCGAGGCCCGCGTCGGCACAGAAGCAGTCCTCGTTCAGCTCCCGCTGCCCGATATGGGTACTGCCTGCCATCTCAGGCAAGGCGGCGCTACTCCCGCTCCGCCTGTGGATTTTGCTGACGGTTGAACATCACTCGCCGCGCCCCGCTGCAACACTCATCCACCTGCCGGCGCGACCGGGCCCTCGCGCAACCCGGCGGCCCACGTCAGAGACCGGGACCGCTCAGGAAATCGATCAGGTCGCTCTCCGACTCGATTTCATCGTCTTCCTTGCGCGCGACCGAAGAGCGGCCCGCGGAGAATATATCGATGTCCCCGAAGACAGAGAGGCTGGTAGCTTCTTCGACCTGTAGCTGCAGGACCGGTTCCTCGGTGATATTCACGGCGACAAAGCCGTTGATGGTCGCGCCGCTGGCGGTATCGACGAACACGAGCTGGCCCACGGTGACGACGCCGTCCGTGGAATCGAGGTCGAGGGTCGCCATGCCGGACACCTCCAGGTTCTCGACGATGTCGATGTCCTGCAGCGCGCGCAATACCAGTTCGCCCGGTGTACCCCTCGGCCCGATGAGCCTGAGGCTGCCGCCGACGAAGATATCCTCCGAGCTCAGGATCAGGCCGCTGCCCTTGATGTCCAGGTCGCCCTGCAGGTTCAGGAGGAAGTCCTCGATGCCCGCGTAGCGCAGTCCCGCCTGGAAATCCTCGGCGGCGGCGCTCTCGAAGGGCCGCGCGGGCGCACCGAAGCCGACGAAGCCCGTGGCGCCGTCCACGATGATGCCAACCGGATTGGCCGTGAGCGCGTCCTGCACAATGAATAGCCTGTCGCCGTTGCTATTGCCCAGGCCGTCGATACTGCCGGAGAAGGCAAAGCCACCCAGGTCGAAAACGTCGTCGCCTTCCGTACCGATCAGTGTGTCGAACCCCGAGTAGGTCACGTCGGTCCGGCCATTGACCTGCAGCGACGTCGCGGACACCAGCTTGTAGTTGCTGCCCCCCACCAGGCTCGACCCGGGCACTCCCGCCCTGACCTCCTCGACACCCGCCAGCGGGCTGTCCGCAACCGACAGGTCGACCTGCGCGCTGTAACTGATCGAGTCGGCGCCGTCGCCGCCGTCGATGCCGCCGAAACTGCCCTCGCCAATCGTGAACAGGTCGTCACCGGCCAGGCCATCGATCGTGCGAATAAACCCGGACACCAGGTTGAATACGTCCGCGCCCGCGGTGCCCAGCAGGTTCTCTATGCCGGTCCAGATTGTGCCTATCGACGGTGCCGTGCCCTCGCCGTCACCGGTAATCGTGTAGCTGGATTCGCCCCGCAGGCTGTCGCCCGCGGCGCCGTTGGCGCGGCCGTCGATACTGCCGATGGTGCCGCCGGCAATCTCGAAGTCGTCGTCGCCCGCGGTGCCTGCGAGATTCTCGATCCCGGTCCAGGCGCCGACCGAGGCCGCGTTGCCCTCGCCGTCCCCCGTCACCGTGTAGCGGTTGGAACCCTCGAGCGTATCCCCCGCCGCGCCCTCGCCGCGGCCGTCGAGGGCCGCGATCGAGCCGCCGTCGACCAGGAAGCGGTCGTCGCCCGCGGTGCCGGCGATGGTCGCGAAATTGACAAACTCGACCCCGTCGACGGTACCGTCGTTGACCTGGTCATCCACGCCGCCGCCGATAACCCAGTCCATGCCGGTGAGCACGATACCCGCACCACCGACCACACGCTCTATGTTGATCAGGCTCCCGGTCGAGATCTCCCGCTGGCTCGCGGCACTGTAGTCCGCCGTATCGATTCCCGCCCGGCCGTCGACCGTGTCGACGCTGCCGTCGCCGACGAAGGCGAACAGGTCGTTGCCCGAGGTGCCCACCAGGTTTTCGATTCCGGTAAACAGGCCCACCGCCGAGGAACTTCCCGTGCCCGGGCCGTTGACGGTGTATTCCGTCGCGCCGCTCAGGGTGTCACCCCCGCCCGCCTCGCCGCCACCGATCACGGCATTGACGAAGCCCGCGGCACTGAAGGTGAACAGGTCGTCAGCCGCGGTGCCGACCAGGCGTTCGATATTGAAGAACGGCGTGCCGCTCGCCGTGCCGCTGCCGTCTCCGGTGACGCTATAGTTGCCGCTGCCGCGGATCTCATCCCCGACAGCGCCCTCGCCGAGGCCGTCGATGATGCCGTTAAAGACCAGGCCCGCGAGATCGAAGGTGTCATCCCCGGCGGTCCCCACCAGGCGCTCTATATCGAGGAAGATCGTCTGGCCGCCCGCGCCGGCGGAACCGTTGTTCGGGCCCAGTACCCGATAACTGCTCGCTCCGGCAACCGTATCCCCGCTGACATGTCCCAGCCCGTCCAGCGTACCCGCGAAGGCATTGCCGGCGAGGTTGAACGTATCGTCACCGGCCGTGCCGCGGATGATATCGAAGCCGTCATAGACGGTGCCCGCCTGCCCGCCCGCCTGCACCCCGGTCGCCGATACGAAGTTATACAGGCTGGCGCCGAACAGCGAAGAGCCGGCCACGGTCGCATTCACGCTCTCTATGCTGGTGAAGCGGTTCGGGTTCAGGCTGAGGTCGACCCGCGCAATAAAGTTGACCGCATCGGTACCGACGCCGCCATCGAGCGACGTAAATGCGAAGGACGGGTCGCTGATGATAAAGAGATCGTTGCCGCCGAGGCCGCTGAGCCGCCCTATCGATCCCGCCGTCAGCGTAAATTCATCGCCCGTCGCGGTGCCTTCGAGGTTTTCTATCGAGGTGAGCGTGGTCTCACCTGACGCTCCCGCGTTACCGGCGTTCGCGCCGGTGACTTCATAGAAATTCGAGCCCCGCACCGTGTCGCCCGTCGAACCGTTGCCGAGTCCGTCCAGTTCACCCGCGAAGGAGAAACCGGCGAGGTCGAAGGTGTCGGAATCCGCGGTACCGCGCAGTATGTCGAAACCGTTGTAGACGGGTGTCAAGTCGCCGCCCGCCAGCACCGAGTCGTCACCCACGAGCCGGTACTGGTTCGCGCCCGTCAGGATAGAGCCCGCCGCCAGCGCATTGATCACCTCTACGTTGAGGAAAAGGTCGGGGTCGTTTTCGATATCGATTTCGCGTTGCTGCTGGTAATTAACGGTATCCGTGTCGGCGCCGCCGTCCAGGACGAAGAAGAAGCCGGCGTCCACGAAGAAGTTGTCGTCGCCGCCGAAACCGGCGAGTCCCTGCATGAGGCCCGCCTCGAGAATAAAGGTGTCCGCCGCCGCCGAGCCCTGCAGTGATTCGACGGCGACAAAGGTGCCGGCCTCGTTGACCACACCGGCGCTGTCAGCCGTGACCCGGAAGTGGTTGCCGCCGGTGATGATGTCGATATCGGCCCCACTGGTGCCGCCGTCGATACTGAAGACCGTGCCGCCATCCAGGCTGAACACGTCCTCGCCCGCGAGCCCTCGCAGGGTACCGCCGAAGTTGGCCGCGCCCACATCAAACGTGTCGGCACCCGCCGTGCCTTCCACGAACTCGAAGCCGATAAAGTCGGTAGCGCCCGTGTCCCCGGTGCGCACGCTGTCTGTACCCGTAATCGTGTAGGCATTCGCGCCGCGCAGAACGTCATCCGGGGCAACCGCGGCGACGACCTGTTCGATCCGCGTGAACAGCAACGGGTCCATGGCGAGGTCAATCGTCACCATCTGCTGGTACTGCACCGAGTCGACGTCCGTGGGGACATCGTCGGGGTCGCCCCCGTCAATGGAGTCAAACACGGTGGCCGTTACCAGGAAGGCATCGTCGCCGTCGAGGCCGACAAGGTCTCCAATGGAGCCCGACAGCAGCGTGAAAACATCGGCGCCGTTGGTGCCGACGAGGTTCTCGATTTCCATGAAATCGGCGCCGTTGGCGAGACCCGATCCCGCCCCGTTCACCGTGTAGGCGGCGGCGCCGCTGACCGTGTCCTGACCGCCTCCGCCCTTGAAATCGCCGCTGAAGGACTGCCCATTGATATTGAACGTATCATCCCCGCCCGTACCCTCTACGGTGGCGAAGTTGTTGTAGGGCAGCGCCCCTGTGGTGTCGGCGATGACCGTGCCGGGCCCCGTGACGTCGTAAGTGCTAGCGCCGCGCAGCGTCACGCCGGCACCCACGGCATTGACCTGTTCCAGTTCTGTAAAGGGCAGCGGCATGGCACCGATGTCCAGGGTGACGCCGGCGCCCAGGTTCAGCGCATCGACGTCATCACCACCCGCAATGAGCCCGAAGGAGCCCGCATTGAAGTTGAAAATGTCGTCTCCGGCGAGACCGCTCAGGATAGCGATGGTGCCTCCGCTGAGCGTGAACGTGTCGGCCAGCGCCGAGCCGACGAGGACCTCGATACCGCTGAAGCTGCCCGATGCGTTGGCGGTACCGCCGAACACCGCGCTGATGTCGTAGGTGCCAGCGCCGGTGATCACATCCAGTGCGGAGGCGCCGCCGAGGATAGTGGCGACCGTACCGCCGCCCGACAGGTCGAACGTATCCGCGCCGTCGAGGCCCTCCAGCGTGCCCGCGTAACTGAAGCCGGCCAGCGTGAAGGTATCGTCCATGCTGGTGCCGCGAACGGTCTCGAAACCGCTGAAGGTGGTTGTGGTATCGCCGTCGAGTTGGAAGTCGGTGTCGCTGACGAACAGGACGCTGGAGGCGCCCTCGAGAATCGACGTGGCTGC
>JAUIEP010000155.1 GCA_030428835.1 Gammaproteobacteria bacterium | reverse complement strand
CTAATTCCATCGGTAAATAAATAGTGAAGCGGGTTTCCCCCGGCCTGCTCTCGCATTCCAGGAGTCCGCCGTGTCGATTGATAATGGATTGCGCGATCGACAGGCCCAGGCCCGTACCGTTCGCGCGCCCCGTGACCATCGGCGCGAAGACGGCGTGTTGCAGTTCGCGCGGGATGCCGGGGCCGTTGTCGATGATGTCGAGTTTGCAGCCCAGCCGGTGCTGTTGCGTGCCCACCGTCAGGTTGCGCTGGGAGCGGCTGCGCAGGATGATCTCGCAGCTGTCTATGTCCTCCGTCGCCTGCAGGGCGTTGCGCGCGATGTTCAGTACGGCCTGGATGAGCTGGTCCTTGTCGTAGAGGAACTCCGGCAGGCTCGGGTCGTAGTCGCGCACGATGCTGATGCGGTTTTCCGTCTCCGCCGCGAGCAGGTTGCAGATGTGCTCCAGCACCTCGTGGATATTGTGCTCCTCGCGTTTCAGTTCGTGCCGCGGGCCCAGCAGTTGGTCAACGAGGTCGCGCAGGCGGTCGGCTTCGCGGATGATGACGTGGGTGTATTCCGCGAGGTGCTCATCGGGCAGCTCCCGTGCCAGTAACTGCGCGGCGCCGCGAACACCGCCCAGCGGGTTCTTGATTTCGTGCGCCAGCCCGCGGATGACCGCGCGGCTGATCTCCTGCGCGTTGATCAGGTTTTCGTCGCGATTGAGTTTCAGCACGCGGTCCACGGCGGTCAGCTCGACAACCAGCATCACGGGTGTGCGGTCCTCGCCGAGTACCGGTGAGACGATGACATCGACCAGGAGCTCCTGCCCAGACGGCAGGATCAGTTCCACGCCCCGGCTGGCGTGGGGGCTGGAACTCTGCAGCGCCAGCTCCAGCATCTGCAGCCACTGCTCGTTGTGCAGCACCAGCCTGCCGGCGTGCAGCCCCATGCAGCGGCTCTCGGAGGTTTCTAGCAGTGCTTCCCCCGCGGCGTTCAGGGCGGTCACCACCAGGTCCGCGTCAAGCTCCACGATGCCGGTGCTCAGGTGGTCGAGGATGTTCTGGTGGGAATTCATGCCTGTTTCGATGCCCCTGGTGCGGTGCCTGTGCCTCCCCGCACCAAGCTAACGCCTGCCGAAGCTAAGCCTAAGCAAGAATGAAGCCATATCGGGCACAGGCGGCAAAAAAATCCACAGATGCCAGAATTTAGTGCAGAAGAGTGGCAGTAAGCGCCCACTAACAGCCGTTGCAGGCCGCGATTACTGGCCTGGGAGGCCGTGCAGTGGTGCGTGGATCAGCGCGCCGCGCCCCTCGTTCGCACCATTATGGTGCGCTTTTTGGGAGGCGGTGTCCAGTTGTGGGTCAGCGGGCGATGGGGCGGAAAACGTAGACGCGCACCGGTTCGGACATCGCGAGCGTCTCCCCCGACTCATCGATCACGCCGACGGTGAGGTCGTGCTGGCCGCGGAACACGTTGGTCAGGCTCCAGCGAGCGCCCCGCTGGGGATCCCCCCAGGGCGAGCCGTCCATGAAGAGCTGCAGGCTGTGTTCGCCCTGCAGGGTCGGGGAGACAGAGGCGCTCACAGAGAAATTGCCCGGTCCGTTGGGAATCGTGATTTCGTTGGCGGGCGCCGTGATGACGACCTCGAAGCCGGGCTGCGCGTCCTGTGGTTCGTCCGCCGGCGCCGGCGGCGGTGCGATGTCCCCGGGCGGCGGCATCGAGTTGATATGTGGATTCTCGATGCGCTCGATCTTCTTCCGGGTATCGGCCGGCGGGGCGTCGGTGAACACCACGTTGCCGTCTTCGTCGACGGTGCGGTAGATGGACGTCTGGGCGAGAGCGGGCAGTGCAACCATGGCCAGGACCATAACGGTGAAGCGCAGCATGACGGTACCTCCAGTCGGCTCCTACCGCCCTACACTAGCAGAAAAGGCCGGCCCGACAGAGCACGGCGGTGCTGTGAATATCACCACAAAATCGCGGTTTTTGCGTGGTGTCCCGGGGCATTGCCGTCTCCCCGGTGCCCCGTAGCCGTCCCCTGTGGGGTCGAATGCATTCGACCTGGACCCGTGGTCCTCGATAAGGCCGGCGTGCCCCTGTGGCGTCGAATTTGATCGACAGGTAGCCGGGCTTGCATTGGCGGCAGGTGTTCCTGTTGAGAGCGCGGTCCCGCGTCGAATAAATTCGACCCTACAGAGTACTCAGGTCGAATACATTCGACCCCACATTGCGCGAGGTTCCCGTAGGGTCGAATTCATTCGACCTGGAACGGTAGTCCTCGATACGCCATGCGTGTGCATTGCGATCGTCCGGCAATGCGAATGAACCGGCCTCCACGGCAATCACGCCCCCCGCCTGCGCACGACCGGGCCGAGCCCGTATAATAGCGGCCCAGATCAGATCGCAGTGGTTCAGGGCCCCGATGCAGTACCTCGTCAAGTTCTTCTCCGAGATTGCCATCAAGAGCAAGCCGGTGCGCAAGCGCTTCGTGCGGCACCTGGAGGACAACCTCAAGAATGTGCTGCGGGAGATCGACCCCGATGTTCGCCTCGAGCGCGGCTGGGACAAGCTGCGCATCTTTTCCGAGCTCGACGCACAGGGCCAGGCACTGCTGGTCGGGGCGATGCGCAACATATCGGGCATCACCTATATTCTCGAGGTCAACGAGCACCCGCTGCCGGCACTGGAAGCCATCGCGGAACTCGTCCTGCCGGTCTACGCCGCGCGACTCGAGGGCAGGACCTTCGCGGTGCGCTGCAAGCGCACCGGCGACCACGAGTTCACCTCGGTGGATGTCGAGCGAGAGGTCGGCCGCGCACTGCTGGCGCAGACCGGCGCGTCGGGCGTACGACTCGGCGCCCCCGAGGTCACCGTCGACCTGGAAATCAGTCGCAAGACATTGTTCGTCATCGGCCGGCGACACCGCGGCCCGGGCGGCTATCCTGTCGGCAGCCTCGACCCGGTCATCTCGCTGATCTCCGGCGGCTTCGACTCCCCGGTAGCCAGTTACCTCACCATGCGCCGCGGAATGCGCACCCACTTCCTCTTCTTCAACCTCGGCGGCCGCGACCACGAGGTCGGGGTGAAGGAAGTGGCGCTGTACCTCTGGCAGAAATACGGCTGTGGCCAGCGCGTGTTGTTTATCAGCGTGCCCTTCGAGGAGGTCGTCGCGGCGCTGCTCACCACTGTCGAGGACAGCCAGATGGGCGTGATCCTCAAGCGCATGATGTTGCGCGTGGCGGACCGGCTGGCCGAGGATTTGGAGGTCGATGCGCTGGTTACCGGCGAGTGTGTCGCCCAGGTCTCGAGCCAGACGGTGCGCAATCTCGCTGTTATCGATGCGGTGACCGAGCGCCTGGTATTGCGGCCGCTCATCGCCACGGACAAGGAAGACATCGTGCGGCTCGCCGCCCGGATCGGCACGGAGCCGTTCGCCGCCGCGATGCCGGAATACTGCGGCGTCATCTCGGTCAACCCGACCACCCGCGCGCGGCCCGAGCGGGTGGCCGCGCAGGAGGCGAAGTTCGATATGGCGATACTCGACCGCGCGCTGGCGAACGCGGTGCAGACGCGCATCGACCGGCTGGCGGACGAGGAGCTCGCGCGCGCGGATGTCGAGGTGCTCACCGTGCCCCTGGCCAACGGCACCATCGTCGACATCCGTCACCCGGATGAAGAGGAACTCGCGCCGCTGGACCTGCATGTGCCCGTCATCAAGATTCCCTTCTACGAACTGCACACCCGTGCCGCCGAGCTGCGCCCGGGCGACACCTACATGCTGTACTGCGGCAAGGGCGTCATGAGCAGGCTGCACGCGGGGCACCTCAACGAGGACAAGGGCCTGGACGTCAAGGTCTACGCGCCCTAGCACCCCGCCGTCGGCGGCGCGGATGTGGCGGCCCGGCGTCCTCCCGGTTTTGCGTGAACCGGCACCGGGTCCCCGCGCGCGCGGGGGCGACTGCGCTACGCGCACCATTGGTCCCCTTTTCGCCGGGCTACTGTTTCCCCCCGCACTTGCAGGTATAATCCGCGCCGTTTTCACCACCACCCCTGTGATACCGTGATAGAGAAGCTCCGCAACATCGCCATCATCGCCCACGTGGACCACGGCAAGACCACGCTCGTGGACTGCCTGCTGCAGCAGTCGGGCACGCTCGACCGGCGCAACGAGGGCGCCGAACGCATCATGGACTCCAACGACCAGGAGCGGGAGCGCGGCATCACCATCCTCGCGAAGAACACCGCGATCGAGTGGCAGGGATACCACATCAATATTGTGGACACCCCGGGCCACGCGGACTTCGGCGGCGAGGTGGAGCGCGTGCTGTCGATGGTGGACTCCGTGTTGCTGCTGGTGGACGCGGTCGACGGCCCCATGCCGCAGACCCGTTTCGTGACCGCCAAGGCCTTCGAGCGCGGTCTCCACCCGATCGTGGTGGTGAACAAGGTCGACCGCCCCGGCGCGCGGCCCGACTGGGTCGTCGACCAGGTGTTCGACCTGTTCGACCGTCTCGGGGCGACGGAGGAGCAACTCGACTTCCCGGTTGTTTACACTTCCGCCATCGAGGGCATCGCCGGACTGGACCACGAGGACATGGCGGCGGACATGCAGCCGCTGTTTGAAACCATCGTCGAACACGTTCCCGCGCCCGAGGTGAACACCGAGGGGCCGCTGCAGATGCAGATCTCGGCACTCGATTACTCCAGCTACGTGGGTGTGATCGGCGTCGGTCGCATCACGCGCGGCGAACTCAAGCCCAACACCCAGGTACTGGTCGTGCCCGCCCAGGGCAGCCCGCGCAAAGGCCGCGTGCTGCAGGTGATGGGCCACCTCGGCCTGGAGCGCGTCGACGTCGCCAGCGCGCAGGCGGGCGATATCGTCTGCATTACCGGCATCGACGGCCTGAACATCTCCGACACGCTGTGCGACCCGGACCACCCGGAAGCGCTGCCCCCGCTCACCGTGGACGAACCGACGGTCAGCATGACCTTCCAGGTCAATGACTCGCCCTTCGCCGGGAAGGAGGGCAAGTTCGTCACCTCGCGCAATATTAAGGAGCGCCTGGAGCGGGAACTCATACACAACGTGGCGCTGCGGGTGGAGCCGGGCGACAGCCCCGACAGGTTCAAGGTCTCCGGCCGCGGCGAGTTGCACCTGTCCGTGCTGATCGAGAGTATGCGCCGCGAGGGCTACGAGCTGGGCGTGTCACGCCCCGAGGTCATCACGCGCGAAGTGGACGGCGAGGTGCACGAGCCCTTCGAACAACTGGTTATCGACTGCGAAAGCGAGCACCAGGGTGCGGTGATGGAGGAGCTCGGCCAGCGCCGCGCGGAACTCAAGAACATGGTGCCCGACGGCAAGGGTCGCGTGCGGCTGGAATTCATCGTGCCTGCGCGCGGGCTCATCGGCTTCCGCTCACAGTTTCTCACCCTGACCTCCGGCAGCGGCATCCTCACCCATGTCTTCGATCATTACGGCCCCGCGAAGGGCGCGGAGATCGTGCACCGCAGCAACGGTGTGCTGGTGTCGATGATCAGCGGCAAGACCCTCGGTTATGCCCTGTACAACCTGCAGGAGCGCGGCCGCCTTTTTATCGACCCGAACGTCGAGGTGTACGAGGGCCAGGTCGTCGGGCTGCACAGCCGCGGCAACGACCTGCCGGTGAATCCCACCAAGGCCAAGCAGCTCACCAACATCCGCGCCGCCGGCTCCGACGAGGCGATCATCCTCACGCCGCCGGTGCGCCACTCACTGGAGCAGGCGCTGGAGTTTATCGAGGATGATGAGCTGGTGGAGGTCACCCCCTCCAGCATCCGCCTGCGCAAGAAGCTGCTCAAGGAACACGAGCGCAAGCGAGCGTCGCGGGACACGGCGTGAGGGCCCTGCTGCAACGCGTGAGTAATGCCCGCGTGGAGGTTGCAGGTGAGGTGGTGGGCGCGATCGGCCCGGGCTTGTTGGTGTTGTTGGGCCTGGACAAGGGCGATGACGAACAGGCGGCGGCGCGCATGCTCGACAGGCTGCTCGCCTACCGCGTGTTTGCCGATGCCGAGGGCCGCATGAACCGCAGCGTGACCGATACCGGCGGCGGCGTGTTGCTGGTCTCCCAGTTCACCCTGTCGGCCGACACGCGCAAGGGCCTGCGCCCGAGTTTCTCCAGTGCGATGGCGCCGGCCCACGCCGAGGCGCTGTACCGGCACATGCTGGGCGAGTTGCGTTCGCGACACCGGGACGTCGCGGCCGGCGTGTTCGGGGCGGACATGCAGGTGAGCCTCACCAACGACGGCCCTGTTACCTTCCTGCTCGAGAGCTAGCTGCAGCGCGATTGCCCGGGCGCCAATCGGTGTTGCGGCGCCGCCACGGGAGCGGGCGCCGACAGATTACTCGCCCGCTTTCCGCTTATTCAGCACACACCAGTCCGAGGCAGCCCTGGACCGTACACGCGTCGCCGCACCCGTCGGCGTTGGAGTCGGTCTGGTCGGGGTTTGGAACCGTGCGGCAGTTGTCCGGGTTGTCGTCCGGTATGCCGTCGTTGTCGTCGTCGGCATCGCAGGCGTCGCCGCCGTCCGCCGCGCCGTCTGAGTTCGCCTGATCCGGGTTGGCAACGGCCGGACAGTTGTCCTGCGCATCCAGGATGCCGTCGCCGTCGGTATCGACCTGCAGTTCAAACGTCACGGTGTAGCCGTCCGGGGCCACCGGCCGTGCCCAGATGCTGTAGTTGTCGGCGACAAAGTCGTCGGGGTTGGCGGACAGCGAGGCCGCGAAATCGTCCAGTCCGAAGAGGACGGCAGCCTCGTCACCGCTGCCACAGGGGCCCGGTTGCCCCCGGCAACGCGAATCGGCCTGGAACGTGGTCTGTACTGTTCCGGTCAGCAGCGCGGGACCCACGCCGGTGATCGAATCACTGCGTGAACCCGCGAATGCCAGTCCCGTGGTGCTCGTGGACAGCGGGGTTGCATTCACGTCGAGATCGACGTCATAGGAAGAGCCGTCGAGCGAAACCTGTATTTCGTCACCCCCCACCAGCACGCCGTTGACCAGGCGCCCCGCACCGTTATTCGCAGAACCGCCGGCGTACTGCGTCTCATCGACGATCGAATAGAGCCCCGCGGCCGACTGGTCCATGACGAGGGTCCATTCGACCCCGGCGCCCACCTGCACGTCGACGGTGATGTTCCACTCGAGGTACTGGTAGAGCTGAATCTGGCCGCCGGACCAACTGCCGGCATCGGAAAGGACGCCCGCGTCGATCTCGATGGTCGCCACGGCGCTGCCGTCGGTGATCGTGGCGGTCGTGTCGTTGTAGATGTGGCCGGGCACGATCACGGGGGCTGTGGCCCCGCGGCAGGTCGTATACCCGCTGATGGACCCCGCGGGATTGCCGTTAAACTGTGTCTGGCAGGTGCTCGCGTTGGTCGCGGTGACTTCGAGCACGCCTGACGTGGCGTTCCCCGCGGCACCCAGCAAGAGTGCGCCCAGGGCCAAAAACCCGGTCTGTTTCATGTTCGCCCAGCCCCATGCCTGCCTCGATACTATTTAAGCCTAGCTCAACCGCGAGGCCTCGCAAGGTCATTTGTGGCCGGCCTGCGCGTCCAGCTCCGCCAGGCGTTTCCTGAATGTGGGAAGAATATCCAGGAAGTCAGGTGCATCATCGGCCGTTTCACCGAGGCGCTGGTTGATATGCTGCACGATCTCGTGGCCTATGAAGTGCTGCGCGTAGTCCCACCACTGCCTGCCGCCCGGGGTGCGCACAAGGGCGAGGGCGCCTCCTTCGATACCGTCCCAGGTCCCGTCGCTGAAGAAACCGTCCTGGCGCATGTTCAGCGCAGCCTCGGTGATGAAAACGAACTCGGCGACATAGGCATTGACGCATCGCTGGACGGTTACGGAGGCATTCGAGTAATCGCGCAAGCCGAGGGTGAAATCGTCAAATGTTTCCGCACAGTTGAGTCGCTGGTTCCAGTCGGCAACGCGCTGCAACAGGTCCCTCTGGGCGACGGCCTTCTCCATCTTCTGGGACTGCTTCACCTGGGTCGCCAGGTAAAAGAGTGTTGCAATCACCACGATCGCGCCCGCCCATTCGCCAACTGCGCCGATGGCGTCCCAGTTCATTCATTGCTCCAGAATTTGCTTCGGCAAGAATAGACCCGCGAGCGACAGGTTTGAACTGTGGATATGACGAGGGCCACTTCGATTTTATAGAGCGAATTTTTTAGAGGTCTCGGTACAGCCATACACCGAGGTTGCCGCTTGAACCACTTTTGCCGAACGTCCTGTCCGTCCCTACTCTGTCCTCGTCTAAACCAGGATCCAAATACCCCAGAAAACCGTTGGAGGAGTCTGACTGGATGCGGGTCCACCCTTGAAGAATTCCAGCCGAAGGGCCGGAAAAAATCCGCCAGCCGGCGGCAAAAAATGCAGGGGCCCATAAAGAGTCCGCCTCGGTATGGGAATCCGGGGAGAAGGGTCCTAGCACGACGGGCGAGATGTAGACATTGAACAGGCGGTTGACGTCCTCCAGGTGCGCCCACGTCCAGCCTGTGACATTCCATGCATTCAGGGAGCCATCGCAGACACCGTCATTGGCGGCCGGGCACACCGCATCAACAGAATCCCAGCTCACGTCAGCGAAAAGATCGACCTGGGCCCACTCCCTGCCCTCCACGATGATTGTATCCGTGATAGGCACACGGTCGCTGAATATGGGCATGATGTACGCATCACCGAGTATGGCAAAGACCGCATCGGGCACCAGGCCGGCTAGCGGTGTCGTATCGATGACGCAGGTCGGATTGGTGGAATTCGCGCAGAGAAAGTCGTCGCCGCCATGCCATTTAACGAACTGGTAGCCGGGGGACGCGCTTGCGGTGAAGGTTCGCTGGAAAGACGTATCGTCGACATTGTAGACGCAACTTGTCTGCGTCAGGCAATTAAACCCGCCAACAGAAACCTGCCCACCCTGCAGGGCAATTACGTGCAGCTTACAGCCCGACAGCGCCATTACGACCAGTAACGAGAGAAGTAAAATCCGGCCCATGGTAACCGCCTCCCATTGCACTAAAGGCATGTCCGGAAAGCATAGTCGGATTACTGGTCCAGGCAAGTACGTGGGCGCGGGCGTGCCTCGGAGAAGCCTCGAACCTGACTGTTTTAGACTTGAAGTGGATGCCCGCCTGGCCCGGAAGCACTAACCCGCGCGGTAGCGCATCTTGCGATGGGGAATGCCGTCCTCGTCGTAGGGCTCGCCCTCGCCGGCAAAGCCCAGTGTGCCGTAGAACGCCTCCAGGTAGGACTGGGCGTTGATGCAGATATCGATGCCCGGCCACTGCTCCAGGTTGTGCGCGATGCCGCGTCGCACCAGTTCGCGGCCGAGGTCGTGCCCGCGAAATGCGGGGTGTACCACTATCCGGCCTATCGAGCTCTCGGGGTAGCGTATGCCCGGACCGATCAGGCGCTGGTAGGCGATCAGCGCGCCGTCCTCGAAACACAGCATGTGTTCGGATTCGAGGTCAATGCCGTCGGCGTCGAGGTAGGCGGAGTCCTGCTCCACCACGAAGACTTCCTGGCGCAGGCGCATGATCGCGTACAGCAGCGACGTGTCCAGCGCGGCGAAGGGGCGTGTTTCCCAGTGTCCTGCCATCGGCCTCATCCTCTCCGGGGAGCACGATTGTACCGCTTTTCGTTGCGCCGACTGGCGCGCGCCGCTGTGTGGTGTGACAATAATGCCGGGGAAACAAGGGGGACAACCACCATGCTGGTAGGTAGCGACAGCCGGGGCCTGGCGCAGCTGTGCCGGCGCTATCGCGAATTGACGGGACAGGTGCTGGCAGCGGCCAACGTCGACAGTACGCCGCTCGGCGTACCCATCTGCGAGTCCGGCGATTTTCCGGGGTTTGACAGGGCCTGCCTGTACCATGTGCGCGAGGGCACGATCGCCCTCACCTGTGGCGCCCGCACCCTCTGCGCCCTGCAGCCGGGAGATCTCCTATTACCTGACTCCAGCCTCGCCGACAGCGCCGGCGGCATGCCGGTGTACTACGTGAGCGAGACCGGCGCCGGGCTCGATGCCTATTCGCGGGAGGCGGTGCTGGGCGCGCTGCTCGCCACGCCGTCTGGCGCGAGTCTCTGGAGCGACCTGCTGCTGACCTACAGCGGCATCATGCTGCGCCTCGCGGCGGAGCAGACGCCGGACGAGACGGCGACCGCCGCGAGCACCCAGGTCTACGAGCCGGGCGAGATCATCATCAACCAGGGTGACCGCGCCGACTACGTGTTCCACATGAATGCCGGTTCGGCCCAGGTGCTGGTAGACGGCGTCACGGTGGGGCAGATTGCCGACGGTGAGATTTTCGGCGCGATCGCCGCCCTCACGCGCTCGGACCGCAGCGCCACGGTGCGGGCGCGCACGCGCTGCGAGGTGGTGAAAATCCCGGGCAACCAGTTCCAGGTGCTCATCCAGA
>JAUIEP010000009.1 GCA_030428835.1 Gammaproteobacteria bacterium | reverse complement strand
GTCGTACCCCTCACCGGGTTTGGCGAGGGCGCCAGGCACCAGCGCAACCGGCAGCGCATGGTGCGCGCGGGAATGACCGCCGCTTACTGCATGGTCGCAACGGTGGTGATCTTCGCGTTGGCGGCGGGGATGAAGTATGTCGAGCTGCAGCGCGTGCAGGCGATGCAGGCCGACGCGACGCTCGCGGCGAAAGAGGCGGTCCAGGCCCGCTCGGAACTGGTCGCGGCACGCGAGATCGTGAAAGCTGCCAACCAGCTGCGCCAGGATTATCCCTCGCCCTATACGGAACTCAAGCGCCTCACCGGCCTGCTGGGTGACGACACCTGGCTGTCAGGCTTCGAGATGCGCGGCACGGAGGTGCGTATACAGGGCGAAACCGAGGACGCTTCGGCCGTGATGCAGAACCTCCTCGACCAGCCTGCCTACGCAACCGTGATCGCCCCCAATGCCACCAGCAAGGTGCGCTCCGGGATGGAGCGTTTCGTGCTGGAAATCGAGACCATCCAGCCGGCGGAGATGGCGCAGTGAACCTGCCGGCAGGACTCAATCGCTCGACCTTCGTGGTGGGGGGCACGCTCGCGCTGGTGCTCGGGTTGTTCCTGTTCGGTGTATTGTATTTCTGGTCGCTGCGGCACGGATATGCGCAGGAGATTGACAATATTCGCCCCCGCACCGCGCGCCTGCTCGGGATCCTGGAGAGCCAGGAGGCCCTCGCCCATGCGGGCGAGGAGGCGAGGGACATCCTGGCGGGTGTGGCGTACTCCCCCGACCGCGATGCCGCCAGCAGCGCGGCCAGCATGCAGCAGGACGTGCGCGAATTACTGACGTCCGCGGGACTGTTTGTCTCCAGCAGCCAGATCCTGCCGCGGCGGGAGGGCGAAGGTTTCGAGTTGTTGCGGCTCAACGTATCGGTCGAGGGCAACATCGACGGCTTCGATGCGGCGCTCTCGGAGCTCGAACTTGCGCGGCCGCTCGTGCTGGTAGAGTCGATTCGTGTTAAATCCGGCGGCCGGCGGGCGTTTTCACGGTCGCGTGCGCCCGCGTCCGAGGTGGAGGGTGACCCACGCCTCCTGACTTCGACGCTGGAACTGATATCGTTGCGGCTGACCGACTGATGGCAATCCGGCTCGACAACACTGTTGTGAAAGCGGGTGCGGAGCGATGCTAGCCCAGCCCCTGCAAACCCTGCGCAACGCGGCTGTGCTGGTAACAGTCGTGCTGCTGCTGGTGGTGTGCTGGGCAGCCGGGCGCCTGCTCCTGCTCGATACCCCGGACGCGGTGTTACCCGCGGAGTCGTCACTGTTGGTGCCTGCGCTGCAGGCCCCCGTCGCCGATGCGGAGCTGCCGCCGGACCTGGTCGAGCGACCGCTGTTCTGGGAGGGTCGCGACAAGTACGTGCCCTCGGTCGAAGAAGAGGTGGTTGAGAGCGTGCCGGAAGTGTTCTCGGGAGGCGACCTGGGTGGCATCGAGCTGGTGGGAGTGATAGGTGCGGACGCCAACACCACGATCCTGTTGCGCGCGGGTCCCGATTCCATGCGCCTGCGCCTCAACGACACGGTCAGCGGATGGGAGTTCGTAGAACTTACTGGCGAGGGTGCGGTCCTTGTGGCCGATGGGCGCAGCCATCTGCTGGCCCTGGAACATGCGGCGCCCAAGGGTGCGGCGAAGCGCGCTGATCGCCAGGGCTCCGGCCGCAAGGCGGCCAACGCGAATAAGGTGGAGCGCGCCAACAACAGGCGCAACAAGAACAAGGCTGAGAAAAACAAGGACGACAAGAAGAGCGCGGAGAAGGTCGCCGAAAAGGCCGCGAAGAAGGCAGAGCAGGAGCCCCGCCCGTCGGTCTGGCAACGCGCGCCGAAAAACAGATAGCGTTCCTGCCGCGCTGTAGCGGGGGCGGGGAATGAAACCTAGAATTGCGAACGAGCGGTAGAGTCGGCCCGCGCTCCGGGGAATCTTCGGGGACGCGAGTGGTCGATGCCATGCGGGCGGGAGTGCAGCGAAACACATATGAACAACACATACGAAGAACAAGCGGCCCCCTGGTGTTCGGGGCGTGGTGTCAGCCGTCTCCTTTTCATGGTCGGCCTGCTCACGTTGTCTGGCTGTGCCAGTATGGAGCCCATGTCCTCCGGCAAGACAGAAGGCGGTCCGGCCGCCAGCATGGAGGAACTGGTAGCGCAGGTGCCGCCCGGCGAGAGTGTTGCACTGGAAGCTGCCGCGGCGGGCGACAGCGGCAGGGATGCATCAGCCAAGCCCACGATCACGCTGGGCAGCGGGAAAATGGTGAATCCGCCGCCCGTACGCAAGCCCGTGCGCTACCGCGGCGAGGCGGTGAGCCTCGATTTCGAGCAGGCGCCCCTCACGGATATCGTGCACGCGGTCATGGGCGACATCCTGGGCCTGGACTACGTCGTGGAACACCCCATCGGTGGCGAGGTTACCCTGCGGACCAGCGAGCCGGTCCCGCGGGATCAGTTGCTTGACATCCTCGAGTCGCTGCTCAAGGCGAACAATGTCCTCATGATTCGCGACAACGACGGACGCTTCTTCATCAGCGGCTCCGGCCAGATGCAACGTCTCAAGCCCAGCATGGCGGCGTCTTCCGCCGGCGTTGCCGGCTTCACCAACCTGATCATCCCGCTCGAATTCATCAGTGCGCGCAACATGGCGGAGATCCTTCGCCCCGTCGCGGAGGACAGCGCTTTCGTGCGCGTGGACAACCTGCGCAACCTGCTCGTGCTGGCGGGCACGCGTGCGCAGCTGCAGGGGTGGCAGGAAATCATCGACACGTTTGACGTCGACCTCCTGGCGGGAATGTCGGTGGGTGTATTCCCCATCGAAAATGCCCCGATCGAGGAAGTCGAGGAGGCGCTGAACGGTCTCCTGGGCGGTGGCAGCGGTGATGATATGACCGAGGGGCTGCTGGGCATCGGCAGCGTCGTGCGTATCATCGCGATGCCGCGGCTGAGCAGCATCATGGTGGTGACGCCGCGCAAGGAATACCTGTTTCGGCTGGGGGACTGGATCAAGCGCCTCGATCGCGAACCGGACGCCAATTTTGAGCGCCGGCTCTATGTCTATCCGGTCCAGAACTCCCACGCGGTGCACCTGGCTGACCTGCTTGGTGCGGTATATGGCGGCGGGGGCGGCAGCAGCAGTAGTCGCTCGCGCTCCGGGGTGGCCCCCGGCCTGACCCCGGAAACGGTATCGGGCGGTGACTCGAACGCTTCTACCGCTGGTTCGGCTTCCCGCTCGAGCGTCGGCGGGGGCTCGCGGGGAGGCAGCTCCAGCCTCGATATGGATGGCGTGCGCGTGGTGGCGGACGATGAGAACAATGCCCTGTTGATCTACGCCACTGCCAAGGAGTACGGCAAGATCAAGCCCGCGCTCGCGCAGCTGGACGTGGCCGCGACGCAGGTCATCATCGAGGCGAGCATCCTGGAAGTGACGCTGACGGACAACCTGCGCTACGGCCTCGAGTGGACGTTCGACAACGGCCTGGACAACGGCTACGAGGGTATCGCCCAGCTGGTTGGTGGGGAGGGTATCGGCGCGATCATACCCGGCTTTTCGTACCAGGTGGTGAGCGCGGCGGGCCAGATCGAGGCTGTGCTGAATGCCCTCGCCACCGAAAACCTCCTCAATGTCATTTCCTCGCCCTCGGTGATGGTGCTAGACAACCAGACCGCCACTATCAGGGTGGGGGACCAGGTGCCGATTCAGCAGGGCTCGACGATCAATGACCAGGGCCTCGAGCGCTTCTCTATCACCTACAAGGACACCGGCGTGAAGCTGTCCGTTACACCGTCGGTCAACGCGGGTGGCATGGTGACGATGGATATCGAGCAGACCGTGACCGACGTCGGCCCCGTCGATGCCGACGGCGTCGGCCAGCGCACCTTTCTGGAGCGTGAAATCATCAGCCAGGTCGCGGTGCGCTCGACGGAAACTGTCGTACTGGGCGGCCTGATTCGCGAAAACAAGTCGGCCGGCTCCGAGGGCATCCCCTTCCTGCACAGCCTGCCGTTGATCGGCCCCCTGTTCGGCGCCAAGAATATTGAAGATACCCGCACGGAACTCCTGGTGGTGATCACGCCCCGGGTGATCTACAGCGAGTCGGAGCTGCGCGAGGTCAGCCGCGAAATGCGCAGCAAGATGCGGGGATTCGACCTGATCGACCCCGAATCCCTGCAGTTCCTGTCGAAATAGCCGCTGACAACGGGCCTGGCGGGGTTCCGCGAACCCCTCATTGTCGGGCCCATAACACCTTGATCGGTTGAGGAGAACACCCGAAATGAGCGCCATCAGGACCCTTCTGGCCCTACTTTGTGTATACATTCTTGCTGGTTGTGCAAGCCTGGACTGGGGCAGGACGCCCGAGGAGATCGTGACCAGGCGTGCCCAGGAACGGCTCGATCTCCTGATGAAGGGAGACTTCAAGGGGTCATTCGAGTACGTGGCACCCGCGCGGCGGGTCGCGAAGGACTGGAAGGATCACGCCTACGATTATGCCGGGATCCGCAACTGGGTTTCGGCGACCGTGGACCAGGTTGTCTGCGAGGAGTCGAGGTGCAAAGTGACCTACATCGTGCACTTCAGACTGAGCCAGCCAAGGGTCGAAAATATGCATCCCCTGAAAGAGGTGTGGATAGAGGTAGACGGTCGCTGGTATCTGTACTAGGATAGCCGCGCTTAAAGCGTTTCTGGGTCCAAAAGAACACTAAAATCAAGCATATAGATCGCCAGTGCTACCGCTTACCAATAGCAGGCAAATTTCACAATATCCAAGGTGATTTGCTTGTTGTACGCGGAAATACTGTGTGATAATGTACGCGTCGATCGGCTCACTTTAAACGGGCAGATTGTGTGTTAGGAACGCTTGCTGACGCTTGTCCGCAAGAGACTATTGGAGGCCAATGGGGATTTGCCCTCAGTGCCCGTTTTTAAGTAATAACCTGTTAGACCGTTAACACTTAGGAGTTACGCATGAAAAAACAAACCATGTCACTCGCTGTGGCCTCAGCTCTGCTTGTCGGGGGATCGAGCGCTTTCGGCCAGATGTACATCAATGAAAGGGGCACTGGTGAGGTTCTGATTTACCCTTACTATTCCGCCGCTAACGGAAACCAGACGCTCATCCACGTGGTTAACACCACCGATGACGTGAAGGCAGTCAAGGTGCGTTTCCTGGAAGCTGAAAACTCTCAGGAAGTGCTCGACTTTAACCTCTACCTGTCCAAGCGTGACCACTGGTCGGCTGCGATTATCCCCATCGGCGACGGCGCTGGTATCGTAACTGTTGACAACTCTTGTACGGTTCCCGCTCTGGGTGGCCCGAACAACGGTTTCGACGGTACGACCGTGACCGATCCTGACACCGGCCTCGTTACCCGCACGCAGCCGTTCGTAGACTTCCTGTACCGCAACGACCCCGTGAGCAACACCGGCATCGACCGTACGCTCCAGGGCTACGTTGAAATCATCGAGATGGGCCAGCTTGAAGGCAGCGAGCTGCCTCCGGCAAACTTTGTTGACCTCAACGCCTACCTCGCGGACGACGCCAACGCCAAGGGCCACGCTGCAACGCACAACCCGGCCGGCGTCCCCAACGGCTGTGAGAAGCTCATTCGCGCGTGGGATACTGTTGCGACCGACGGTCGTGATGGTGCCTGGACCAGCACTTCAGGCAGCTCCGAGCTGTTCAGCACCTGGCAGGGCGGTGGCCTCTACGGCTACAGCACTCTGCTGAACGTGGCTGACGGCACCGCGGCTGGCCTGGACGCGATCGCCATTGAAGAGTTTGCTGGCAGCCCGCCCGCTGGTGCACTGCACGAGCAGCCGGGTAACACCCAGCCTTCTCTGCAGGATGGTATCCCGCTGTCCACGATCTTCACGAACGGCGCGGCTACCGATTACCTGATGGACAGCTCCATCGACGCGGTTAGCTCACTGATCATGCATGACACCATCTCCAACGACTTCGTTGCTGACGTGGGTCTGCGTGCTCGCACCGACTGGATCCTCACCCAGCCCACGAAGCGTGACTACGTGAACGGCCCGGGTGCACCCGACCAGCCTTACACCGACGCGTGGGACCTGTCTCCCGTGAAGGCCTGTGAGCCGGTCAGCATCCAGTTCTGGGACCGTGAAGAGTTGGTAACCCGTGTACCGGGCGGCTTCTCTCCGCGTCCGCCGGGCGAAGAAACTCCTGGCCTGCAGATCTGTACTGAAGTCAGCATTGTGGGCTTCGGCGCACAGCTGGGCGGTGCTTACGACGTGAACAACACGGCGACTCGCGCCAACGCAGACATCTTCTACGGTTACCAGACTGCCAGCGTTACCGCAGGTTGGGCTGAGATGACTCTGTCAGGCAACGGTCACGAGTTGGACGGTATCTCGCTCGACGACATCGGCAACCCGGACCGCTTCGTGATCTTCAACGGTCTGCCGGTTCTCGGTTCTGCGATCATCAGCTATCGCAACGACGATGCCAACGACGTAGTAGCAGGTGTACTGGCAGCTTACGCTTCCAGCACCGAGCACAAGACCTCTGTTGATGTTGAGGACGACGGCTCTGCAGTACCTGCACCTTAAGAGTTGATGCTCTAACCAAAAGGGCGCCCTGTAACAAGGGCGCCTTTTTTTATGAAATGTTTGAACCAGTTCCAGGTCGTCTTGTCAAAGGAGCGTGAACGCGGTCGCAGTTTGCGTCATTTTCACACTTCAAGGTCTTGGTATAACCAAAACGCATCGATACAATAAAGTTGTATTCATGTATGGCTGCGACAAATGTCCGGCCAGTCAGGGTATAGACAAGCAGAAGACGGGCTTTGAGTTTGTTTTTTCAGTTTTTAGAGAGGTTACTGCAATGAAACAGGGGACATTAGCCATCTTTTTCATGGCTTTACTGGGGCTGTTCAGTTTTTCAGCAAACGCGGCGAGCGCTTTCCAGTTACAGGTAAACGGTGTACCTGTGGTGGGCACTGGCGTCGTTATTACCGACCTTCAGGTCGATATTGGTACCAACACCGTCATGATCGAACTGCAAGACGGAGAGATTGTGCTTGAGCCGGCCAGTGATCCCGGCCTGGACCCCAATGGGGACGAGGACAGCGATGGTGTTCTTAACAAGAATGACAATTGTCCGTACACAGGCGGCGCCAACCTGATCAACGGTTGCCCCGACACGGACAACGATGGCGTAGTCGATACCGCTGACAACTGCCCGAATACCCACGGTGGCCCGAATGCGATCGGCGGTTGCCCGGACTCGGACGACGATGGCGTGATCGATAGCAACGACAGCTGTCCCAATACGCAGGCGAACGCCACGGTTGATTCAAATGGCTGTGAGATTGTCATAGAGCCCGGCGATTGCGTACCGTCCGCTACTATCGAGTGTGGCTATGACGTGAGCTTTGCCGAGTGGCACTCCGGTGCGCGCACCGAGGTATCTATCGAGGTGCCGAGAGGCAAGACCCTGGTCTCCACCTTCGATACAACCAGCGATTCCAGCCAGGAAGTGAAGTTCAGTTTCTGGACCTCGGTCGGCGTCGCCCCTGCATTCGTGAACGCCTGGATCTCCACTGACCTGAATTCCACCGTGAATCAGCAGCAGTGGCAGTGCCGCGTCAGGAATCAGGCCGGTACCTACAAGCTGGTAGCGTCTACCACGGGTGATTTCTTCGACTGCCCGCTGCAGAGGAATACGACCTACTTCCTGCATATCGAGCATGTAGATCCAAACCAGTCGTCGAGCCGCATCAATCGCGAGATGACTACCTGGAACTAAACCAGTAGGTGTACCATCAAACTCCCCGGACTCCGGGGAGTTTTTTTTTGTAAGGAGGATATTGAGTGACCCGCAACCTAGTAGCCCTACTAACGACTGCAATCATAATGTTTGGCCCGCCTGTTCTCGCCGCTGAGACCGCGGCACCGGAAGACGTGGTGATGTCTACGAACGACTTTACGGTAACGATTCGCGACTTCGACCTTTCACTGGAAGTACAAGGCCTGACGGGAGAGCGAAAGGAACGAGCCCTTGGCCGCAATGGCGCCGTTGCCCAGGTATTCGAGAATTTCTACCTGATTCGCTCCCTGGCAGCGGACGCGGAGCATAACGAAGCGATCGATATGGACCGGATAGACTGGGAAGTCCGCAATCACAGGGAACGTCTTCTCATGGAGCGCCAGTTAAATTTCGAGGTGGAAAAAATCCTGAAGGACGTGGACCTCGATGCCCTTGCTGAAGCCGAGTACAAGGCGTCCAGGGAAAAGTACATGCGGCCGGAACAGGTCAGCGCGGCACACATACTTATTTCTGTTGAGGAGCGCAGCCCGGAGGAGGCGAAGGCCATTGCGGAGTCTGTGCTGGCAAAACTCGAAGCTGGAGAGAACTTTGAAGACCTGGTCGCCGAGTACAGCGACGACCCCGGCAGCAAGTCGGTGGGAGGGGAACTTGGGTTCTTCGGTCGGGCGCGTATGGTGAAACCTTTTGAGGATGCAGCATTTGCGCTAACCGAGCCCGGCGAGATAGCACCCCTGACTGAATCCCGTTTCGGCTTTCACATCATACGCCTGACCGAGCGGCAGGAAGCCAGGCAGCTCTCCTTCGAGGAGGTCAAGCCGCGAATCCTGAAACAGGTTGAACAGCAGGCCCGCATCGATGCCCAGAAGACGGTCATGACGCGAGTACGCGAGGAGGCACCCGCCAGGGGGCTTCACGTCAACGTGGAACTGCTGGATGAACTCAAGGCGCAGTACTTCACGGAGGAAGCCCAGCCGGCGCCAGAGGATATTGCGCCCTAGCAGACCCGGGCTTGCGCGAGTTTGTCCCGGCGCAGTCCGGTACTGCGCATTTACTGGAGGCAACGACCCGCCTCGGCCGAGGCGGGTCCTTTCCACCCATTAATCCCCGGCATTGGGGTATCATTCACCCCGAAAAACTTACGGATGCGCGCCCCGGCGGCGCTTGATTTCCTATGGCGACGCGGCAGGTTCTGGTGGTGAGGCAAGAGGGTAGGCAGGTTGAGCTGCCTCCTGGTATGTCTGCATTCGACCTGTCCTACTGCTTTGGTCCTTCGCTCGAGGACAATGGCGCGGCGTCATGGCGGAGCTCGGCCCATGAGGGAGGCGAGGTCATACGGGTTCTGGACGCCACGCGTGGCTATTCCGGGGGCTTCTCCCAACATGCGCTGAACCACTTTGTCGCACAGGCGGTGCTCCGCGAGCGTCCCGCCGTGCTCTATGTCGACAGCTTCGAAGGCTGTACGGTCGATCTGCCACGTGTCGCGGCACTTCTTGGTATCCCTGTAGTGATGCGGCTGGGCCCTCCCGCGGAGTCCCTCCAAGCGCTGGATGCCTCGACCACGGCGTGGCTACGGGCCGCTCTTTCCAGTTGCAGCCGCCTGCTCGCCACCGACGAGCGGACCCGCGATCTCTGGCCGCCTTCCCTGCTTGACCCAACGAGCATCGAAGTCGCGCCTTCGAACGATGGCCCCCTGCAGGGGTTACTGGACGCGCCCGCAGCCGAGTACCGTTACGATTACTCGGTCTACGAATTCTGCCAGCGCGACCACCCGTTGCTCGTGGGCATGCAGAGGCCCGGCGTCCGGCATTTCGAGGGTTGTTCGAATGTGCTGGACCTTGCCTGTGGCGTGGGTATCTTTCTGGCCTGTCTTGCAGACGAAGGCATTGCCGCGATGGGCGTCGAGCGGGACGCGCGGATAGCGGAGTACGCCAGGGGCATGGGACTGCAGGTTGTGACCGCGGATGCGCTGGAGCATCTTGGCGCAGCCAAAACCTATGACGGTATCCACTGTTCCCACTTTATTGAGCACCTGCCGGTCGAGGGGGTGCAAAAGTTGCTCGAACTGGCGCTGGATGCGTTGGAGCCGGGCGGCGTTCTCGTGCTCGTGTTTCCCGACCCGGAATCGATTCGTTCCCAGTTGCTGGGTTTCTGGCGGGACCCGGAGCATGTGCGCTTTTATCACCCCGAACTGGTCATGGGTATGGCCACCGCGGCGGGTTTCCTGCCGGAATACTCAAGCTACGAGGACCAGCCCCACCGCGTGGTGTCTTTCGCTGAAGACCCGCCGCCCGTGACCCGGCCCACGGCCTCGGTCAGCGCGCTGGAGGAATTTCCCGCGGACGGCCCGCTGGATCGCCTGCTCGGCTTGCTGGGCCTGGCGTCGAGGGCGCGCTTAACGCGCCTTGAAAAATCCCTGGCGAACCTCGGCGAATCCCTCGCGGAGGTATCTGCCGGGCAGGTAGCCGCGCTCGCGAGCCTGGAGGCGCGTACCGACGTACTCTGGGACGTCAGTCGCACCTGGGCCTGGAACGACAACGTCACGCTCAGGCTCAGGAAGCCGGCCCGATAGTGTATAGTCGCACTCTCTCTGTCGCCCCACCGGATTTGATGACCACGTACCATGTTTGAAACAAGGGCCAGGAGCCTCCATACCTTCCAGATGGATATTGTGCACGGCTGCCAGCTGCGCTGCGTCGGCTGTCCCAATTCCACGTTGTTGGAAAAGGTGCGGCGCATCGAGGTCGAGGATTTTCGCCGTTGCCTGCGCAATGTGGATGTGGAGTATGTGCAGCTTATGCGGCTCTTCAATTTTGGCGAGCCGCTGTTGCATGAGGACCTGACCGGCATTTTCCGGGTAATCGCCGAGCAACCTTGGACGCCTGAGATCGTCGAGATATCCACCAACGCGCAGTACTGCAACTGGGACGATTTCGAGTCCGCACTCTCGCTGGGCGTGCTGACCCAACTCGTGGTGAGCTGCGATGGCGACGGCACACCGGCGGACTACGAGCGGCTCCGGCCCCCCAGTAAGTGGGGTAAGCTGATCGAGTTCCTCGAGCGTGCCGCCGAGATTCGCAATCGCTGTTCTCCCGAACTGCGCCTGATCACCCGCACGATTATCGACGACCAGGACGCCATTCAGCGCTGGAACGACATCCTGCTCCCGCGCGGCTGGGAACCGGAATTTCGCGACTGGAAAGTGCTGCCCGAAGCCAGTGAGAACATGACGGGCAGGGCGGTGGTGGCCCCTGCCGACCTGTGCACATTTGTCGCGCCATCGCACCGTTTCAGTGAGCGCTACCATGGCGAGGTAAACCTGCTGTACGTGGACGCATTCGGCACCGTGGTGCCCTGTTGCGCGCATCCGCGCGCCGCTGTGCTGGGCGACCTGAAGACACAGACTGTCACCGAACTGTTTGCCTCCGAGGAGCGCAAGGCCTTCATCCGCAGACTCGAGACCGATCGCGCCAGTATGCCGATCTGCAACGCGTGTGAGTTCGGCCCACCCGAACAACCGGGTGAGTCATTTGAGCGCCTCTCGCCGGACAAGGTCGAGGCGGTGAACCTGATTACCTGACCCGCCGTTTTGTTCTATCCAGACGATCCAGCGGCCGACCCGATACGCAAACGATGACTGCAGCAGTCCACGCCTATACGAGCATCACCTCCAATTACCTGCCCAAGGCGCGGGTGCTGGCGGAGTCGGTGAAGCGGGTAGATCCCGAGGTACAGTTCCACCTTGTTTTGTCGGATGTGCCACCGGTGGGCTTTGACCTCGCGGCCGAGCCTTTTGACAACCTCATCCTGATCGAACAGCTCGTCACCCGTGACTTCCCTGCCTGGGTGTTCCAGCACTCGGTCGTCGAGCTGTGTACCGCGGTAAAGGGGGCGGCGCTGGTGCATCTGTTCGAAAATTGCGGCGCGGACCAGGTCTTCTATTTCGATCCGGATATCGTCGTGTTCGGCCGCCTCGATGAACTGCAGGACCAATTGTCCCGGGTGAGCGTCGTGCTGACGCCCCACCTGACGGACCCGGAAATCAGTGACAGGGGGATACTGGACAACGAGATTTCAAGCCTGCGGCATGGCGTCTACAACCTGGGCTTTGTCGGTGTGCGCAACACCGCGGAGGGGCGCCGATTCGCCGAGTGGTGGGCGCGGAGGCTGGCGAGCTACTGTCACGATAATCTGCCGATGGGGATTTTTACGGACCAGAAGTGGGTGGACCTCGCGCCGTGTTTTTTTGACGAGGTCCGGGTGTTGCGCGCACCGGGGTTCAATGTCGCCACCTGGAACATCACCAACAGGCGCGCGACCGGCTCGCTGGCGGACGGGATCCTGGTTAACGGTGAACCTCTCGGGTTCTACCATTTTTCAGGTTTTGACAGCGGCGACCAGGCGACGATGCTCGCCATCTACGGCACCGAGAGCCCGGTGCTCACGGAGCTTCGCGAGTGGTACATCCGGGAGTGCGAACGCTGCGGACAAGGGGCGCTAGGTTCCTTGCCCTGCCGCTATGACTTCTTCAGCAATGGTGAGCGTATTGCACGCGATTACCGCCTGCTTTACCGGCAGCGGGAGGACCTGCAACGCGACTACCCGAACCCCTACGAGGTGAGCGGCCCTCATTGTTACAAGGCGTGGTACGACGCCCATCCTCTCGAACACCCCCCGGGCGATGCCGTGAAAATCGCCCCGGGCCTGCCGCTGTCGACGCTCTTTGATGAACTCTCCCGTCACTTCTACCGCATGATAGCGCAGGGGCGCGGTAACACGCGGCCCAAGCGCTGGCTGCTACGTGGCATGGCGGGAGGTTTGCGGGTACTCGCCCGGGTCACGCGCCGCCGGGCGGCGGGGGCGTGAGTATGCGGGCGCCACGCGGGTCATAAGCGGACATGGGCGGCCCGCTGCTCAGTGCCCGTTGGCGAATCGTGGTCATCGTGCACACGGACACTTTGCCGTTGCTGCCCAACACGCTGGCCAGCGTACGGGCGCAGTCGCTCGGTCGTGATATCTCCCTGCTCGCCGGCGACGCCGACCCGGTGCGGGCCGCGTTAGTCGACCTCGAACTACCGGTCGCGTACGATCTTCCCGCCACGATTCCCGGAGGCGGCTTCTGGTCCACCGTGGCGTGCAGCTACCGGTTTAGCGGTGAGCCTGTGCTGTTTCTGCAGGCCGGGTGCCTGGTGCCCCAGCACTGGGACGCACGCCTGGTAGCCGCGGGTCAACGCAACCCTGCGGCGGGTATTGTGGCTCCGGTGTCGGTCCGACACCCCCTGACCTCGCTGTTCAGCTCAACCACCCATGCGCCCGGCCTTGCGGTGGATGACATCGACCAGTGGCTCAACGAGTATTCCGACGGGCGGGCGTTCCCGTTGCCCGCGTTGCCGCATGGCTGCCTGTTGTTCCAGGGTGGCTATTGGCAGGAGCGGCCCGAGGACTGCGCCGGGGATGAACACCTGTTCGAGCGACTCGCGAACGACCGGATCGAGGTGCTCGCCGATACGCAGGTGTATATCGATGACGCCGCCCTCGCTTGTGCTGGCGACATCCAGGCGCTGCCTCTCGCTGTCAGGGACGCCTACAGCATGCGCTCTCCGCTGGCTGCGCTGCGGCATCCGCTGACTGAGCTTTCGGCGCGGGCCGAGCGCCCTCCGCAGGTACGCGATTGCAGGCCGGTCCAGCTGCATGTGGGCCATAGCTGGGGCGGGGGAGTGGGGCAATGGATGAGCGATTTCATTGCGGCGGATTGTCACAACAACCATCTCGTGCTGCGCTCGATCGGTGACCGCACCGGTTTCGGCCAGACAATCGCATTGTATGGGGATGCCGGGATGGACTCCCCCATACGTTCCTGGACGCTGAGCCAGCCGATTCTCTCTGTGCGCCAGAACTGCCCCGAGTACAGGGCAATCATTGCCGAACTGGTCGAGTCTTACTCGGTTGAGAGCATCGTGGTTTCCTCGGTGATCGGCCATACCCTCGATATACTCCATACCTCGCTACCCACGACCGTGGTGTTGCACGACTTCTTTCCCTTTTGCCCCGCCTTGTATGCAACTTTCGACACGCCGTGTACCGGGTGCACGGCCGAGCGCCTGGCGGCCTGTGGCCGGGACAATCCACAGCACCACTACTTCAAGTTCGAATCGAGTGCGCACTGGCTCGGCGTGCGGAAGTTCTTCCTGGCTAGCCTGGTACAGGAGCACATCACCCTCGCGGCTCCCAGCGCGTCCGTGGTGGAACGCTATCGTGTACTGGCACCGGAGCTGGGCGGGAAACCGATATCCGTCGTGGCCCATGGCCTCGCCGGTGACCTCATTGCATCACTCGCGCCCGGCGCTGAGTTCGCGGAAGACGCGGGACCTTTGCGGCTCGTCGTACTCGGTCGCCTGACCGCCGAGAAGGGCGGCGAAATACTGGCAGCGATCGTCGACGAGGTCGTCGGGTTTGCCGAGCTGCACCTCCTGGGTACCGGGGAAAGCGGAGCGCGCTTCGAGAAAACCGTGAATGTGCCAGTGGTTCGCAGTTACGACTCAGCGGAACTGGGTGCCCTCCTGCGCGACATTCGACCGCACCTCGCGCTGCTGCTGTCGGTCGTGCCGGAAACGTTCAGCTATACCCTCAGCGAGCTCCGCGCCGCTGCCGTGCCTGTGCTCGCTACCAACGTGGGCGCCTTTGTTGAGCGTATCGATGAGGGCGAGACCGGTTGGTTGGTGCAACCGGACGCACAGTCGGTACTGGAACGGCTCCGGGCGCTGCAGGCAGACCGTGCGGCACTGGCGCGTGTTCGCGCGACACTGGCCGGCGCGGCGGCGCGCACAGCGCGCGCGATGTGTGATGACTACGCCGTGTTGAGCCCGGCGCGCGAGGGTATCCCGCTCTCCCGCTACTGGCTCCCGCGTCGCTCCCATACCAACCCCTATGCTGTCGCGGCGGCACAGGACGAGGCGCTCATCGTGGGCCGGCACGTATCCTACAGGCGGGTGCTGGTCGCCTTCCTGCGCTATTCCGCGGGCAAGGCCGAGGTCTCCGCACGACTGCCGGGCTGGTTGCGGCCGCTGGTCATCCGGCCACTGCGCTTCCTGGCACGGCGGCTGGCGGCCTGACAGCCACCCGCCCCGGGGGATTCCTGCGGTAAAGGGGGCGCGGTTTTGGTATCCTCCCGCTCAGTTCCACGGTCGGGCCCCGCATGCACATCTTCACCAGCAGCACGAGCAATTACATCCCCAAGGCGCGGGTGCTGGCGGAGTCCGTGAGACGCCATGTCCCGGGGGCAACTTTCCACCTGGTCCTGTGCGATGCACCCCCCGCGGGTTTTTCCCTCGAGGACGAACCCTTCGATGACCTGATCACTCTCGATGATTTCGAGACCCCCGTGGGCAAGGGCTGGATCTACCAGCACAACGTTGTCGAGCTGTGCACCGCGGTCAAGGGGATGGGCTTCGAGCGCCTGTTCCAGCGGGGCGCGGAAAAAGTGGTGTTCCTGGACCCCGATATCGTCGTCTTCTCCGACCTCGACTCGATTGGGCAGCTGCTGGATGAACACAGCATTGTGCTCACGCCGCACCAGACCGAGCCCGAGGCCACCCGTTCAGCGATCCTCGATCACGAGGTCAGCAGTCTCAAGCACGGTGTTTTCAATCTCGGATTTCTCGCCGTGCGTAACTCCGTTGAGGGCCGGCGGTTCGTGCGGTGGTGGAGCGAACGCCTGCGGGATTTTTGTTATGACGACAAGGGCCAGGGGCTGTTTACCGACCAGAAGTGGATCGATCTCGCGCCGGCCTTCTTTTCGGACATCGCCATTCTGCGCGAGCCGCAGTTCAACGTCTCCACCTGGAACATCAATCACCGCGACCTGGCGGGAAGCCTGGAAAGCGGCATCAGCGTCAACGGCAAGCCGCTGTGCTTCTATCATTTCTCCGGCCTCGACAGTGGCGCGCTCAAGGTGATGATGGATGTGTACGGCGGCGGCAACCCGTTGTTGGAGGAGCTGCGACAGTGGTACCTCAGGCAGTGTGATGCGGCCGGGCAGAAGACGTTTGGCGCGCTCCCGTGTCGCTATGACCTGTACAGCAACGGCGAACGGGTGAAGCCCGCGGAGCGGTTACTGTACCGTTATCGGATCGAGTTGCAGGAGCGCTTTCCCGACCCCTACGACTGCGCGGTACAGGAGGGCGGCTACCTGGCCTGGTACCGGCGCCATTCCCGCTCGCTGGCTTTCAGGAGCGAGGAGGAAGAGGTCGTCAGTGTGATGCGCCAGGAACTCGACGCCATTCATCACTCCATCACGTGGCGCGTATTCCGGCGACTGTCCACGTTCTACCGTCGTATGGGTATGCGCCTCGGAATCAACCGTTTCCTGCGGCGCCTGAGCCACCTGTCGTGAGCGGGAGCAGCCATGAGTGATCGTCACCCGGCCGAGGCCTACCACCGATGGTACTACGATACCGAGGTATGGGAGGGCGTCAGTTTCCTCGGGGTGACCACCAACAAGTCCGTGTCGGACATGTGGAACTACCAGGAGATCCTGTCGGAACTGCGGCCGTCCCTGGTCATCGAGTTCGGGACGCGGTTTGGCGGCTCCGCGCTCTACTTCAGCGTTATTGGTCGCGCTATTAACCCTGACCTCAAGGTCCTGTCCGTCGATATCCATCATCACGAGGTGTTTCCGAGGGTGCATGAGGATCCCGCGATCCGGCTTGTGACAAATTCCTCAACTTCGCCGGAAGTCCTCGAAATTATCCGGCAGATGCGTGGTCAGAACCCCGGCAGGGTATTCTTCATCCTGGACAGCGACCACTCCAGGGACCATGTGCTGGCGGAACTGGAGCAGCTCCGCAGGGTGGTGGAATCGGGCGATTACGTGGTGGTCGAGGACGGCAACATCAACGGGCACCCGGTGCTGCCCGGCTGGGGTGAGGGGCCGACAGAGGCGCTGGAAGCCTACTTCGAGCGCTACCCCGCCGATTATGTTCGCGACGAGGATCGGGAAGCCAAGTTCGGCTTCACGTTCGCCCCCTCGGGGTTCCTCGTCAAGCCGTGACAGGCCGCCGGGTGCAGCTTCGCTACGGCTAAAGATGGTAAACTAACGCCCGGGTGTCCCGGCGCTGCAGCCGCCGCCAGGAGTCCCCGGGGGACGAACGATTTATGGAACTTGGTCAGTATCTGATTGACGCCGGGAAGATCACCCATCGCGACGTCGAGCGCGCGCTGGTGGCGCGGGCGGAGATGGGTGGCCTGTTCGGCCAGACCCTCGTTCGCCTTGGCCTGGTCTCCGAGCTGGATCTCTCCCAGGCGCTTTCCCAGATCCACAACCTGCCCCTGCTGGAAGCCGCCGCCTACCCGGAGGAGCCCATCAGCGTCCCCGGGTTGTCGCTGGATTTCATGCTCAGCAATCTCGTCGTACCCATTCAGCTGGACAAGGCGCGCGCCCATTTCGCGGCAGTCGTGCCGCAGGACGTGTTCCTGCGCAAGGCTCTGGCCCTGGCGCTGGATCGCCCCGTTGAGCTCAGTCTCGGGCTGGAGTCAGACGTACTCGCCGCCCTGCAGAAACATTCCAGTGAAAGCGCCGAGGACGAGGCCGAAGAGGGCGCGGGGTACGATGTCTACTCCGATGACCAGGAGTTTATCGAACACCTCAAGGACCTCGCGAGCGAGGCCCCGATCATCCGCCTGGTCAACCAGATTATCCATCGCGCCGTCGATCTCGGCGCCTCCGATATCCATATCGAGCCCTTCGACGACGGCCTGCACCTGCGCTATCGGATCGACGGGGTCATACAGGAAGCCAAGGATCCACCACAGGCCAGTCACGCGCCCGCCATCGCGTCGCGCATCAAGCTGCTGGCCAACCTCAATATCGCGGAGCAACGCCTGCCCCAGGACGGTCGCATCATGCTCCGGGTGAAGGGGCACGAGCTGGACCTGCGGGTGTCCACCATCCCGACGGTCCACGGTGAGAGTATCGTGATGCGTGTGCTCGATCGCCAGAGCATTCGTTTCAGCCTCACGGACATGGGCTTTGACGACGAGACCCTGACGCGCTACCGCGAGTTGCTTGACCGCCCGCACGGCGTGCTCTTGCTCACCGGTCCCACGGGTTCCGGGAAGACCACCACCCTGTACGCCTCCCTGTCCTCGATGGACGCGGAGAGTCTCAAGATCATCACCGTGGAGGACCCGGTGGAGTACCAGCTGCGGGGCATCAACCAGATCCAGGTGAAGCCCCAGATCGACCTGGACTTCGCCATGGCGCTGCGTTCCATCCTGCGCCAGGACCCCGACATCATCATGATCGGCGAGATGCGCGACGGCGAAACCGCGCAGATCGGTGTGCAGTCAGCGCTGACCGGCCACCTGGTGTTGTCTACCCTGCACACCAATACCGCGGCAGCCGCGATCACCCGCCTGGAGGACATGGGGATCGAGCGCTACCTGATCACCTCGTCCGTAAACGGCGTGCTGGCACAGCGCCTCGTGCGCAAGCTGTGCCCGGAATGCAAGCAACCTGTCCATCCGGGTGAGGATGTCATGGAGGGTCACGGCCTCGGGCGTTTCCTCGATCCACAGAACGCGCAGATCTACGAGTCGGTTGGCTGCGAGGCCTGCAAGCACACCGGTTACGCCGGTCGCACGGGGATCCACGAGTTGTTTGTGCTCGACAAGCGCATGCACGAGGCGATCCTCGATGGGGCCGATGCGACCACCCTGCACGCGAGTGCGCGACGCAACGGTATGTTCACCCTGTTCGAGGATGGCCTGCGCAAGGTAGCCGCGGGAGTTACCTCGCTCGAGGAAGTCCTCCGTGTCACCCTCGATCAGCAGGAAGAGGACGCCCAGACCGTGCCCGCGGCGGAACTGGACCTGACCGCGTCCGAATACTGACCCCCCGGCCATGGCTTCATTCAGTTACAAGGCGATTTCGACCCAGGGCAAGGCCGTGCAGGGCGCGATAGCCGCCGACCGCATAGAACTCGCCTCGCGCGAACTGCGCGCGCAGGGCCTGACCCTGCTCAGCCTGGAGCCCGCGAAAGAGGGGAGTACGGCCCAGGGCGCGCGCCGGGGCTCGGCAAGCAGTTCGGATGTGCTTGCACTCACGCGGGAGTTGGGCGTGTTATTGCGCGCTGGCCTGCCGATCGATCGTGCCCTCAAGGTGATGATCGACATGGCGGCACAACCCTCGACACAGGAGTTGCTGGAGGAGTTGCTCGCCTCGGTGAAGTCGGGCAAGGGCCTCAGCCAGGCACTGGAAGCCTACCCGCGGGTGTTCGACAGCTTTTACCTCAACATGGTCCGCTCGGGTGAAGCCGGTGGTCACCTCGCGGAAGTGCTGAATCGCCTGGCCGACTATTTGGGCAATGCGAAGAACGTGCGCGCGAGTGTCCGGTCGGCCATGATCTACCCGGCGTTTCTCCTTGTCATGACGGTGTTGTCCGTCGCCGGGATACTGGGCTTTGTGGTGCCGCAGTTTGAAGCCCTCTTCGCGGATATGGGTGAGGCGCTACCCGCGCTGACACGAACGGTGATTGCCGCCGGCGAGTTCGTGGCGAACTGGTGGTGGCTGCTCGCGCTGCTTATCACAGTGGTTGTCGTGCTGGTACGCAACTGGGTGAGTTCCGAGGAGGGCCGGACACAACTCGACGAGACCCTGTTGCGGCTCCCCCTGTTCGGCGATTTGTTGTTCAAGTACGAGATGTCGAAGTTTGCGCGCACGGTGGGCACGCTGTTGGGTAACGGGGTGTCACTGCTGCAGGCGATTTCGATAGCGGTGGATACCGTGGGGAATCGTCCCATCAGGGAGGCGCTCGGCGTTCTCCAGCCGGCGGTGAAACGTGGCCAGCGGATATCCGCGGCACTGGAAGAGGCCGGACGCTTCTCGCCACTGGTCATCCAGATGGTCAGGGTGGGGGAGGAGTCGGGCCGGCTCGACCAGATGATGACTGAACTGGCCGGCGTGTACGATGAGGAGGTGCAGGTGGGTATTGCGCGCAGCCTGTCGCTGCTCGGCCCGATTCTTATTTTGCTGATGGGTGTCACGATTGCGGTTGTCATCGTGGCGATTCTCATGGGCATCATGTCGGTCAATGACCTGGCGATATAGACACTTAATTCAAAATGTTGCCGAGGCTGGCAACGCACAGCAGGATGGCATAACTATGCAGGTATTGGACAATCACGGGCGCCGCCCGACCAGGCAGGCCGGCCTGACGCTCATCGAGATTCTTGTGGTGCTGGCCATTATCACGATGCTCGCCGGGCTCGTGGGTCCCACCGTACTCAACCAGCTCGGGGGCGCGAAATCGAAGACTGCGCGGGTGCAGATCAAGGAGCTGGAGCAGGCCCTGGAAATGTACAAACTCGACGTCGGGCGCTATCCGTCCTCCTCCGAGGGCCTTATGGCGCTCGTGGACAGCTCCGGCAATGCCGATGGCTGGAACGGACCCTACCTGAAATCCGGCGTGCCCCTGGACCCCTGGAAGAACGAGTATTACTACAGCAACCCGGGGACCCGGGGCGAGGTCGATATCTTCTCCCTCGGCCAGGATGGCGCCGAGGGCGGTGACGGCGAGGATGCCGACGTCGGCAACTGGTAGGCGCCGCTTGCGCCCCGCCGGCGACAGGCTCCGCCGAGGGCGCTCCCCGGGGGGGTTCACCCTGCTGGAGGTGCTCATCGCACTGGCGGTTGTCGTCCTTGTGGTCGGCGTCAGCGTGCCCGCCATGCAACGCCTGTACGCATCCTCCCAGTATCGTGGCGCGATCGCCGACGTGCTGGGCCTGCTGGGCTCCGCCCGGCATACCGCCATTCGCACGGGCCAGGCCCAGGATGTCCTCGTGGACCCGCGCGAGCGGCGGGTGGCGGCCGGCAGTGTCGAGAAGATCCTGCCCGAGAGCATCACGCTCGAAGTCCTGGGCAGCGTTGAACTGAACCGGGACGGGGCGGGTGTGATCCGCTTCTATCCCGATGGCGGCGCCAGTGGCGGCTATGTCAACCTGTTGGGCGCCAACGGCAACGCGGTGCAGTTGCAGGTGGACTGGCTGTTGGGCCGGGTCACCACCTGCACGGAGAACTGCGAAGGGCTTGCCCCCTGACCTAACCCCTCAAGCGCCGCCACCAGGCGGAATAGTCGTATCGCAACCAGGCGGTCCAGCGCCACGAGCGGCTCTGTTCCACGAGGCGGATTTGAGCGTGGAGTTCCACCACCGCGGCATCGAGTTCGATCACCCTCTGTTTCTGCTCCGCGATCGTTTTCTCCATTGCCTCGATTCTGGGCGCCTGTTGTTCGAGTTCTTCCCGCAGTTCGCCGACCACATGGTCGGCGTGCGCGAGCGCCCGGTCGGTGGCGGTAAACTGGTCGCGACATTCCTGCAACTGCCCTGCGAGATACTGTTTTTCAGCGGCGTTTTCGTCCAGTCGCGACGTGAGTTGGGACGCCCTGTCCCGCAGGCTCGCAACGGCGCGGCGCTGCTCCCGCAGCAGCAGGGTTGCGTCACCGGGTCGCTCGGCGAGGCGCGCGTTGTCGATCGCCGCTCGCAGCCCGGCGGCGGGGTCCTCGTTCAGGCAGGTCTCCAGTAGCGAGCCCCACTCCGGATAGCGTTCCAGCATTCTCTGGTCCGCGTGCGCCTTGCGCTCGCCTGTGGTGCCCTGGAAGCTTGCACTGCCCTCATGGTAGACGAATACATCCGCCGCCAGCAGATTGTGCCAACCGCTTTGCCTGGCGCGCATGGAGAAATCACATTCCTCGCCGTAGCCGGCGCCAAACGCCTGCTCATCGAAAGGACCTACCTCGTCGAGGCAGGCGCGGCGGATGTACATGCAGAAACCCACGGCCGTGGGCAGTTCGGCGTATTTGCCAGCGTTCGCCCGCGCCACGAGTGCGTCGAGGTCGCCATCGGACCACCCCTCCGGCAGGGGGTTGGCGGTATTGAAAACCGGGTAGGAGCAGATCGTGGCATTGTTGGAGAACGGGGTGGCGGTACCGTTGCGATCGCTGCCGTAGATGCAGGCCTGCAGGCGTTGGACCCAGTCGCCGTGTACCCTGGTGTCGCTGTTCAACAGGATGATGTCACTGTCAGGCGCCGCGGACATCCCCTGGTTCGCGGAGGCGACAAAACCCAGGTTTTCAGGGTTAAGCTGGTACTCCCAGCCCTGTTGGGCGCAGAATCCGCGACAGAAGTCGCTCAGGGACTCCTCGGGCGACTTGTCATCTATCACCTGCACCGACGCGTGCGGGGGCAGGGTGCTGGCGGCCAGTGCGTTCAGGCAGCGCGTGGTGATGTCCAAAGCGCGGAAGACGGGTACGATAATACGAATATTCGGCGATTCGCCAGGGCCCATGGTGCGATTCCTGCGCGTTGTTTGTTGACCGGCTAAGTACGCGGGCCAGCCGTGTTGCGCTGCCAGTATATCTTCAGCAGTACCAATTCCATACCCCGGCCGCCGCCGGCAGCAAGTGCTCAGGCAGAAAGCCCCGTGATACTATCCACCCATTCCAACGGGAGCCGTTAGCAACGTCCCAATGAACACCGTCCCTGACCGCCACATTCTCTTTGTAGTCGGCATGCACCGCTCGGGCACCTCGGCGCTCTGCGCCGCCCTGCAGGCCTGTGGCGCAACGTTCGGCGGCAGTCTGCTCGAGCCCATGCAGCGGGTAAACGAGCGTGGTTTCTGGGAGTCGGAACCAGTGGTTGCGCTGAACGAGGCGTTGCTGGGGCGCGCGGGGCGGGCGTGGTACTCGCTGTCGTTCGCAGGTTGCGATTTCGACAACGAGAGTTTCGCGGAATTCTCGCGCACGGCTTCCGGTCTGCTGCAAACTGGATTCGGGGGCGGGCCTCTGGAGGTCGTCAAGGACCCGCGCCTGTGTATTACGCTGCCGTTCTGGCTGCGCGCCTGCGCCGGGGCCGGATTGCGGGTGTCGGTTTGCGAGGTGCGCCGGCACCCGCTGGCGGTTGCCGAATCGCTGCGCGAAAGAGATGGTTTCCCGCTCGGCTACGGCCTCAGGCTGGCATCTCTGTATGAGCGAATGCTGCGCCAGGCCGCGCCCCCCGGCAGCTTTGCCGTCAGCTATGAGGCACTGCTCGACTCGCCTGCGACCGTGCTTGCGAGCCTCACACCGGCGCTGCCGCTGACGCTCGACGCCGAGGCTGTGGCACGGGCGCTGGATGCGCGCCTGCGCCATCACGCGGGGACGCCCCCCACCTCAGACAACGCTGTTCCGTGCGATACTATAGGCACTGACGCGTTTGACGACTGGCTGGAGACGCACTATCCGCTGGATGCAACCGTGGATGAACTTGTGGAAGAATTGGTACGGCGCGGCCGGGAAATGACCCGTGTGGGCGACATGCACAGCAGCGCGCTGGAGGTGATCCGTGAGCGCGAGGCAGAGGTGACCCAGGCGCGTGACGCGGGTGTTGCCCTGGCGGCGGACCGGGACCGGCTGGGCAGCCTGCACGATGAGGCCCTTGCCACCATCGAACAACGCGACGCCCAGATTGCCGAGCTGACGGAACTTTACGAGGAAGCGCGTGGCCTGGAAGTACAACTCAACGAACTTGGGCAGATGCACAGTCGGGCCCTGGCCGTTATCGAAGAGCGGGATGAGCAGATTCGCGAATTCGATCGGCGCCTCGCTGAAATCGGCGAGCTGCACAGCGCCGCGCTTGCGCGGCTGGATGAACTGGACAGGCGGACAGCCGGTGCAGGCGGGCTGCCTGTGCTTGGCCGGGTAGTCCGGGCGATACGTGACCGTGCGCAACGTTGACGTCGTGATACCGGTCTACGACGGGCTGGCGGAGACGCGGGCCTGCCTGCAGACAGTGCTGCAGACGGTAACCCACGACTGGGCGCGAGTGGTTGTGATCAATGACTGCTCGCCCAACCCGGAAATTACGGCCTACCTGCGCCGGCAAGAAGCCGAGCATGGCGGGTTCGTGTTGCTGGAGAACGAGGCGAACCTCGGCTTCGTGGCCACCGCCAACCGGGGCATGCTCTATGACCCGCAGCGCGATGTGCTGATCCTGAACAGCGACGTGGAGGTCGCGGGAAACTGGTTGGAGCGACTGCGCGATGCTGCCTACCACCATGACAAGGTGGCCTCGGTCACGCCGTTTTCCAACAATGCCACTGTCTGCAGCTTTCCGAACATGTGTGAGGACAACGACCTGCCGTTCGGCCTCTCGGTTGCCGATGTCGACGCGCAGTTCCGCAGCGAGTTCGATGTGGAGGACGCGTTCCAGATACCCACCGGCGTCGGTTGCTGTATGTACATGCGGCGCGACTGTCTGGACCAGGTCGGGGTGTTCGACTTGGAGGCGTTCGGCAGGGGCTACGGGGAGGAGAACGACTGGTGCCAGCGCGCATCGCGGGCGGGTTATCGCAACCTGCACGCGGCGAACTGCTTTGTCTATCACCGCGGCGGTGTAAGCTTCGGCGCGGAACACGACCCGCGCCTGGCGGTGGCCCTCGACACACTCGACAGGAAATACCCGCGCTACCATTCCGACATACAGCGTTTCATCGCGCGCGACCCGGCGCGGCTCGCGCGCGTGCGGGCCTGGCTGCGGCTGATCGGGGGCCAGTCGATACCGAAGATCCTCATGATCTCCCACAAGCTGGGCGGCGGTGCGCAGCAACATGTCGACGAGCTTGCAAAGAAACTGGCGGGCGAGGCGCTCTGCCTGCTGCTCGTGCCACAGGTCGACGGCCAGTCCGTCAGGTTGTCCTGTTACGATCAGGACGAACGCTTCAAGGACGGACTCACCTTCGATATCGGGATTGAGTACGACAAGTTGCTGGAGCTGCTGCAGGGGCTCGGCGTCGGTCGTGTGCACTTCCACCATACGATGGGTCTTCCCACGCGACTCTGGGGTCTGCCCGCCGACCTCGGCTGCGGCTATGACCTCACCGTACACGACTATTACCTGGTCAACGCCAATCCCGCAATGGTGGACAAGAACGGCCGTTACGTGAACGAGGAGCGGGACGACTTCGACCAGCAGTGTGCGGGATATCGCCCGCTGCCCGACGGTGTTACCGCAGCGCACTGGCGCGAGAACCAGCGGCCACTCATCGCCGGTGCCGACCGCGTCATCTTCCCCTCCCGGGACTGCGCGAACCGGTTCCAGTTCCAGTTCCCCGTGCGCAACCCGGTGGTCGCGTGGCACCCCGACAGTGAGGAATTGCGCGCCGCCGCACCGCCGCAGTGGCACTTCCCCACCGCCCGACCGCTGCGTGTGCTGATCCTGGGAGCGCTCAGCAAGGAGAAGGGGGCGGACGTACTGGAAAGTGTCGCGGCGAGCCTCGCCGGCCGCCAGATCGAGTTCCACCTGCTCGGTTACGCCTATCGCCGCCTGGGCGGCGGCGTGATTTGTCACGGGCCCTACAAGAATGCCGAGGTGTTTGACCTGGTGCGCAGGATCGACCCGGATGTCGTCTGGTATCCCGCAACCTGGCCGGAGACCTACAGTTATACCCTCAGCATCGCCATCGCGGAGCAGCTGCCGGTGGTGGTGCCCGACATCGGCGCGTTCGCCGAGCGCGTGCGCGGTCGCCCCCACTCGGTGGTGACCCACTGGGACAAGACGACCGCCGAGTGGCGCGGCTTCTGGGAGGATATCCTGGCGCGTCGCGAACTGCCCGCCGGTGAACCGGCCGCTATCCGGTCCGATGAAAACGGCGCGGATTTTTACAGCGGCGCCTACCTGGCCGCCGTGCGGCAGGTGGAGGGCAGCCTGAGGCGCGACCTGCTGACCAGCCTGGCGCACAATCTCTACGGCGCGGACCTGAACCTGTCGCGGGCGGAGCGCGTCCTGCGGCGCATCTGGCGCTTCTCGCGGCGCCCCCTGGGAGCCATGCTGATCGCAATGGTGCCGTTCCGGTTGCAGCGCACGATCAAGCGCAGCCTCTCGCACCGCCCGATGCATGACATCGTCGGCAAGTAGCCGCCACGCCTGTCCGCGGGTGCCCGGGTGACTGCAGCCACCGTTAGTTGGCGCGACATCCTGGTCAATCCCAGGCTGTTCACGTGCGTGTTTACCGGGTTTACCTCCGGCATGCCGCTCTTCCTGATCCTGCACCTGGTGCCGGCCTGGCTGCGCCTGGAGGGCGTCGACCTGGCCACCATCGGCCTGTTCTCCCTGGCCGGCATGCCCTACGTCTGGAAGTTCCTCTGGGCGCCGGCGATGGACCGCTATGTGCCGCCTTTCCTGGGGCGGCGGCGCGGCTGGATGCTGATGACACAGGTCGCCCTGTTGGTCTCTATCGGCGTGCTGGGCATGCTCGAACCCGCCGCTTCCATGACGCTCGTGGCGTCACTGGTCACCCTTATCGCATTCTTCAGCGCCACGCAGGACATCGCGCTGGATGCCTTTCGGCGCGAGATTCTGCCCGATTCCGAGCTCGGGATAGGCAACGCGGTACACGTCAGCGCCTACCGTGTCTCGGTGCTGGTACCCGGTTCACTGTCGCTGGTCCTGGCCGGTATCCTGCCCTGGGAGACAGTGTTCTGGATCACGGCGGCGTTCATGGGCGTGGGCATGGTAATGACCCTGGTGGTGCGCGAGCCCGATTCGGAAATTCCCGCGCCGGCGGGGTTGCGCCGCACGATCCTGGACCCCTTCGCGGATTACCTCGGGCGCCGCGGCTGGCGCAACCTGCTGCTTATCCTGAGTTTCATGGTGCTCTACAAGCTCGGTGACAACATGGCCACGGCGCTGTCGACGCCTTTCTACCTTGACCTTGGCTTCGACACGACGGAAATCGGCCTGGTCGCCAAGCATGCCGCCCTGTGGCCGTCGATCTTCGGCGGGCTGCTCGGCGGTCTGATCATGGTCAAGACCGGTATCAACCGCGCCCTGTGGCTGTTCGGGGTCGTGCAGCTGGTGAGCATCCTCGGCTTTGCGGTGCTGGCGAGCCAGGGGCCGCTGCTGTGGCTGCTCGCGCTGGTGATAGCGTTTGAGTACCTGGGGGTAGGGCTGGGCACCGCGGCCTTTCTCGCCTTCATGTTTCGCGAGACCAACAAGGCGTTCGCCGCGAGCCAGATCGCCCTGCTCACCGCCCTTGCCGCGCTGCCGCGAACCTTCGCCAATGCCAGCACCGGGTTTATCGTGGAGTCCGTCGGTTGGGTGGATTTCTTCCTGCTCTGCACCCTCATGGCGGTGCCCGGGATGCTCTTGCTGTACTGGGTTGCACCGTGGTCCGCCGAACCCGAGGAGAACTCGTAAAACCCAGGCTTTTCAACTGCTTGGGAATTTATGGGCACCTCGTCACGAATACGGCAATTCGTCGCGGTGGACGAAGTTCGCGACATAGTTATTGCTATGGCCTGAAGTTATACTAGCTAGCGTTCCCGCATTACTATAAGTGAACGGAATATGAAGCTGTTCGGGACATTCCATTCTGTGAGGGCGTATTGAGTGACTGTCGAAGCGGCCAACCCCGTCGACCTGAGGATGCCGGCCAGGGTTATCGGTGTCCTTGGCATGCATCGATCCGGCACGAGCTGCCTGACCGGGTCCCTCGAGGAGGCGGGGCTCGCGCTCGGCGAGCGCCATACCTGGAACCCGCACAACCTCAAGGGCAACCGTGAAAACCAGCGCATCGTCGATCTCAACGACGCCGTACTCGCCGACAACGGCGCGGCATGGGATAACCCCCCCAGCGGGACGGTGACCTGGCGAGTCGAGCGTATAGAGGCCGGCAGGGCGCTGCTTGCCGATCACGCAGACGAACCGATGTTCGGCTTCAAGGACCCCCGAGCGCTGCTCACGCTGGACGGCTGGAAGGCCCTGTTCCCGAAACTTGAGTTCGTCGGCATCTTCCGCCACCCCAACGCGGTGGCGCGCTCCCTGGACAAGCGCAGCAGTATCTCCCGGGGCGACGCGATGAAGCTGTGGTACGCCTACAACAGTGCGATGTACCGTGAGTACAGGCTGAACCCGTTTCCCATACTCAATTTTGATGACGACGAGGATACACTCGACCGCAAGATCGTCAGCGTGATGGCGGACATGGGCCTGTCGCGCGAGGATAACGACGAGCGTTTTTACAGCGCCGAGCTGAAGAACAATGTCGATGTCGACGGCCCGTCATTGCCGTGGAAGGTCGGTCGGCTGTACAAGAAGCTCAAGAAGGCCGGACTCTAGTCCGACGCCATGCTGAAGCGGGTCCAACAAGGTATGCGAACGATGTTACGCGGTCCGCGCACAACCGACGCCCCGATCGTCAGCTTCGTCCTTATTGTCTACGACATGCCGCGACAGGCGGAAAACACGGCTCGCTCCCTGTTGACTGACTACCAGGTCGGCGCCTTGGCCTCGGAGTACGAGGTGGTGATCGTCGAAAACGAATCTGGCAATCACATGCGTCCCGAGTTCATCAGCAGCCTGCCGGACAATTTCTCCTACCACCTGCGCAAGGAAGCCCGGCCGACGCCGATTCACGCCATCAACTTCGGTATCCAGCAGTCCCGCGGTGAAAACGTCTGCGTGATGATCGACGGCGCCCGTGTGCTGACCCCGGGAATTATCAGGAACACGATTCTCGGCCACCGCCTGTCGGATCTGGCCGTCGTTACAGTGCCGGGCTATCACCTGGGGTATGAACTGCAACAGAAGGCGGTGGGCTCAGGCTATGACGAGGAGACCGAGAAGCGTCTCATGGAGTCGATAGGCTGGCCTGAAAACGGATACCGCCTGTTCGATATCGCCTGTTTCAGCGGCTCCTGTGCGGCGGGCTTCTACCTGCCCCACAGCGAGAGTAACTGTATCAGCATGCCGCGCCGCATCTGGGATGACCTCGGTGGGTACGACCCGCGGTTCGATATGCGCGGCGGCGGAGTGGTGAACCTCGACCTGTTCAAGCGCGCCTGCGAATACCCGGGTGCCGTCCACGTGTTCCTGCACGGCGAGGGTACCTTTCACCAGTTTCATGGCGGCGTCACCACAGGCGGCGAGGACGCCGAGACACGCCAGAAGTTTATCGACGCGATCATGGCGCAGTACGAAGAGATTCGCGGCCGCAAGTACGAAAGCCCGGCGACGCATCCCATCTACCTGGGTGAGCTTTCGGACCACGCGCTGAAGTTTGTCAGCGTGTCATCGGCAAAGAAGATGGAGCGCCTCGGGGAGGTCCCGGAACCGCATCGCATTTCGGCATAGAATTTCAGTCAGACAAAGGAAGAATAACTCATGAGTAACGATATCTATTTTCCTCCATCGCTACAGCGATTCGAGCCGAACAGGATGGTGTTCAGCACGTGGGTAGACCACCTGCCGTTCGCCTATGACCTCGTCGCAGCCATTCGCCCCAAGTTGATTGTCGAGCTCGGTGTCTATAACGGTCTTTCCTTTTTCACCTTCTGCCAGTCCATGGTGGAACATGACATCGACGGCGTCGCCTACGGCGTGGACTGCTGGGAGGGCGATGAGCACACTGACGCGTACGACGATTCCATTTACAACGATGTTGCCGACCACGCACGCGAGAACTACCGCGGGATCACCTACCTGCTGCGTATGTTCTTCAACGAGGCGCTGCAACACTTCGAGGACGACTCGGTGGACCTGCTGCACATCGACGGGCTGCATACCTACGAGGCGGTGCAGGAAGATTTCACCAACTGGTATCCAAAGGTGAAACCCGGAGGCATCGTGCTGTTCCACGACGTCATGGCCAAGATCAAGGACTTCGGCGCCTGGAAATTCTTCGAGGAACTCGAGGGCCAGCACGAGGATATCTTCAAGTTCAACCACGGCTTCGGCCTGGGCGTGCTCAGGAAGCCGGGTGGCGAGCCAAGTGACGAGCAGTTACTGAAGCTCCTGTTCACCGGTGACGAGGAGACCGAAAAGCGCCTGCGCCAGTTCTACGTGCACGCCGGCCATTTCCTGGAGGCGCGTCGCCAGGCCACTTTCTGGCGCGAGAGCCGCAAGGGCCTGAAGAAGGGCGGCCAGGGCAAGCAGAAGGCCGAGCAGAGCGCCTGAATCTCGCGAGGCCGGACCTCGGTCCCGCTTGCCGGCAGTCGTGAACACCGCGCGGGGCGCGCAGCCCCGGCGGTGTTTCGCGTTATGCGGCAGGGCGCCAGTCGCGCAGGGCGGCCGCCTGCCGGACCAATTGTGAGAACAGGGTCGCGGTTTGGAACGCCCCCGTTGTGCCGCGGGACCCGCTTTGGCGAAACTTTGCCCCAGATCAAGATACGCCGTCCGAGGGCCGGGCTAGACTGGCTTGGCGCGTTGGCAGGAACAGGGGAAAGGGTGCTGGATACGGACTCCGAAAGCGCCGTAACTCCCTGCGAGGTAAGGAAATTATGTCAATTGACAGTGTTGGGGCCAGTCGGCAAGATGACGGCATGAGCGCCGCAAGTGAACTCCTTTCACAGGCCGAGGGCCTGGTCAGCGACGGCCAGTATCGCGCCGCGATAGACCTGCTTGAATCCTCGGGTAGCCACAACGATGTGGAACTCGCCCGGCGCCTCGTCAACCTGCGTATCGACGCCTACTCCCAGCTCAACTGGCCCGAGCCCCACGACCACTGGCCGCCCGCGCACGACAATCGCTTCGCGCAGGTCGAGGGCTTCCCGGAGGTGGAGTTCAGTGACCTTACCGTCGATGACCTCAAGGCGGGAATTCTCGGCAAGGGCGGTCTGATCGTGCGCAACATCATGCGCCCCGAGTGGGTCGAGGTCATCCGCGAAAGCATAGACCGCACGCTCGAGGCCAGGCGCGCGCTGGCCGAGGAAGAGCCCGGCGCCGAGGGTAATCCCTGGTACTTTCGCTGCGACAGCGTCAATGGCGGCCCCGCCCAGTTCCGCGGCGGCACCCGCTACACCAACATCGGCTCCGCCTGGACCGTCGACTCACCGCCCTGTGCATTCCAGGCCATCAAGTTCTTCAGGGAGATAGGCCTGCCGCAACTGCTCACCGAGTACTTCGAGGAGCAGCCCGTGTTGTCCGTACGCAAGTGGGTTGTGCGCTGCGCCGCCCCCAACAACGGCGCCTCCGCCGGCTGGCACCAGGACGGCCAGTTCCTGGGTGACGCCGATGCCATCCGCACGGCCAACCTGTGGGTTGCCCTGACGGACTGCGGTGGCGATGCGCAGGCTCCCGGTATGGAGATGCTCAGTGGCACCGAGCGCAAGATACTGGAGGTGGGTACGCGCGGGGCACCCTTCAACTGGACGGTCGGCCCCGAACTGGTTGCGGAACTGGCCGAGCGCAACCCGGTGCAGTGCCCCCGCTTCAATGCCGGCGACGGCATCTTCTTCGACCATTACAACCTGCATCGCACGGGTTTCGGCCAGAACCACACGCAGAATCGCTACGCACTGGAGTCCTGGTTCTTCGCGGGTTCAACAGCGCCCATGAAGCAACAGCCGGTGGTCTTCTGACTGTCGGGTAACGTGCTATGACCATGTTTACAAGCGAGCGGGCACAGCCGTTCTCCGGGGTGAGCCGATGAGTGAACACGCAGACACCGCCGACGACCTGAGCGAGTACGCCGACCTCATAGCCGAGGTGCAGGCTATGATCGATGCCGGCGAATACGAGGCAGGTATCGCCAGGTTCCAGAAGGCTGCCCGCGCCAGTGGCAGCGACGCCCTGATGCAGCGCCTGGTCGAGATGCGCGTTGAGGGCTTCAAGGTCATCAACGAGGTCATCGACCCCGAGCCCATGTACGAGGCCAACGAGTTGCTCGGCGACCCGGATGCCGTCAAGGCCCGCCTGGCGGACGACGGCTACCTGTTCTTCCGCGACGTCTTACCCCGTGACCGCCTGCTCGAGGTGCGCGACGACATCACCCGTATCCTGGCCGAACACGGCTGGATCGAGGACGGGGAACGGCGTATGGACGCGCGGGCCATCAGCCGGCCACGCCGCGAAGGCCAGCCGAAGTTTTTCCAGGTCCATGACAGGGTGATGAAGCTCGAGAGCCTGCACAGCATGGCGCACGAGCCTCACTTGATGGATGTCATGCGCCAGGCCCTGGGCGAAACGGTGTTTCCCCACCCCCTGAGCATCACGCGGCTGGTCTTCCCGGGCGCACCGGAATTGTCGACACCGCCACACCAGGACTTCCCGAACAACCAGGGCACCCCCAACCTGACCGCCGCCTGGATGCCGCTGGCGGACTGCAGGATAGAGGACGGGTCGCTGGCCGTCCTGGAGGGTTCCAACAAGTTTGGTGTCCTGCCGCTCAAGTTCCATCTCGGCGCAGGTAACAGGGCCGCCGTGCTGCCCGACGAGATACGTCGCTGTCGCTGGGTGGGAGCGGACTTCCGCCTGGGTGACCTCATCCTGTTTCCCGCGCTCACCGTGCACAAGGCGATGGAGAACCACAATAAGGAGCGCATGCGCCTGTCCGTCGACTTTCGCTACCAGTTGGAGGGCGAGGCATTGACCGAGGGCTGCCTCAAGCCCCATTTCCAGCGGCTCTCCTGGGAAGAGATTTACGCCGACTGGAAGTCGGACCGCTACAAGTACTACTGGCGCGACAAGCATTTCGTGGAAGTGCCGTGGGACGAAAACCTGCACGCGCTGCCCGACGAGCATATCGACGAGGCCTACGAGCAGGAACTCGCCTTCAACGTCGCCTTCTCGCGGCGCAAGGAAGGCCAGGCCACGCCCGAGGCTGGCTGAACCCAGGCGCTGCCGGCCGGCAGCGCTGTTATCGCAACCGGAGTTGTGGGAGGCGGCCTTTACCAGGCCAGCGGGATCTGGTTTTTCGGGAAGGCCGTTGCGCCGAAGAACCAGGTTTCGATCGCGTAGCGGGTCCTGGTGAAATCGGTACGGTACTGTGTCCTGTGCAGGAACAGGTGATCGAAAAAGAACGCATCGCCGGCCTGGAATACGGGCGCGGTCGGTTCATTGCCCGCGAAGTCGCCCTGCACGTGAGAGTCACTCACCGACCACTCAAATTGCGCGCCCTCCGCGGAGGCGATGCCGTAGAGTCGCTGCGGCACAACGTCCATACCCGGCGCGCCGGTCGTGCCGCCGCACTCGTTCAGCGGAATCCACATGTTGATGGTGTTGATGTCTGTACCCATAAACGCGCCGTCCTGGTGCCAGCCCGCTTCGGCGACCGGCAACAGGGAGCGGCGCAGCACCCATTTCTTGACCGAGAGGCACGGCGCCTCACCCAGGTACTGTGTCACCAGCTCCTTCAGGCCGTGCTGCTCGTACAGTTCCAGCAACGACTCGGCTACCGAGGGGGCCTCGACACACATGGCCGAGCCGGAGGTGCGATGAAAATTGCGTGTGTTGCCCAGTTCGCGATCCTTGTTGGGCATGATGGAGCGCAGGTTGTTCGGTGGATTGAAGTAGTGGCCGCGAGCCGCAGTTTTGTCGGCTTCGGGGTCCGCGCAGGCATCGATTACCTTGTCTGCCGCCTGGCGCAGGGTCGCCATGCTGGCAGCCGGGAACATCCCCCGCACAATCAATGCGCCGTGGCGCTTGATCGCTTCGCCCAGGATTCCGGCATCGAGTTCCTGCGCAGCGATCTCGGGTATTTCTCCCGCCGGCGCCGCAAGTGATGCTTCCGCCCGGATCAATAGCTCCGGGTTGTCGCGCGCTTCACGCGTGCGGTACTCCTCGATACGCGTGCCCATGCGCGCGCAGTCCGTGGCGGTATTGCGTTGCTCGATGTGTTCGGTGGTGAGTTCGAAAGCTGTCATGTCGTTTCTGGCCCGGTCAACTACCAGGCGATGGGTACCTGTGACTTGGAAAATGCGGAAGCGCCGAAAAACCAGGTCTCCACGGCGTAGCGCAGGTCCGTGAACTGTTCGCGGTATTGTGTGCGATGCAGGTAGAAGTGGTCGAAGAAAAAGGCATCGCCGAGTTCGAACACGGGGGCGACCGGCTCACTGCCCGCGAAACTTGCATGCACCTCATCGTCGCTGACCGACCAGTCGAATGTCGCGCCCTGTGCCGAGACGATCTTGTTCAGCCGCACGGGCACGAGATCCATCCCCGGCGCGCCGGTGTCTCCGCCGCAGGTGGTCAGCGGGATCCACAGGTTGATCGTATTGATGTCGGTGCCCATGAATGCGCCGTCCTGGTGCCAGCCGTTTTCCTCTACCGGCAGCACCGAGCGGCGCAGCACCCATTTCTTGACCGACAGGCAGGGCGCCTCACCCAGGTAGTCGGTGACAAGTTCCTTGAGCCCGTAGCTCTCGTACAGTTCGAGGAGGGATTCGGCGATGCTGGGTGCCTCGACACACATGGCGGAGCCTGAAGCCGTGCCGAACAGCCTCAGGCTGCCGAGTTCCATGGCCTTCTCGGGCATGATGGACACGAGGTTGGACGGCGGATTGAAGTAGTGGGCGGCAAACTTTGCGCGCTCCTCGCGCGGGCTGGCCACGGCGTCCAGGACATTGTCGATGGCCGGAATGAGCGGTGTCAGGGTAGCGGGGTCGAACAGGCCCTTGACGTGCAACGCGCCGTGATCGACCACCGCATTCCTGAGTGTCGTGGCGGTGAGTTCCGCGGCGTCGATGACGGGTATACAGACATCCCCGGGCGCGGCCGGCGTCTTGTCGGCGCCGATGATCAGGTCGGGCGCGTCGCGCGGCTCGATGTCGCGGAAGGCCTCGATACGTTGCGCGAGGGTCTGGGCGTCCGCCGCGGGGTCGCGCGCCTCGATGCTCTCCCTGCTCAATTGAAAGGCTGTCATGGCAGCTCCGGAAAAAGGGCGTAAAACCTTCAAAAGTCTATGTTATTTGCCCGTGGGCGTCGAACCCGAAAGGCCTGCTGTCGCGGGTTCCCGACTGGCGTGTTGCCACTCAAGTTGCCTGATCATATAGTCTGACACAAAGTCCGGACATTGATGGAGATCAAGGGGGTCGGGGCGTGTGCGGGGTCACACTTCTGCGGCATTCAGGGGCGTGTAACCGGTCACACTTCCGCGCGTTGGTCGCGCAACGCGGCTACTAAGGCAGAGGGTTTTTCTCTACTATTGGCCACTATATAAATAACGGCCGGCGCGGCTGCAACCCGGGCGCACTACTCCTCGTTGTAATGAAACTTTCCATTATCCTTATTTCTTACGATATGGCGCGGGAGATTCCCCGTACCCTGCAGAGCCTTGCGCGCACTTACCAGACCGATATGGCGCAACTCGAGTACGAGGTGCTGCTGGTCGATAACGGGTCGCCCGAACCCCTCGACCCCGCCACCTGGGCCCATGTCGATACACCGGTCCGCCTGATCCGCATCGACGACGCCCACCCATCGCCGGCCCAGGCCATCAACCGGGCACTGCGCGAGGCGCGCGGTGAAGTGCTCTGCCTTATGATCGACGGCGCGCACCTGCTGACTCCCGGGGTGTTCAAGATGGCGCTGTCAAACTATGCCGCCTTTGCCGAGCCGGTCATCGCCATCCGGTATTTCTACCTGGGCATGGAAGAACAGACCGTGAGCGTCGACAACGGCTACAACAAGCAGGTCGAGGACGAGTTGCTCGAGCGCATTGCGTGGCCGACCGACGGTTACAGGCTCTATGAAATCGGCACACCGCTGCGTTCGGGCGCCAAGCGCCTGCACTGGTTCAACAAGATGTTCGAGTCGAACTGCCTGTTCCTGCGCCGCGCGCTCTTTGAGTCCCTGGGCGGTGCCGACGAGGCGTTCGATTTGCCGGGCGGTGGGTTCCTCAATCTCGATATCTTCAAGAAGGCGATGGAGGCCCCGGGGGTCACGCCCGTACAGGTCATCGGCGAGGGCAGTTTCCACCAGTTGCACGGCGGTACGACCACGAATTCCAGCGGGGAGGTCCGGGAGGCGAAGCTGGCGGAGTTCCGGGCGCAGTACAAGGCTATTCACGGGCACGACAAGGTCATGGCGAACGCCGATTTCATGTACATGGGCCATATGCCGACTATTACGTCCAATATCTCCGCCGTCGAAAAGCGCCGCGCCCGTATGGCCGGCCGCCCCCTGGATTGAGGGGCGCTCGTGAAGCTGTCCGTTATTCTCATTGCCTACGACATGGCGCGGGAAATCCCGCGCACCCTGCAGGGGCTGTCGCGTGGTTACCAGCACGGCGCCGCGGACCTCGACTACGAGGTGATCCTGGTCGACAACGGTTCCCCGGAGCCACTGAATCCCGATACCTGGGCCGACGTGGACGTGCCGGTGGAGTTCATCTACCTGGAGGATGCGCCACCGTCACCGGCCCGCGCGATCAATGTTGCGCTGGAGCGGGCGCGAGGCGAGATCGTCTGCCTCATGATCGATGGCGCGCACCTGCTGACCCCGGGCGTGTTTCGCATGGCGTTCGCCTGTTACGACGCCTACGACGACCCGGTGGTGGCGACGCGCTACTTCTGGATGGGTCCCGACTGCCAGAACGACTCCATTGCCAACGGCTACAACAAGCAGGTGGAAGACGAGCTGCTGCGCAGCATCAACTGGCCGGAGGAGGGTTACCGCCTGTTCGAGGTGGGTACGCCGCTGCGGGCCGGTCCGGAGAATATCGGCTGGTTCAACCGCATGTTCGAATCCAACTGCCTGTTTCTCAAGCGTTCACTGCTGGAGGAACTGGGCGGTGCCGACGAGCGCTTCGACTACCCCGGCGGCGGTTTCATTAACCTGGACATCTTCAAGCGCGCCGTCGATGCGCCCACCGGTACGGCGGCCCAGCTTATCGGTGAGGGTTGCTTCCACCAGTTACATGGCGGCACCACCACCAATGTCACCCCCGAGGAGCGCAACGCCAGCCTCGAGACCTACCGGCAGCAGTTCATTGAGATCCGCGGCCACGACGACGTGATCACGCACAAGCTGTTCCACTACATGGGCCACCTGCCGAACGATGCCGCCAAGATCCACCGGCGCAAGTTTTCCTGACGCTGCCGTTTACCAGCGAAAGCGCGCGAGGTCGATCGCGCCGTTCAGCTTGAATTCCACGCCCTCGTGTTCGAGTCGCCGGCGCTGTCGCTCGTAGGCCTCCGAACCCGCTGGAAACGAGATGCGGCCGCCGGCGTTGATGACCCGGTGCCACGGGATACGCGAGTTTCCCGGCAGGACCCGCAGGGCCCGACCCACGCGCCGCGCCGCGCCGGGCAGGCCCGCGCGGGCCGCAATCTCACCGTAGGTGCTGACCTTGCCCTCCGGCACCGCGGCGACTACCTGCCAGATGCGGTGGTTGATATCGGGCTCATCCAAGTGCGCATTCTCGGGCGTGGTGACCGCGGCAGTGTGGCAGAGCCCTGCCGGCCGGTCGAGCCGCCGGCTTGATTCGCGGCGCACAAGCCCCAATCATGGGTACCGAGGACATTTCATGCGCTTTGTATTCCTGCTCCTGCCCTGGCTGGAGTTATTCACGCTCATCCAGCTCGGCATCGAGACCTCCGCGCTCACGGCCCTCGCCTGGGTATTCGCCACGCTTTTCCTGGGCCTCGCGCTCCTGCAGCGCCAGGGCCGGGGCATCTTCAACCAACTGAACAGCCTGCAGAACGGCGGGCAGGTCGGGCCGGAGCTGTTCCTGGACGAGATGGCCCTCGGGTTCGCCGGTTTGCTCCTCATGGTGCCCGGTCTCATCACGGACTGCGTGGCTGTTCTGGTGCTCATCGGCCCTCTGCGCAGGCGCATCGCGCGCCTGTTCACCGGGGAGCCCGAAACGGGGCCGGCAGCCCGGCGCGAGGTAGACGGCAGCCACACCATTGAGGGCAGCTATCGCCGCGTCGATGAAGACGATTAACGGCAACCCGTTGTTTTTAATAAAAAAGTATGTGTCGCGCGACCTGCGGGGCGACGCCCGTAACCCCTTGACTCGGCCTCTTTCGTGACTAGAATTAGCACTCTCTTGAAAAGAGTGCTAATTGTGGGTTGAAAACGCCTTTTCCGCCCCAATTCAGCAGCTAACCCCCAGTCGGGGCCCATAACATCGATAGTTTGGAGAAATGCAGAGATGAAAATCCGTCCGCTGTATGACCGAGTGGTCATCCGTCGCAAAGAAGAGGAAGAGACCACCGCCGGGGGTATCGTGCTGCCCGGTTCCGCCAAGGAAAAGCCCAACCAGGGTGAAGTAGTGGCCGTCGGCGAGGGCAAGGTGCTCGATAGCGGCGAGACCCGTGCGTTGGCCGTGAAGGTCGGTGACACCGTGGTCTTCGGCCAGTACGCCGGCAGCAACACCATCGAGGTCGATGGTGAAGAGCTGATCATCATGGGCGAGAGCGAAATCTACGCTGTCGTCGAGTAACCCCGAACACAACGTTAGCAATAAAGGATTAGAACCATGGCAGCAAAAGATGTCTATTTCGGTGACGACGCCCGCTCACTGATGCTCAAGGGCGTGAACGTACTCGCCGACGCTGTAAAAGCGACCCTCGGCCCCAAGGGCCGCAACGTTATCCTCGACAAGTCTTTCGGCGCCCCGACGGTGACCAAGGACGGTGTCTCCGTCGCCAAGGAAATCGAACTGGACAACAAGTTCGAGAACATGGGCGCGCAGATGGTGAAGGAAGTGGCCTCCCAGGCCTCCGACGCCGCCGGTGACGGTACCACCACCGCTACCGTGCTGGCCCAGTCCATTCTCAACGAAGGCCTCAAGTCTGTCGCCGCGGGCATGAACCCGATGGACCTGAAGCGCGGTATCGACAAGGCGGTGGCCGCTGCGGTAGCCGAAATCGAGAAGCAGGCCATCCCCTGTGAAGACAGCAAGGCGATTGCCCAGGTGGGCACTATCTCCGCCAATGCCGATTCTCAGGTGGGCGACATCATCGCCGAGGCGATGGAGAAGGTCGGCAAGGAAGGTGTCATCACCGTCGAGGAAGGGTCCGGCCTGGAGAACGAACTGGACGTGGTCGAGGGTATGCAGTTCGACCGCGGTTACCTCTCCCCGTACTTCATCAACAACCAGGACAGCATGAGCGCTGAGCAGGAAGACCCCTACATCCTGCTGGTGGACAAGAAGATCTCCAATATCCGCGAACTCCTGCCCCTGCTGGAGCAGGTCGCCAAGGCGTCCCGTCCGCTGGTTATCGTGGCCGAGGACGTGGAAGGCGAGGCGCTGGCCACGCTGGTGGTCAACAACATGCGCGGCATCGTGAAAGTGTCCGCCTGTAAGGCGCCCGGTTTCGGCGACCGCCGCAAGGCCATGCTGCAGGACATCGCGATCCTGACCGGCGGCACCGTGATCTCCGAGGAAGTCGGCCTGGACCTGGAGTCCGCGACCCTCGAGCACCTGGGTAGCGCCAAGCGCGTGACGATGGACAAGGACAACAGCACCATCATCGACGGTGCCGGCGACGCGGAGGCGATCAAGGCCCGTGTCAGCGAGATTCGCGTCCAGATCGAGAACACGTCCTCTGACTACGATCGCGAGAAGCTGCAGGAGCGCGTGGCCAAGCTGGCCGGCGGTGTTGCGGTGATCAAGGTCGGCGCCGCCACCGAGATCGAGATGAAAGAGAAGAAGGCCCGCGTCGAAGACGCCCTGCACGCGACCCGTGCGGCGGTCGAAGAAGGTGTGGTAGCCGGTGGTGGCGTCGCGCTCGTGCGCGCCGTTGCCGCGATCAGCGAGCTCAAGGGCGACAACGAAGACCAGAACCACGGCATCGCGGCCGCGCTGCGCGCCATGGAAGGTCCCCTGCGCCAGATCGTGGCCAACGCCGGCGACGAGGCCTCCGTGGTCCTCGACAAGGTGCGCCAGGGCGAGGGTAACTTCGGCTACAACGCGGCCAGCGGCGAGTACGGCGACATGATCGAGATGGGTATCCTCGATCCCGCCAAGGTCACCCGCACCGCGCTGCAGGCTGCAGGCTCCGTCGCCGGCCTCATGATCACCACCGAGGTGATGGTGGCCGACGCGCCGGAAGACAATGCCGGCGGCCCGGCGATGCCTGACATGGGCGGCATGGGCGGCATGGGCGGCATGATGTAAGCAGCCCTCACTCCCTGTATCGAAACCCCACCTCGCGGTGGGGTTTTTTTTGCGCACCCCGCCCGGTCCATGGCCCCGCTACGGGAGAGGGTGTACAATTCAAATGGGGTCACCACATTCTTTCAGATCCATTCTCTAGAACAAGAAGGAGATCGTCATGGCAGTTGTCGAATTTCTGTTCCGCTGGGCCCACGTGCTCTTCGGTATCACGTGGATAGGCATGCTCTACTACTTCAATTTCGTACAAACCGAGTACTTCAAGGAGGCGGAAGCCGAGGCCCTCAAGGACGCCAAGGCCAAGCTGGCCCCGCGCGCCCTCTGGTGGTTCCGCTGGGGCGCCATGTTCACCTTCCTCACGGGTGTCCTGCTGCTCGGAATGGTTGGCGCCTTCCAGTATTTCTCCTCCACGCCTGTTATCTGGGTCGGTGCGCTGGCAGGTACGTTCATGTTTTTGAACGTCTGGTTGATTATCTGGCCCGCACAGCAGGTGGTCCTCGGCCTCAACGGCAAGACCGGCGACGGACCGGCGTCGGCGGCGAAGGCCGGGCTTGCCTCGCGTACCAACACGCTGTTCTCCGGCCCCATGCTGTTCGGGATGCTGGGCGCCAAGCACCTCGCGGTGGCAAGCCCCGACGGCACCGGGTTCTGGGCCGCCGTGGCGGTGATCGTGGCCGTGGAGGCCAATGCCCTGTTCGGCAAAATGGGCCCGATGGCCAGCGTCAAAGGCGTCATCCACTGCAGCATCGCGCTGACGGCGATTATCTGGGCGCTGCTGCACTTCCTGTAGGGTATCTGTAAATTCCGAAAAGCCGGGCCCAGCCCGGCTTTTTTTGTACCCCGGAATTTATGAGCGTCTGCGGTGCCTATGTATAATTGCCCGCATTGCGCAGTAAGGTTTGTTCCATGGCCCGAGATACCCATCACGACATCCCCTCCATAGTGCCTGACATCGACAACACCCGGCGCGAGCCCGTGGGCGGCGGCTCACGCCGTCGCGCTCGCGGGAAGGGCAAGGGCAACGGTAGTGGCGGTGGTGCGGGTATGTGGTCCCGGCTGTTCATCGTGGTCGCGCTCGTGGTGGCCGCCGTGGCCTGTGCCTGGGCCTGGCAGTTGCAGCAGCAACTCGAGAATGCACAGAGGGATATGGCGGGCTACGCCGGGCGCATCGCCGATCTCGAGGCGCGCCTGTCCGATACCGACGAGGGCCTGGCGCAGAATGCGCAGGCAATGGCGGTCAAGGTCAGGGAACTGGACACGGAGGTGCGCAAACTCTGGGACAACGTCTGGAAACGCAGCAAGGAGCGCCTGTCTGCGCTCGAAGCGTCCAGCAAGTCCCAGGGCGCATCGGTGCAGGGCCTGCAGGGCGACGTCAAGAGTGTCCAGGCTGAACTGTCCGCCGCGTCGAAGGATCTCGCCACGCTCAAGGGCGTGGCGGACGACCTGTCGCGGCTCATGTCCAGCGCGAAGGCCAACCAGGCCCAGGTGGAGCGGGTGGCCGACACGCTCAATCGCCTCAACCTGGAGGTGTCGAAGCTCGACAAGCGGGTTTCCACCAATGAGGAGTGGGTCGGCTCCGTCAACGCGTTCCGCAAGCAGGTCAATGCCAGCATCCTGGAGTTGCGCTCCACGGTCAGCGCTATGCAGTCGATCCCCTGAGGGCCGCGACCGCGCTCCCTTGCTCCCGGCGCAACCCGGGGGGTGTATACTAACGCTCCCTTTATTCCCCCCGAGGATTCCGCCATGACTGTCATTCGTCAGGACGATCTTGTCGACAGCGTCGCCGATGCCCTGCAGTTTATTTCCTATTACCACCCCCTCGACTTCGTGCAGGCCGTCAACGAGGCCTACGAGCGGGAGCAGAACCCGGCCGCCAAGGACGCGATGGCGCAGATTCTCATCAATTCCCGCATGTGCGCCGAGGGGCACCGGCCCATCTGCCAGGACACGGGCATTGTGACTGTCTTCATGAAGATCGGCATGGACGTGCGGTGGGACGCCGAACTCTCTGTGGCGGAGATGGTGAACGAAGGCGTGCGTCGCGCCTACCTGCATCCCGACAACGTGCTGCGCGCCTCTATCCTGGACGACCCGGCGGGTGCGCGCAGGAACACGAAGGACAATACACCGGCAGTGGTTCACATGGAGGTCGTGGCGGGCGACACCGTGGATGTGCAGGTCGCGGCCAAGGGTGGCGGCTCCGAGAACAAATCCAAGCTGGCCATGCTCAACCCCTCCGACAGCATCGTCGACTGGGTGGTGAAGACGGTACCGACCATGGGCGCCGGTTGGTGCCCGCCGGGCATGCTCGGCATCGGTATCGGTGGCACGGCGGAAAAAGCCGCGGTCCTGGCCAAGGAATCCCTGATGGATCCCATCGACATACACGAGCTGCGCGAGCGCGGCCCGGCCAACCGCATCGAGGAACTGCGCCTCGAGATCATGGAGAAGGTCAACCGGCTGGGTATCGGCGCCCAGGGGCTCGGCGGCCTCACCACGGTGCTGGACGTGAAAATCCGCGACTACCCGACCCACGCCGCATCGCTGCCCGTGGCGATGATCCCGAACTGCGCGGCCACGCGCCACGCGCATTTTGTCCTCGACGGCTCGGGCCCCGCACTGCAGGCGCCGCCCGACATCGGCGACTGGCCCGATATTACCTGGGAGGTGGGCGAGGGCACGCGCCGCGTCAACCTCGATACCGTGACCCGCGAGGAGGCCGCGGCGTGGCAGCCGGGCGACACCCTGCTGCTGTCGGGCAAGATGCTCACCGGCCGCGACGCCGCGCACAAGAAGATTCGCGAACTGATCGAGAGCGGCGAGGGCCTGCCCGCGGGCGTGGACTTCAACGGCCGCTTCATTTACTACGTCGGTCCCGTGGACCCGGTGCGCGACGAGGTGGTCGGCCCCGCGGGACCCACCACCTCGACGCGCATGGACAAGTTCACTGACTTCATCCTGGAGCACACGGGCCTGCTCGGCATGATAGGCAAGGCCGAACGCGGACCCGCGGGCGTCGAGGCCATCAAGAAACACAAGGCGGTCTATCTCATGGCGGTCGGCGGTGCGGCGTACCTCGTGTCCAAGGCCATCACCAGTGCGAAGGTCGTCGCGTTTCCGGAGCTGGGCATGGAGGCCATCTACGAGTTCGAGGTGAAGGACATGCCGGTCAGTGTGGCGGTCGACGTCAACGGCACGTCCGTGCACGAGACCGGGCCGAAAATCTGGCAGGCGAAAATCGAAGAACAGGCTATCGAAGTCGTCTGACCGCAGTGGCCGGGACGAGTCTTTACTGGCACGACTACGAGACCTTCGGGGCCGACCCTGCCCGGGACAGGCCCGTGCAGTTTGCCGGGTTGCGCACCGACATGGCGCTGAACGTCGTCGGCAAACCGCTGGTTGTGTTCTGCCGCCCGGCGAACGATTACCTGCCCCAGCCCGACGCCTGCCTGGTCACGGGCATCACACCCCAGAAGGCCCTCGCCGAGGGCGTTATCGAGCCCGAGTTCATCGGGCGCGTGCACGACGAACTCGCGGCGCCGGGTACCTGCGGTGTCGGCTACAATTCGCTGCGCTTCGACGACGAGGTCACGCGCTACACCTTGTACCGCAACTTCCACGACCCGTATGCGCGGGAGTGGCAGAACGGTAACTCGCGCTGGGATCTCATCGATGTTGTGCGCACGGCGCACGCGCTGCGCCCCGAGGGTATCGAGTGGCCCCTGCGGGACGACGGCCTGCCGAGTTTTCGCCTCGAGGACCTCACCGCAGCCAACGGCATCGGGCACGCGGATGCGCACGATGCGCTGGCCGATGTGGAGGCGACCATCGCGCTGGCGCGCCTCGTGCGCGAGCGCCAGCCGCGCCTGTTCGAGCACCTGCTGGAGCACCGCGACAAGCACTCGGCCATGGCCGCACTCGATATCGCCGCGATGAAACCGGTGTTGCACGTCTCGGGCATGTTCGGCGCGGCGCGGCACAACATAGCGTTGATCGCGCCGCTCGCCATGCACCCGAAGAACAAGAATGAGGTCATCTGTTACGACCTGATGGCGGACCCCACCCAGCTTGCTGACCTCTCCGCCGCCGACATCGCCAAACGGCTCTATACCCCGACGGCGGAGCTCGCGGACGGGGTCGAGCGCCCCGGCCTCAAGACAGTGCATATCAACAAGTGCCCGGTGTTGCTGACGGCGAAGTTCGCGGATCCCGCCACGGCCGAGCGACTGGGCATATCGGGCGCGCGCTGCCGCGAGCACCTCGCGGCGCTGCGCGACTATCGCGACCGCGACCCGAAGGCATTCACCGCGAAGATGCAGGCGGTCTACCGCGAGCGGCGCTTTGCCGAGCACACGGACCCGGACCTCATGCTCTACGGCGGCGGCTTCTTTTCCGACGCTGACAAGCGCCTGATGGATCGGCTCCGCGACCTCTCGCCCTACGACCTCGCCGCTGCGAGCTTTCCCTTCGAGGACCCCCGGCTGCCGGAGATGCTGCTGCGCTATCGGGCGCGCAATTTCCCCGACACCCTCACCGGGGAAGAGCGCGCCGCCTGGGAGGAGTATCGCTTCGCCCGGCTGACTGACCCCGAGGCGGGGGCCAGCATCTGCCTGGAGGCGTACCAGGCCCGGATCGAGGAACACCTGGCCGACGCCGCACTGGCGGACGCCGACCGCGAGGTCCTGCGCGCCCTGCTGGATTACGGCGACAGCCTGCTGGCCTGACGGTCCGCGGTAATTTCTACATGGGCACGCCACGGCGTCGCCCTTATAATGTGCCCCGTTCCTTGCCCTTGGAGATTTCGGTGAACTTTGCCGGTAGCCATATCCTGTCCGTCCAGCAGTTCCAGCGCGAGGACGTCGAGCTGATCTTCTCCATCGCCGACCGCATGGCCCCCTACGCCCACCGGCGCCGCGTGACCCGCGTGCTGGACGGCGCGATCCTGGGGTCGATGTTCTTCGAACCGAGCACCCGCACGCGCGTCAGCTTCGGCAGCGCCTTCAACCTGCTCGGGGGCGAGGTCCGCGAGACCACGGGCTTCGAGCAATCCGCCATCGCCAAGGGCGAGTCACTGTACGACACGGCGCGGGTGCTCAGCGGCTATTCCGACGTGATCGCCATGCGCCACCCCGCCACCGGCTCTGTGGCGGAGTTCGCCGCGGCCAGCCGGGTGCCGGTGATCAACGGCGGCGACGGCAGCAACGAGCACCCCAGCCAGGCGCTGCTCGACCTCTACACCATCCGCGCCGAACTCGCGACCAAGCGGCGCTCGCTGGACCAGTTGCGCATCGCCATGGTGGGGGACCTGCGCTTCGGCCGCACCGTCCACTCCCTGTGCAAGCTGCTCAGCCTGTTCCCCGGCGTGCGAGTGGTGCTCGTGTCGCCGGAGGCGCTGAAGATGCCGCCGGAAATTGTCGATGAGCTGCGCGCCACGGAACACCAGGTGCTGGAGTCCGACCAGCTCGAGTCGAGCATCTCCAATGTCGATATCGTCTACTCCACGCGCATACAGGAGGAGCGCTTCTCCAGCCAGGAAGAGGCCGACCTGTACCGTGGCAAGTTCCGCCTCAACCAGTCAGTCTACACCCACAACTGCGAACCGAACACCGTCATCATGCACCCCCTGCCGCGGGACTCGCGCGAGAACGCCCGCGAGCTGGACGACGATTTGAATGAAAACCCCAATCTCGCGATCTTCCGCCAGACCGATAACGGCCTGCTGGTGCGCATGGCGCTGTTCGCCATGATTCTCGATGTCGTGGACCAGGTCGACCGGCACGCCCGGGACGTCAACTGGTATACCGCGAGCCGGTTTTAGGTCGCCCCGATGCCTACGCTGCGCTTCGGCGCCCAGGATGTGCGGGTCCTCGAGGACGAGTGCGCCTACGACGGACACTTCAAGGTGCGCCGCCTGACGCTCACCCACAAGCGCTTCGCGGGCGGCTGGAGTGAGCCCATCATGCGCGAGGTGTTCGACCGTGGCGACGCCGTGGGCGTGCTGCCCTACGATCCGCAATCCGACAGCCTTGTCATGGTGGAGCAGTTCCGCCCGGGCGCCATCCGCGGCGCGGACAGCCCCTGGATGCTGGAACTCATCGCCGGTGTGGTCGAGGAGGGGGAGAGCGACGAGGATGTCATCCACCGCGAGGCGATGGAGGAGGCGGGCTGCGAGGTATCCGAACTGGTGCCCATCGCCACGGTGTTTCCCAGCGCCGGGGCGTGCACCGAGCAGGTACGCCTGTTCTGTGGTCGCGCGGAGGACGCCGCGATCGGCGGCCTCAGGGGCGTGGCCGGGGAGGGTGAGGACATCCTCGTGCATGCCGTTCCGCGCGAGGACGCCATGCGAATGCTGGCCGAGGACAGCATCCCCAACGGCCATACGCTGATCGCCCTGCTGTGGCTCAAGAGTCACTTCGAATCGCTACGGGAGCGCTGGTGCTGAGCGGCCCGCCGGCACCGTTACCGCCATGGCAGAAGATGTAGCCGACGCACAGCCACCGGGCCAGGGCGGCCTGCTGCGCTCCAGTGCCCTCGTCGGCAGCCTGACCATGCTGTCGCGCGTGCTTGGGCTGGTGCGCGATATCGTGGTCGCGGCGTTCGTCGGCGCCACGGCCCAGGCCGACGCCTTCTTCATCGCCTTCAAGATACCCAACTTCCTGCGTCGCCTGTTCGCGGAGGGTGCGTTCTCCCAGGCCTTCGTGCCCGTGCTGGCCGATTACAGGGAGGCGGGCAGCACCGCCGCCGTGCAGGGTCTCATCAATCGGGTGGCGGGGGTGTTGGGGGGTACGTTGCTGGCCCTCACCGCATTCGCCATCGTCGCGGCACCGGTGGTCACGGCGATCTTCGCGCCCGGTTTCATCAGCCAGGCGGAGAAATTCGCGCTCACCGCGGACATGATTCGCATCACCTTCCCCTACCTGATGCTCATCTCCCTGACCGGCTTTTGCGGCGCGATCCTCAACAGCTACGGTCGCTTCGCTGTACCGGCCTTCACACCGGTGTTGCTCAACCTGTCGTTGATCAGTGGTGCGCTGGTCGCCGCTCCCTGGTTCGAGGAACCCGTATTCGCCCTCGCATGGGCGGTGTTCATGGCCGGCGTGGTGCAGTTGCTCTTCCAGCTACCCTCGCTGTACCGCCTCGATCTTGTGCCGCGACCCATCTGGGACACCAGGGACGAGGGCGTCAGGCGCATCATGACGCTGATGGTGCCCGCCCTGTTCGGTGTGTCCGTGAGCCAGATCAACCTGCTGCTGGATACAGTGCTGGCCTCGTTCCTGCCAACCGGCAGTATTACCTGGCTGTACCTCTCTGACCGCCTGGCGGAGCTGCCGCTGGGCGTGTTCGGCGTCGCCATTGCGACGGTTATCCTGCCCAACCTCTCGGCACATCGTGCGGCGGAGCGCGAGGGGGCATTCAGCGCAACGCTCGACTGGGCAGTGCGCTCGGTCTTGCTTATCGGGGTGCCGGCGGCCACTGCGCTGATCCTGCTGGCCGAGCCCATCCTGATCACGCTGTTCCAGCGCGACGCGCTCACGCCCTTCGACGCCGAGATGGCGAGCCTCAGCCTGCGCGCCTACTGCGTGGGCCTCGTGGCCTTCATGCTCATCAAGGTACTGGCGCCCGGTTTCTACGCCCGCCAGGACACCAGGACACCGGTGAAGATCGGGATTATCGCGATGGCGGCCAACATGGTCATGAACCTCGCATTTGTCATCCCGCTGATGCACCTGTGGAACACCGGCCACGTGGGGCTCGCCCTCGCCACCGCCCTGGCCGCCTGGCTGAACGCCGGGCTGCTGCTGCGCGGCCTGCTGCGCGAGGGCGTTTATGTGTGGGCGCCGGGCTGGCGGCGCTACCTAGTGCGCCTGCTGCTGGCCACCGCGGCGATGGGCGTTGTGCTCACGTTGCTGGATTCCCCGGTGCCCGACTGGCAGGCCCACAGCGCCAGTCGGCGCATCCTCGACCTGGTGCTGCTCGTGGCTGCAGGATTGGGCGCCTACGTCCTCGCACACCTCGCCCTGGGCACGCGCTTTCGCGAGTTGCGCTCCCCGCCGGCCGCCTCCCGGCCCAGGGCCCTGCCGTAGGCTAGCGGGGGTAAAGTCGTTATACTTCCCCGTTTGGTCTGCCCGGGCACATTCACCGCATGGAACTGATTCGAGGCCTGCACAACCTGCGGCCGAGACACTTGGGTTGTGTCGCGACGATCGGGGCCTTCGACGGTGTGCACCTGGGGCACCAGGCGGTGATCCGCCACCTGCTGGACAAGGCGCGCGAGTTCAAGCTGCCCTCGCTGATCATAGTGTTCGAGCCCCTGCCGCGGGAGTACTTCTCCCCGCTACAGGCGCCCGCCCGCATCATGAGTTTCAGGGAGAAGGTGATGGCCCTCGCCGAGCTCGGGGTCGACCGGGTCCTGCGCATCCGGTTCAACGAACAGTTGCGCGGCATGTCCGCGCAGCGGTTTATCGACGACATCTTCGTCGCCGGACTCGGTGTCCGTTACGTGGTCCTGGGCGATGATTTTCGCTTCGGCGCCGGCCGGCAGGGCGACGTGGCCTTTATCCAGCGTGAGGGCAAACGCCACGGTTACGACGCGGGCCCCACGCCGACCCTGGAGATCGCCGGCGAGCGCGTCAGCAGCACGCGCATCCGCGAGGCGCTTGAGAGGGCGGATTTCGCGGAGGCCGAGGCGCTGCTGGGTCGCCCCTACAGCATCAGTGGCCGGGTGATCTACGGCCGCCAGCTGGGGCGTAGCATCGGTGTGCCGACGGCGAACCTCGAGCTGCGGCGACTGCGCTCGCCGCTCTCGGGTGTGTTCGCGGTGGAGGTGAGCGGGGCGGGACTCGCAGGCGTGCAGGGCGTGGCCAACGTGGGTGTGCGGCCCACGGTGAACGACAGCATCAAGGCCAATCTGGAGGTGCACCTGCTCGACCGCGAGGTGCAGCTCTACGGCAGGCACATCGAGGTGACCTTTCGCAGCAAGCTGCGGGACGAGCGCAAGTTTGATTCCGTCGCGGCGCTCAGGGAGCAGATCGGGCGGGACATCGAAGCGGCACGGGACTGGTTTGCCCGCGCCGGTACACGTTAAGAAACGGTATGAGTGATTACAAAGACACACTGAACCTGCCGCAGACGGCATTCCCCATGAAAGCGAGTCTCGCCCAGCGCGAGCCCGCGCGCCTAAAGCAGTGGCAGGATTCCGGCCTGTACGCGAAGATCCGCGAGGCCAGCGCGGGGCGCCCGAAATTTGTGCTGCACGACGGCCCGCCATACGCCAACGGCGACCTGCATGTCGGTCACGCGGTCAACAAGATCCTCAAGGACATCATCGTGCGCTCACGCACGCTCGACGGCTTCGACGCCCCCTATGTCCCGGGCTGGGACTGTCACGGCCTGCCCATCGAGCTGAATGTCGAGAAGAAGGTAGGTAAGCCCGGCAACAAGGTGACGCCCGCCCAGTTTCGCCAGAAGTGCCGGGAATACGCCACCTCGCAGGTGGACGCCCAGCGCGAGGTCTTCATGCGCATGGGTGTGCTGGGCGAATGGGAGAACCCCTACCTCACGATGAATTACGTCTTCGAGGCGAACATCGTGCGTGCGCTGCAGGCGATCGTCGCCAACGGCCACCTGCACAAGGGCTTCAAGCCGGTGCACTGGTGCATGGACTGTGGTTCCGCCCTCGCCGAGGCCGAGGTGGAATACGCCGACAAGGTGTCCCCGGCCATCGACGTGGCCTTCACCGCGGTGGACGCGGCGGCCATCAACGCCGCCTGCGGCGCGAACTTCCCGGGTGAAATCGCGATCCCCATCTGGACCACCACGCCGTGGACACTGCCAGCCAACCGCGCCGTGTGCCTGCATCCGGAGCTTGAATACGTGCTGCTCGACGCGGGCGAACGCGCGCTGCTGGTTGCGCAGGAGCTGGCGGAGGCGTGTGCCGCCCGCTTCGGACTCGACGGCGTCAAGGTGCTGGGGCGCTGCAAGGGTGTCGCGCTTGAGCACCAGTTGCTGCGGCACTGCTTCCTGGACATCGAGGTGCCTGTGATCCTTGGCGACCACGTCACCACCGAGGCCGGTACGGGCGCCGTGCACACGGCGCCCGGGCACGGCCAGGACGACTTTGTCGTGGGCCAGCGGTACGACCTCGAGGTCTACAACCCGGTGGGCGGCAACGGCGTCTACCTGCCCGACACACCGCTGTTCGGCGGCCAGCACGTGTTGAAGGCCAACGACGCCATCATCGAACTGCTGGCCGAGCGGGGCGCGCTGTTGCATCACGAGCGCTACGAGCACTCCTATCCGCACTGCTGGCGCCACAAGACGCCGATTATTTTCCGCGCGACGCCCCAGTGGTTCGTCAGCATGCAGCAGAACGGGCTGCTGGACAGCGCGAAAGACGCGGTCGAGAAGGTGACCTGGCTGCCGGAGTGGGGCAAGGCGCGCATCGATGCGATGCTGGGCAACCGCCCGGACTGGTGCATCTCGCGGCAGCGCACCTGGGGTGTTCCCATCACGCTGTTCCTGCACCGCGAATCGGGCGAGTTGCACCCGCGCACGAGCGAGCTGATGGAGCAGGTCGCGCTGAAGATCGAGGAGGCGGGCATCGATGCCTGGTTCGACCTCGACCCCGCGGAGTTGCTCGGCGCGGAGGCCGTGGACTACGAGAAGGTCACCGACACCCTCGATGTCTGGTTCGACTCCGGCGTGACCCACGCTTGCGTGCTGAACAAGCGCGCGGATTTGCAGTTCCCGGCCGACCTGTACCTGGAGGGTTCCGACCAGCACCGCGGCTGGTTCCAGTCCTCGCTGCTGACCGCGATGGCGATCGAGGGAGAGGCGCCGTACCGCACGGTGCTCACCCACGGCTTCACCGTGGACGGCGAGGGGCGCAAGATGTCCAAGTCGCTCGGCAATATCGTGCCCGCGATGAAAGTCATGAACGATCTGGGCGCCGATATCCTGCGCCTGTGGGTGGCGGCGACGGACTACCGCGGCGAAGTCGCGGTCAGCGACGAGATCCTCAAGCGCACGGCCGATTCCTACCGGCGCATTCGCAACACCGCGCGCTTCCTGTTGTCCAACCTGAATGGCTTTGACCCGCACAGCGACGCCGTGCCGTTCGCGGACATGCTGCCCCTCGACCAGTGGGCGGTCGACCAGGCGGCGCGGCTGCAGGATGAACTGGAGGCGCTCTATCGCGGCTACCATTTTCACCAGGTCTACCAGAAACTGCATAACTTCTGCGCCACTGACCTCGGCGGGATCTACCTGGACATCATCAAGGATCGCCAGTACACCACGCGGGCCGACAGCGTGGCCCGGCGCTCGGCGCAGAGCGCGATGTATCACATCGCTGAAGCCCTGGTGCGCTGGATCGCGCCTATCCTCAGCTACACGGCCGAGGAGATCTGGGAGAACCTGCCCGGCGAGCGGCCGGAGTCGGTGATGCTGGTCACCTGGTACGAGGGACTCGCGCGACAGGCGGATGACGCCGCCATGGGCCATGCCTACTGGCAGGGCGTGATGGCGGTGCGCTCCGCGGTCAATCGCGAGATGGAACACCAGCGCGCCGCCGGCGTGTTGAAGGGTGGCCTGGACGCCGCGGTGACGCTCTACTGCGATGCGGCGCTCGCGGCGCAACTGCGTGAACTCGGGCAGGAACTGCGCTTTGTGCTCATCACGTCCGACGCCGTCGTCGCGCCGCTGGACGATGCGGGTGAAGACGCGGCCGCCACCGGTATTGCGGGATTGAAGCTGAGTGTCGCGGTGTCTGCCGATGACAAGTGTGAGCGCTGCTGGCACCGCCGCGCCGATGTCGGCTCCCACCCGGCTCACCCGACCCTGTGCGGCCGCTGCGTCGAGAACGTCGACGGTTCCGGTGAGGTGCGCCACTTTGCGTAACGGCACGTTGGCGTTCGCCTGGTACGGCCTTGCGCTCGTGCTGATACTCCTGGACCAGTACACGAAGGGCCTGGCCAGCGCCCACCTCGATTACGGCCGCCCGCAGGAAGTGTTCTCCTGGTTCAATCTCACCCTGGCGCACAACACGGGCGCCGCCTTCAGCTTCCTCGACCAGGCCGGCGGCTGGCAGCGCTACTTTTTCACCATTGTCGCTTCGGGCGTCAGTGTCGCGCTCATCATCTGGCTGTTCGTCATGCCGCGCAACCAGCGACTGCTGGCGTTCTCCGTCGCGCTTATCCTCGCGGGAGCGCTGGGCAACCTGTACGACCGCGTCACCCTCGGCTACGTGGTCGATTTCATCTCCGTGCACTACGGGGGCTACTATTTTCCGGCATTCAACCTCGCCGATTCGGCCATCAGCGTGGGCGCCGCATGCATGATTCTCGACAGCCTGCTGCACCGCGACGCCCGGGAGGCGACCGCGTGAGCAGTGTACCCGTCAGCGAAGGCACGCGCGTGTTCCTGAATTTTTCCGTGAGCCTGGAGGACGGCTCGGAGGTCGATACCAACTTCGGGGGTGAGCCCGTGGATTTCGTTATCGGCGACGGCAGCCTGCTGCCCGGGTTCGAACGACTCCTATTCGGGTTGAATGCGGGTGATCGCCAGATGTTCACCGTCGAGCCGGAGAACGCCTTCGGCCAGCCCAACGAGAACAATGTCCAGCGGGTGGCGCGGGACCGCTTCGACGGCGACGGCGACCTGCAGGTCGGCCTGGTGTACTCCTTTGCCGACTCCTCCGGGGGCGAGTTGCCCGGCATGATCGTCGCGTTTGACGACGACGAGGTGACGGTGGATTTCAACCACCCGCTGTCCGGGCGTACAATACTGTTTGACGTACTCATTCACCGGGTCGAGCCGGCGGAACTGCACTGAGCGGGCCCGGACCCCGGTACGACAGGACAGCATGGAAATTCAACTGGCCAATCCCCGCGGTTTCTGCGCCGGCGTCGACAGGGCGATAGACATCGTGAACAGGGCCCTCGAGGTATTCGGCGCCCCTATCTACGTGCGCCACGAGGTAGTGCACAACCGTTTCGTGGTTGATGACCTGCGCGATCGCGGCGCCATTTTCGTCGACGAGCTGCACGAGGTGCCGGACGACTGCATCGTGATCTTCAGTGCCCACGGTGTCTCCAAGGCTGTGCGCCAGGAGGCGGGCCAACGCTCCCTCAAGGTGTTCGACGCGACCTGCCCGCTGGTGACCAAGGTGCACGTGGAGGTCGCCAGCCTCAGCCTGCAGGGGCGCGAGTGCATCCTCATCGGCCACCGCGGTCACCCCGAGGTCGAGGGCACCATGGGGCAGTACGACCGCAGCGCTGGCGGGGAAATCTACCTGGTGGAGGATGACCAACAGGCCGGCAGTCTCGAGGTGCGCGACCCGGATAACCTGGCCTACGTGACCCAGACGACCCTCTCGATGGACGACACGGCGCGCGTGATCGACGCGCTGCGCGCGCGCTTCCCGAACATCGAGGGTCCGCGCAAGGACGACATCTGCTACGCCACGCAGAACCGCCAGGACGCGGTCAAGCAGCTCGCGCAGCGCTGCGACCTGTTGCTGGTGGTGGGCTCGCCCAACAGCTCCAACTCCAACCGCCTGCGCGAACTCGCCGAGCGTATGGGCGCGGAGGCCCACCTGCTGGACGGCGCGGGTGACATCGACCCGCGCTGGCTCGAGGGCAAGACGCGCATCGGCGTCACCGCCGGCGCCTCCGCGCCCGAGGTGCTGGTGCGGGAAGTGGTCGAGGGACTCTGTGCGCTCGGCGCAGACCCGCCGCAGGAAGTGGCGGGCCGCCCGGAGAACGTGACCTTTTCCCTGCCGAGAGAACTGCGCATCGACGCGGTAAACCTCTAGGACGACATTCGACCGAACCCCGGTCACGCATCCCATCCCGCCAGATTCGGCCAGATAACGGCAGGCGCTGGTATCTCCGCCGGACGTTGCTATGCTGGTGGCACCAAGGAGGTGTGTCGTGGACAGGATGTCTGCCTTACCCCGGTCGCGGGGTTTTACCCTGATCGAACTGCTCGTGGTGATGCTCATCGCGGCGCTGTCGCTGGCTGCCGCGGCGCCGCTCATGACCAGTGTCCTGCACCGCGTGCGCGTCGGCGTCGAATCGACGCGGCTGTTGTCCGCCATTAACCTGGCGCGTAGCGAGGCGGTTTTGCGCAGCGTTCCCGTGACGCTCTGTCCGTCGCTCATCGCCCACTCGGGCGAAGCCAGTTGCGCCGGCGACTACGCCCAGGGCTGGATGATCTTCGCCAATGTCGATCGCGATCGCAGCGTGGATGCGGGCAGCGACGAGGTCCTGCACATTTTTTCCGGTGTCCCGCACGGCTTCAGCGTGCGAAACGGCGCCGGCACGGGGTATGCCGAGCGCGCTATCAACTTTCTGCCGGACGGCACGTCCCGCAGCAACCAGACCTTGATGGTTTGTCCCCCCGCGGGCAGCGCGATCGCGCCGCGCGCGGTGGTGATCAATATCGCGGGCCGCGCCCGTTTGCATGAGGGTGATGCACCGTGCGCGGGCGCGTAGTGAAACGGGGAGCGCGGCGGAAAGCGGGCCGTGCAGCAGGCGTCGGCCTGGCGGAGTTCCTTGTTGCGCTCCTGTTGTTTTCAGCCGGTGTCCTGGGCCTCCTCTCCAGCCAGATCGCGGGCCAGCGCGCGACGCACAGCGCGCTGCAGCACACGGTGGCCCTGGTGCTGGCGCAGGACCTGCTCGCGCGGGTCGAGGCAAATCCGCGCGCCGTTGATGAGTACGCCGCGACCGACCTGGTAGCGGGACCGGCACATACGCCCGAGGTCGATTGTCGCCACGCACCCTGCACGCCGATCGAACTTGCGCATTACGACCTGTGGGAGGTCGCGTCCGGGTTGGGTGCCGTGACCGGTGTGGCCGGCGCCAGCCGCCTCGGGCGACTGCACGGCGCCCGGGCATGTGTCCAGCGAGCGGGGCGGGAGGTCACGGTAACACTCACCTGGCAGGGGCGCGTCGGGGAGCCGGGCGCCGGGGCCGTGCATTGCGGTGCGGATGGTGCGCCGCCGGAGAATCCGGGCAGGCGCCAGGTCGTGTTTTCGGCCCGGCTCGCGAGCGTCACGTGAACCGCCGGAGCGGCCTGACGCTGGTCGAACTGCTGATCGCGCTCGCGCTGGGTGTGTCGCTCAGTGCCGCCATGGTCGCGACGTACGCCAACAGCCGCCGCCATCACTTCTATTCGCAGGAGCTCGCGCGCCTGCAGGAGAACGGGCGGCACGCGCTGCGCCTGGTGACACGCGACCTTGCGATGGCCGGGTTTCATGCCGGCATACCGGGTGCGGCGCTACCCCCGGCACCAACGGTAGCGGTGGATTGTGGCGCTGCCCCGTGGGCGCTCGCCTCCGACGTGCCACTGGATGTGGTCGACGACTGGGCGGCGGGCGGGGTGCCGGTCACGGTCACCGGGCAACCGCTGGACTGCATCGACCCGGATAACCTGCGCCCTGGGAATGACCTGCTCGCATTGCGCCGGGTGGCCGCGACGCCAGCCCAGTTGGCGGGTGTCCCCGCGCCCTCGCTCACGTCCTCGACGGTGTTGAACTGGTACCTGCGGGTGGAGGACGGCGTGCCGCTGCGCTGGGAACAGCTCCGCCCCCGGGATATCGCGGCGGGGTCCTATGCGGCAGCCGGTGTCAGCCTGTGGCCGGCGGTGGCCCGCATCTATGCCGTGCAGCGCGGTGCGGAAGGTGTACCACAGCTTTGCACCGAGACGCTCGCCGGGAATCGTATGCTGGCGCGTTGCCTGGTGGAGGGTATCGAACACCTGCAGGTCGAGTACGGTGTCGATGCGGACGGCGACGGTACCGCGGAGCAATTCGTCCCGGCGCCCGCAGGCACTGACCTGGACCGGGTCGTCGCCGCGCGGGTGCACCTGCTGGCGCGCAGCATCCTGCCGGTGAGTGGCCACCGGGAGCGTGTCGGCTATACCCTGGGCGCGCTGCACGTTCCGGCCCGCGATGACGGCTTCCTGCGCAGGGTGCTGAGCCAGACCGTCGCGCTGGACCGCGCAACGCGCCGCCTTGAACGCGCGGATTAGGGCGATGCGACGAATCGCGCGCATGCGCGGCGCCATCCTGCTGCTCGCGCTCATCTACCTGTTCCTGCTCGCCCTGGTGGCGACGTCCGTCGTGGAATCGTCCACGCAACAGTTGCACATGGCGAACAATGAACTGTTCGCGGCGCAGGCGCTGGTTCGTGCCCGCGCGGTGGCGAGTGAGGTCGCGCGGTACGGTGCCAATTTCGACCCTGCCTCGCCGGTGGGTGCTGTGCGCTGTTTCGCGGCGAGCGCCGGCGCGGGGTGCGACAGTGGCGGACTCGCCGCCCTGCCGGAGGAATTGGCGGGGGCCGGGATAGAGTACCGCGTTGTCCGTCGCGCTCCCGCGACGCTCGAGGGCGTGCCGCTCGGCGGTGGCGAGGTATCTGCCGCGGGTGCGCCGTTCGCGCTGTTCGAGGTGCGCGTGGAAGTGGTCCAGGACGGGGCGCAAGGCACGGCGGTGCGCGGTGTGATGCTCGGCCTGCCCGCAGCGGAGGGTGCCACGCCTCCCGGGGGTGACCGCGCGGGGGAGTTGTATGGCGTTTACTGGCGATTTCCGGCGACCGATCCGCTCTGAGTGCGCTCCGCGGGGCGTGACGCTCGTCGAGATTCTCGTCGTCCTGGTGATCCTGTCGCTCCTGCTCCTGCTGTCACTGCCGGGTTACCGGCAGCATGTGCTGGTCGCGCAGCGGCGGCTGGCGCAGGCATACCTGCTGCAACTGCACATGCGCCAGCAGCAGTTCATCCAGGCCCATCGCCAGCCGGCGACGAGCCTCGCGCAGTTGGGTGTACCCGCCGGACGGACCGCGATCGATGGCCGTGGCGTTCCGATTGCCGGCGATTCACCCGGCAGCGTGTACCTCGTGGAATTGCGGAGCCACGAGCGGGGTTACATCCTCCTGGCCGTGCCGCAACACCGGCAGCGCCACGACACGCGGTGCGGCACGCTGTCGCTGGACAGGCTGGGGGTCAAGGGCAGTGGTGGCCCGGGGCTCCCGGGCGAGTGCTGGTGATTCCGTCAGTCAACGAGATCCAGTTTCTGCAGCCGGTAGCGCAGGCTGCGAAAACTGACCCCGAGCAACTTGGCGGTCGCGGTTTTGTTCCAGCGACATTCCTCGAGGGCGGCGCTGATGATCTCGCGTTCGATGTCCTCGAGGTAGCCTTCCAGGTCGCCGTAGGCGTCGCGCACCCAGCCGCGCGGTTGTTCCGTACTGCTCGTCGCGACTTCTTCCGGTTCCGTCTTCGCCACAGGGGGCGGCGTGCTGCTGGAAAACTGCAGGTCATCCGCCGTTATGACGGTGCCGTCGGACAGCGCCAGGGCTCGCTCCAGCATGTTTTCCAGCTCGCGCACGTTGCCTGGAAAATTGTAACGGGCCAGGGCCGCGAGGGCCGAAGCGTCGAGTTTCGCACCGGCCTGCCCGTCGACGCCCTCAATCTTGCGCAATATGTTATCGGTCAGTGCGGGCAGGTCCCCGAGTCGCTCGCGCAGGGCCGGTACCGAGACGTCGATCACATTGATGCGGTAGTACAGGTCCTGGCGAAACCGCCCTGCCTCCACCTCGGCCGCCAGGTCCTTGTGGGTCGCGCTCAGGAGGCGGATGTCTGTGCTTTGTTCCTTGCTGGCGCCAACAGGTCGTACCGATTTTTCCTGGATGGCGCGCAACAACTTGACCTGCATGGCAAGCGGTAGATCGGCGACCTCGTCGAGAAACAGGGTGCCGCCAGCGGCCGCCTGGAACAGGCCCACCTTGTCGTGGCTGGCGCCGGTGAAGCTGCCTTTCATGTGCCCGAACAACTCGCTTTCCATCAGCTCCGGCGGGATTGCGCCGCAGTTGACCGCGACAAAAGCACCTGCCGCGCGCGGTCCGTTGTTGTGAATGAGCCTGGCCACGACCTCCTTGCCGCTACCCGATTCCCCATGGATATGCACCGGCGCCTGGCTGCGCGCCAATTTGGCGATCTGCTTGCGCAGCGTCTGGATGGCCGGTGCCTTGCCGATCAGCTCCTCGTCCACCGCGTGCTCGGCGGCGCTGGTGTCGCCCTCGAGCTGCAGCGCGGAACTCACGAGATTGCGCAGGTTGTCGAGCTCTATCGGTTTGCTGATGAAATCGAAGGCCCCCGCCTTGAGGGCGGTGATGGCGGTTTCCACGCTGCCGTGGGCGGTGATCATCGCCACGGGGATGTGGGAGAACTCGCCCTGGATGTACTCGACCAGGCTGATGCCGTTGCCGTCCGGCAGGCGCATGTCTGTCAGGCAGAGATCGGGTGCTACCGAGGCGACGAGGTCGCGCGCCTCGGCCAGGGTGGCGGCGCTGTGCGTCTCCAAACCCATCCGCGACAGGGTAATGTCGAGGAGTTCGCGGATATCCGGCTCGTCGTCGACTATGAGGACGCTTTGTGCCATCGCTACAGTGCTCTCTGGTTCATGGAGATGCGGAAACAGCTCTCGCCATTGCTCGTTGTGCGATAGGCAAGATCCGCATTGTTGATTTCACATAATTCCTTGCAAAGGTACAAGCCCATCCCGCTTCCCTCCGCGCGCGTGGTATAGAACGGTTCGAACAGTTTCGATAGTTCGCTGGCGGGTACGCCCGTACCGTAGTCGATGACGTCCACGTGGCACAGGTGCGTGGCGAAATCCAGGCTGACCTCGATGCGCGCTGATTCGCGGTCAATCGCCATCTTGCTGTGGCGCAGGGCGTTGTCCAGCAGGTTGCCGAACACCCGCTGCAGGTTCTCGGGGTCGAACTCGACCAGCAGCTCAGGGTAGGCGCAGTCGATGGTCACGTCGGCTTCGCGGTTGAGGTCATCCAGGTAGCCGCTGACGTAGTCTGCGAGCCAGCTGCCGAGCAGCAGGTACTCCGGCCGGGGCGGTTCGCGCCTGGATATCTGCATCACGCTCTCGACAATCTGGTTGACCCGGTCGGAGTGGCTCTCGATGATCTCGGCCATGCGTTGATCGGATGCCGACAAATCCTTCGACTCCTGCAGCAGCTGCGCCGCGTGACTGATCGCCCCGAGCGGATTGCGGATCTCATGGGCGATGCTCGCGGTCAGGCGGCCGAGGGAATTCAGCTTGAGTGACTGGGCGTATTGCGTCACCGGCGTGTAGTCTTCGACAAACACCAGCGCCTCGCGGTTTGCGCTGGGTTGCAGGTCGCGGAAATTGGCGATAATGGCCGGGGAGCCCTCGGTTACCGTGAAGGGCCTGGCGCGGTGGACGCCGGTTTCCTTCCACTGCCAGAACTGCTCCGCCAGCTCCGGGCAGTAGTCCGACAGTTTCCGCCCCTGTTCCATGGCGATGGGGCGGTCGGGCGCCAGCAGGCCGATCGCCGCCTTGTTCATGATACGCACCGTGCCCTCGCCGTCGACCAGCAGGATGCCGGTCTGCATGTGCTGCACGATCTGTTCATTGAGGCGCTGCAGGGTATAGAGATCACTCGCGCGGTTGCGCGCCAGTTCCTCGGCGCGCCCAAGTCGGTGCGCGATGGGCTGCACCATCAGGGAGACACCGAAGATAAGCAGCCCGAGCAGGCCCGCGGGGAACAGGGAACTGGTATTGCCGTGCCCCTGCAGGATGAGCCAGACGGTATCGAGCAGAATGGCGAGCACGCTCAGCGCCGCGATCAGTGTTGCCAGCGTGCGATTGCTGACCAGGACCGCGCTCGCGGCGACCGTGATCACGAGCAGCACCGGCAGCCCGCTTAGCATGCCGCCGCTGGCGTCCGCCATCAGGGTGATGGCCGCGATATCGACGAGGAATACCGCCGTCATCAGTTGTTGGCTGCGACTGAGGCGGGTGGACAGCGACCCCACGAGAGGGACGCTGGTCGCCAGGTAAGCGAGTGCAACGCTGGTGTACACCGCGGGGTTGAGGATGCCGACCAGCTGCCGGGTATTGGGGCTCACCAGCATGATCAGCAGGACGATCGAGAGCAGGGAGCGGTAGCCGATGTAGACGCGGAAGAGGGCGAGGTTCTGGTGGCCGGGCGAGGTCGGCTCGGGCTTCGTCAGTATCGCTGGGCGGTTCACCGTGGCGGGTTTCCGGGTCTCGGGGCCGTCTTGTCCTGCGCCGTAGTGTAACAGGCTGCGCGCGGTATAGGGCTGGCTCTGGGCGTCACTTTTCCGGACAATAGCGGCCCTGATCCGGCGAGACGAGCGCAGTACCGCATGCCCACCCTCAACATTCTCATGGCCCAGCTCAACACCCATGTGGGTGATTTCGAGGGTAATACGGACAAGGTGATCGACGCGATCCAGCGCGCGCAGGCGCACTGCGCTGACCCCGTCATCGTGTTTCCCGAGCTGACATTGTCCGGCTATCCACCGGAAGACCTGCTACTGCGGCCCAGCATCGAACTGCGCATTGAACAGTCGCTCGCGCGACTGTGCGCGGCGATGCGGGGCGCGGCCTACGCCGTGGTGGGATACCCGCGACGGGAGGAGGGGAGGCTCTACAACGTCGCCGGCGTGTTGCACCGCGGCGAGATTATCGCCGAGTATCGCAAGCAGTCCCTGCCGAACTACCAGGTATTCGACGAGAAGCGCTATTTCGAGCCGGGTCACGCGCCGTGCGTGGTGGATATTCTCGGTGTGCGTGTCGGTCTCTCGATCTGCGAGGACATCTGGGAAGAGGCGCCCACGCGGCAGGTCGCGGCGGCGGGCGCGGACCTGCTCCTCAATATCAATTCCTCGCCCTACCACCGCGGCAAGCGCCACGAGCGCTGGGAACTGGTGGGCCGGCGTGCGCGCGAAGCCGGTATGCCCATCGTGTACGTCAACCAGGTGGGCGGCCAGGACGAACTGGTGTTCGACGGGGGATCCTTTGCGGTGGATGCGGACGGCGAGGTTGTCGCTGCCGCGCCGAATTTCGAGGAGGGGGATTACTGGCTGGCCGCCGCCTTCGACGCCGGTGCCGCGACGCTCAGCGGGCCCAGTGTTGCCGAGCCGCTGGGTGAGCTGGAGGCCACCTGGCGCGCGCTGGTACTCGGTGTGCGCGATTATGTCGACAAGAACGGCTTTCCCGGTGTCGTATTGGGCCTCTCCGGCGGTGTGGACTCAGCCCTGACGCTGGCGGTCGCCGTGGACGCGCTCGGCCCCGGGCGGGTCGAGGCCGTGATGATGCCCTTCCGCTATACCTCCCGGATGAGTGTGGAAGACGCGGCGGAGCAGGCGCGCAACCTGGGCGTGAACTACAAGGTGATCTCCATAGAGCCACTGTACGATGCGTTCATGGCGAGCCTCGCCGATGAGTTCGCCGGACTTGCGCCCGACACGACGGAGGAGAATCTGCAGGCGCGCTGCCGCGGCGTGCTGCTCATGTCGATCTCCAACAAGAAGGGCTTTCTTGTGCTCACCACCGGGAACAAGAGCGAGATGGCGGTGGGCTACTCGACGCTGTACGGCGACATGGCCGGAGGCTTCGACGTGTTGAAGGATGTGCCGAAAACCCTCGTGTTTGAGCTCTGCCGCCACCGGAATTCGCGCGGGCCATGTATACCGCAGCGGGTGATCGATCGCCCGCCCTCGGCGGAACTGGCGCCGGACCAGAAGGATGAGGACAGCCTGCCGCCCTACGATGTGCTGGACCGGATCCTGGAGATGTACGTGGAGCGGGACATGAGTGCCGAGGCCATCATCGCCGCGGGTATGGATCGCGACCAGGTATTTCGCGTGGTGCGGTTGGTGGACCTCAACGAGTACAAGCGCCGCCAGGCGCCGATCGGTGTGCGCATTACCAAGCGCGGTTTCGGCCGCGACAGGCGCTACCCGATCACCTCGGGCTGGAAGATCGGCGACTAGCCGGGTGGCATTTTACAGTCGCGGCCTGCTGTCGAACTGCGGCGGCTCGGGTGGATCGAACAGGCCGAACGAAGCGCGATTGAGCCACGAGCGTTCCAGGCCGCCCTCGCGGTATTCGTTCCTGAATTCTCCGTTCTTGTCCAGCGACGGATGGTCCGGGTAGTTCATGGCGAGTACCGCCTCGGCGTCGTGCGCGAGGTCGGGCAGGTCCAGCAGGTGATAGCCCAGCGCCATGACAGCCAGTGCATCCGCGACAGCGGGTGTGCGCTGGAAGTTCTCCACCACGTAACGCCCCCGGTTCACGGCGGCGAGGTAAGCGCCGCGACGCAGGTAGTAGTTGGCGACGTTGATCTCGTGCCGCGCCAACTGGTTGCGCAGGGCGACCATGCGCGCCTTGGCATCCGCGGCGTAGGGGCTGTCCGGATAGCGCGCGAGCAGCTGCGCGAACTCCGCGAAGGCTTCCTTGGCGTGGCTGGTATCGCGTTTCGTGACGTCCGTCGGCAGGAAGCGCACGAAGATGTCCTCGTTGCCTGTGTAGGCTGACAGCCCCTTCATGTAATAGGCGTAGTCCACGTTCGGGTGCTGCGGATGCAGGCGGATGAAACGCTCCGCCGCCTCCACCGCGGCCTCGTGCTCGTAGGCGCCGTAGTGGGCGTAGATCAGTTCCAACTGGGCCTGTTCCGCGTAGCGCCCGAAGGGGTAGCGGGACTCCAGGAGCTGCAGGCTGCGCACCGCCAGGTCGTAGTTGGAATTGCTGAGGTGGCGCTGCGCCTCCTCGTACAGCTGCTGTTCGCCGGTATCGGCGACGGGCTCGTCATCCGTGCTCGCGCAGGCGACCAGGAGGACGGTTAAAACCAGGACCAGGATGTGCTTCAAGGGGTTCATTCAGGGCGTGCTACTATCTTGTCGGCGCGTATTTAAGCACACCGGAGCAGGGGTATAAACCGCAAATCGCATGGTTGAACGCGTTGAACTTGAGGCACAGGTACCTCCCCAGATGCACGGTAGCCGCTTGGACCAGGTGGCTGCGCAACTGTTCCCCGATTATTCCCGCTCCCGCCTCAAGTCCTGGATCCTGGGCGGGGAACTGACCGTGGACACGCGCCGGCTGCGCCCGCGCGACAAGGTCGCCGGCGGCGCGGTGCTGACGCTGCGCGCGGAACTGGGCGATGAGGTCGGCTGGGAGCCGGAGGCCATCGAGCTCGATATCGTGCACGAGGACGAGGCCATCATCGTGCTCGACAAGCCCGCCGGCCTCGTGGTCCATCCCGCCGCGGGCCACGCGGCAGGCACGCTGGTCAACGCCCTGCTGGGCCACGCGCCCGAACTCGCGCAGCTGCCCCGTGGCGGCATCGTGCACCGGCTGGACAAGGACACCTCCGGCCTCCTGGTCGTCGCCCGGACCCTGGCGGCCCACCATCACCTCGTGAGCCAGCTGCAGGCGCGCAGCGTAAAGCGCGAGTACGCGGCCGTGTGCATCGGGCGCATGACAGGGGGCGGCACCGTGGATGCGCCGATCGGCCGCCATCCCCGCCAGCGCAAGAAAATGGCCGTGGTCGCGACCGCGGGTAAGGAGGCGGTGACGCATTACCGCATCGAGCGGCGCTTCGGGCACCACACGCAGATCGCGGTGCAACTGGAGACCGGGCGGACACACCAGATTCGCGTGCACATGGCGCACCGCCACCACCCCCTCGTAGGCGACCCGGTCTACGGGGGGCGGCCGCGCATACCGCCCGGGGCGTCCGCCGAACTCATCGATACCCTGCGCGGTTTCGGGCGACAGGCGTTGCACGCGCGCACGCTGGCCCTCACGCACCCCGCGCACGCGGAGCGGGTTGAGTTCTCCAGCCCGCTGCCCGCCGACCTCGAAAACCTGCTCGCGGTGCTGGCTGCGGAAGACCCCGAGCCATGATCTGGCTGCGGCCGGACTGGCCCGCGCCCGCTTCCGTTTTTGCCCTGTGTACGACCCGCGCGGGCGGGGTGTCGCAGGGGCCTTACGCGGCGCTCAACCTGGCCTCCCATGTAGGCGATGACGAGGCCGCGGTCGGCGAGAACCGGGCGCGCCTGGCCGCGGCGCTGCCGCCGGGGGCGCGAGTGGGCTGGCTGCAGCAGGTGCACGGGACGAGCGTGGTGCAGGCTAGTGATGCCCTCTCTCCGCCCGAGGCCGACGCCAGCGTCAGCCGCGAGGCCGGGGCTACCTGCGCCGTCCTGACCGCGGACTGCCTGCCGGTGCTCTTCGCCAGCAGCCGCGGCGACGAGGTCGCCGCCGCGCACGCGGGATGGCGCGGCCTGCTGGAGGGGGTTCTCGAGGCGACCCTCGCCGCCATGCACACCTCCCCGGGTGACCTGCTGGCCTGGCTCGGCCCCGCCATCGGCCCGGGAGCCTACGAGGTCGGACCGGAAGTCCGGGCCGCGTTCCTGGCGCGCGCCGGGGGCGCCGGGCATGCAACCGCCGCCTGTTTCCGCGACGCCGCGGACGCTCCCGGGCACAGTTTCGCGGACCTCTACGGGCTGGCGCGCATACGCCTCGCGGCCGCGGGCATCACCCGCATCTACGGGGGTGAGCACTGCACGTTCAGCGAGCCCGGGCGGTTCTTCTCCTACCGCAGGGACGGTGTGACCGGCCGCATGGCCAGTCTGATCGGTTTTTCCGCGTGAGCGGCCTTTCGCCCCACTTGAAACAGGGCTATTTGCCCCCATATCGAACGCAAAGCATGTGACGCCCCAACCCGGGCGTCCGGAAGGAGATTTGCAATGCGAATGGACAAACTTACGAACCAGCTGCAGCTGGCCCTGGCGGACGCCCAGTCACTGGCGCTGGGACGCGACCACAACTATATCGAACCCGTGCACCTGCTGAGCGCGCTGCTGGACCAGAAGGGCGGCCCCTGCCGGCCTTTGCTGCAAAAGGCCGGGGCTGACCTCGGGGCGCTCGGTGCCGGCGTGGAAGCCGAGCTCGAGCGCCTGCCGCGCGTGTCCGGCACCGGTGGTGACGTGCACATGTCGAGCGACATGGGGCGCGTGCTCAATCTCACCGACAAGCTCGCCCAGCAGGGCGGGGACGCCTACATTTCCAGTGAGCTGGCCCTGCTCGCCATGTTGGAGGGCAAGCACAGCGCCGCGGAGCTGCTCAAGAAGAGCGGCGTGACGGCGCCCGCGCTCAAGGCCGCCATCGCGGCGGTGCGTGGCGGCGAAACGGTCGACAATCCCGAGGCGGAGGAAAACCGCCAGGCGCTGGACAAGTACACGATCGACCTAACCGAGCGCGCGGAGCAGGGCAAGCTGGACCCGGTCATCGGCCGCGACGACGAGATTCGCCGCACCATCCAGGTGCTGCAGCGGCGTTCCAAGAACAACCCCGTGCTTATCGGTGAACCCGGTGTCGGCAAGACCGCGATCATCGAGGGCCTCGCCCAGCGTGTGGTCAATGGCGAGGTACCCGAGAGTATGCGCGACAAGCGCGTGCTGGCCCTCGACCTGGGTGCGCTGCTCGCCGGCGCCAAGTTTCGCGGCGACTTCGAGGAGCGGCTGAAGGCCGTGCTGAACGAGCTCTCCAAGCAGGAGGGTCGCATTATTCTGTTCATCGACGAGCTGCACACCATGGTCGGCGCCGGCAAGGCCGAGGGCTCCATGGACGCGGGCAACATGCTCAAGCCCGCCCTGGCCAGGGGCGAGCTGCACTGTGTCGGCGCGACCACGCTGAACGAGTACCGCCAGTACGTGGAAAAGGACGCCGCGCTGGAGCGGCGTTTCCAGAAGGTGCTGGTAGATGAGCCGAACGAGGAAGACACGATTGCCATCCTGCGCGGCCTGAAGGAGCGCTACGAGGTGCACCACGGCGTCGACATCACCGACAGCGCGATTATCGCCGCGGCACGCCTGTCGCAGCGCTACATTACCGATCGCCAGTTGCCGGACAAGGCCATCGACCTCGTCGACGAGGCGGCCAGTCGCATCCGCATGGAGATCGATTCCAAGCCGGAAGCGATGGACAAGCTCGAGCGCAGGCTCATCCAGCTCAAGATCGAGCGCGAGGCCGTGAAGAAGGACACAGACCCCGCGGCGGCCAAGCAGCTCGCGCTGCTGGGCGAGGAAATCGACAAGGTCGAGCGCGAATTCGCCGACCTGGAGGAGATCTGGCGTGGCGAGAAAGCCTCCGTGCAGGGCGCCGCGGATATCAAGGGCGAGCTGGAGCAGGTGAAGCTGGAGCTCGAGGCGGCGCGTCGCGCCGGCGACCTCACGCGGATGTCGGAGCTGCAGTACGGGCGCATGCCCGAGCTGGAGAAACAGCTCGAACTCGCACAGAAGAACGAGTCCGCCGACAAGGTCCTGTTGCGCAACAAGGTGACGGACGAGGAGATCGCCGAGGTCGTGTCGCGCTGGACCGGAATTCCCGTGTCCAAGATGATGGAGGGCGACCGCGAGAAGCTGTTGCGCATGGAGGCCGCGCTGCACGAGCGGGTGGTCGGCCAGGACGAGGCGGTCGTGGCGGTGTCCAACGCGGTGCGCCGCTCCCGGGCCGGCCTGTCGGACCCGAAGCGTCCCAACGGCTCCTTCCTGTTCCTCGGTCCCACCGGTGTGGGCAAGACCGAATTGTGCAAGGCGCTGGCGGACTTCCTGTTTGACTCGGAGGACGCCATGGTGCGCGTGGATATGTCCGAGTTCATGGAGAAGCATTCCGTGGCGCGTCTCATCGGTGCGCCCCCCGGTTACGTGGGCTACGAGGAGGGCGGCTACCTGACTGAGGCGGTGCGGCGTCGACCCTACTCGCTGCTGCTCCTGGACGAGGTGGAGAAAGCCCACCCCGATGTGTTCAACATCCTCCTGCAGGTACTGGAGGATGGGCGCCTGACGGACGGCCAGGGCCGTACCGTGGACTTTCGCAATACGGTGGTCGTGATGACGTCCAACCTCGGTTCACACCTGATCCAGGAGATGGCCGGGGAGGGCAATTACGACGCAATGAAATCCGCCGTCATGGAAGTCGTGGGTTCGCACTTCCGCCCGGAGTTCATCAACCGCATCGATGAGACGGTGGTCTTCCACCCGCTCGCCCAGGAGCAGATCCGCGGTATCGCGGACATTCAGCTCCAGGGCCTGCGCGCGCGGCTGGCGGAACGCGAGCTGGAGCTCGACATCAGCGAGGCGTTCATGGAGAAACTGGTCGCTGCGGGCTTCGACCCTGTCTACGGCGCACGCCCGCTGAAGCGCGCCATCCAGCAGGAGCTGGAGAACCCCCTGGCCCAGCGCTTGCTCGCTGGCGACTTTGGACCGGGACAGCGAGTGTATGTCACGTTGGCGGATGGGGAGGTTGTGTTCGATGCCCTTAGGGGCGATGTGGTGGAGGAATTGCCACGTCAGGCGCGGGACGGCGACTCCTGAGTGTTGGTCGGATGGCGAGGTCCGGCGCCTGTTGTGGGCGCCGTTTATCGTTTCAGGGGCAGTGCACCTTAATGGTTTCTTCGGCCCGCTTTTTCTGAAATTCCCGGTCTTCGTCACTAAGGTAGTAGATTTCGCCGTTCTCGTCCTTCATTTGGATGCGTACCTTGGCATTCAGGACCTCGATGTTCTGCCGTGCACGGGCGCAGTACTCCGGGTTCTTTTCGATCTTCACCTTGGAGATCGTCACCGGTTCAAAGTCATTGCCCTGGGTGGGTTCTACCGTCCGCGGTACGGCACCTTCCTCGGAATCCACCTCGCGCTTTAGACGAGAACCGGTGTTCACCACTTCGTAGTCGATTCCTGCTGTTGGCGGCCGGTCGGAGTGTACCGGGCGGCCATTCTCGTCCGTCCAGCGATAGTAGGTTTCGGCCTGCACGCACACCGCTGACAACAAGAGGGTGGTCGCCGCGAGGAGCGGGAAATAGGGTAAGCGAATCAAGGGAATTCCTCCGTAAAACGCTGGATTCCAACTTAAAATTATCCCACATCGCAAGCGCTGGCAATTGTGCAAAGTACGGATAAATCTCGCGGTAAGTTACTGCTTTGGTTGACTTAAGTCGACCCAAACAGCAACAATACGCCTGTCTTGCTGATGGCAACGGCTATCGTCGAGTACCCTCGACCTCTGGCCCACTGTGGTAATGCGATCATTTGGCACAGCTGTCAGCGAGTCCCGTATCAATCCATTCCCATCAGGGTGGATTGAGGGCCAGACACTGCGCTACCTCGCAGGGCGACCGATACACGGGCTGTTCGTGATCGACAAACCCCCTAGGTGCGTTCCGGGGGTTAATCCGGACGGTGTATCGGGCCTGACGCAGGGGGTGGCGCAGCTATCTCGGGTACCGGTCCCAGGTGCCCGTCAAAGCAGCGTTCACACGAGAGGAATGTACCGGCGAGGGTATCGCGCCGGGCGTTTTGTTTGGAGAAGAACCGTGGACCTGTTATCCGGTGGTGAGATGATCGCCCGCGCGCTGGAAGACGAAGGTGTTGAATACATCTTCGGCTACCCCGGCGGCGCGGTACTGCACATTTACGACGCGCTGTTCAAGGACTGCAAAGTCCCCCATGTTCTCGTGCGGCACGAACAGGCGGCGACACACGCGGCCGACGGCTACGCCCGCGCGACG